>NZ_CP083451.1:3915000-4215000 GCF_020080045.1 Comamonas odontotermitis
TTCAGCGATTCATGCGCCACATAACGCGGCAATGCCGCGATACCCATGTGCGAGCGCGCGGCAGCCAGCAAGGCCGATAAGTTATTGGAGCGCAAGCGCCCCGTCACAGGTACCGAGACCGGCTCACCACTGGCATTGCGCAGCCGCCAGATATCGTTGCCCTGCACGCTGCTGTAGATCAGCGCGGAGTGCTCTTTCAGATCGGATGGCCTGCGTGGCGTTCCATGCTTGCGCAGATACGATGGCGACGCCACCAGCGTCCAGGGGTTCACGCCCAGCATGCGCGCGCCCAGCGAAGAATCTGCCAGCTTGCCCAGGCGCAGTGCTACATCAATGCCATTGGCCACCAGATCGGTGTAGCGGTCCTCAAAGCTCAGGTCCACCTGCACCTGGGGGTTGTGCTTCATGAATTCCATCGCCAGCGGAATCAACACGCGTCTCCCGAAGGCGACCGAGCTGCCAATGCGCAACTGGCCTTGCACCTGCGTCTGCCGCACCTTGACCACGTTCTCGGCCTCGGCCACATCACTCACGATGAGCTTGCATTTTTCGTAGTAAAGCGCGCCAGCCTCGGTCAGGCTCACGCCGCGCGTATTGCGGTTGAGCAGGCGTACCTTCAACCGCGCCTCCATGGCCGCAACCTGCTTGGTCACGGTGGGTTGGGTGGTGGAGAACTCCTGCGCCACCTTGGTGAAGCTGCCGGTCTCCACCACGCGCACAAACATGTGCATGGCATCGAGTCTGTCCATGATTTTGTCTCCTTGAAGTGTTCTGCCCGAACCGCGCGCAATGCCGCCGTTGCACCTGAACGCAGATGCTGGCGGCGCGGCGCTCCAAGCGAAACGCTCTTATCTATTCTTGAGTGGAATAAATTTTATGGTCTGCATGCGCCTTCCGGCAAGCGTTTGTCTTCAATACAGTCAATCCCAGTTGTAAAGGAGACCTCATGGCCAAAATGAAAGCAATCGAAGCCGCAGTCCGCGTGCTCGAAAAGGAAGGTGTGACCGTTGCATTCGGCGTGCCCGGCGCTGCAATCAATCCGCTGTACGCAGCAATGAAGGACCACGGCGGCATCGGCCACATCCTGGCCCGCCACGTCGAGGGCGCGAGCCACATGGCCGAAGGCTATACCCGCGCCGTCGCAGGCAACATCGGTGTGTGCATCGGCACCAGCGGCCCGGCGGGTACCGACATGATCACCGGCCTGTATTCGGCCAGTGCCGATTCCATCCCGATCCTGTGCATCACCGGCCAGGCACCACGTGCCCGCCTGCACAAGGAAGACTTTCAGGCCGTAGATATCGCATCCATTGCCAAATCCGTCACCAAGTGGGCCACCACTGTGCTGGAGCCCGCCCAGGTGCCACGCGCCTTCCAGCAGGCGTTCCATCTGATGCGCTCCGGCCGCCCCGGCCCCGTGCTGATCGATCTGCCCATCGACGTGCAACTGGCAGAGATCGAATTCGACATCGACACCTACGAGCCACTGCCTGCTTACAAGCCTGCTGCCTCGCGCAAGCAGGCCGAGAAGGCCATCGAAATGCTCAACACATCCGAGCGTCCCTTGATCGTCTCCGGCGGCGGCGTCATCAATGCCGACGCGGCCGACCTGCTCGTGGAGCTGGCAGAAACGCTGAACGTGCCCGTAATCCCCACACTGATGGGCTGGGGCACCATCCCCGACGACCACCCATTGATGGCAGGCATGTGCGGTCTGCAAACCAGCCACCGCTATGGCAACGCCACCATGCTGGCATCGGACTTCGTGTTCGGCATCGGCAACCGCTGGGCCAACCGCCACACCGGCTCGGTCGATGTGTACACCAAGGGCCGCAAATTCATCCACGTGGACATTGAACCCACCCAAATCGGCCGCGTGTTCGCGCCCGACTATGGCATCGTCTCCGACGCCAAAGCGGCGCTGGAGCAATTCGTTGCCGTGGCCCGCGAATGGAAAGCTGCGGGCAAGCTCAAGGACCGCAGCGCCTGGGTCTCCGAGTGCCAGGGCCGCAAGAACAGCGTCGAATACCTGCGCAAGACCAACTTCGACAATGTACCGATGAAGCCTCAGCGCGTGTACCAATGCATGAACCGCTCGCTGGACCGCGACACCACCTATGTATCCACCATCGGCCTGTCACAGATTGCAGGCGCCCAGTTCCTGCACGTGTACAAGCCCCGCAACTGGATCAACTGCGGCCAGGCAGGCCCACTGGGCTGGACCACGCCTGCCGCCCTGGGTGTGCGCGTGGCCGATCCCAAGCGCAAGATCGTGGCCCTGTCCGGCGACTACGACTTCCAGTTCATGATCGAGGAGCTGGCCGTGGGAGCGCAGTTCAAGCTGCCCTACGTCCATGTGCTGGTCAACAACAGCTACCTGGGTCTGATCCGCCAGGCGCAGCGCGCCTTCAGTATCGACTACTGCGTGCAGCTCGCCTTCGACAACATCAACATGAGCGAGGATGAGGCCGCGCGCGGTTATGGCGTGGACCACGTCAAGGTCGTCGAGGGCCTGGGGTGCAAGGCCATCCGCGTGCACCGTCCCGAAGACTTTGCCCCCGCCATGCAACAGGCCGAAGCCTGGATGGCCGAGCACCAGACACCGGTCGTCATCGAATGCATTCTGGAGCGCGTGACCAATATCGCCATGGGCACCGAAATCGACAACGTGGTCGAGTTCGAGGGTCTGGCCGCAGGCAAGGCCGATGCCCCCAGCGCGCTCGCCCTGCTGGATTGAACGTTCCCCTTTTTCACTGGAGTTTTGCCATGCCCCGTTTTGCTGCCAATCTCAGCATGCTGTTTACCGAGGTACCCTTCCTCGAGCGTTTCGAGCGCGCCGCCAATGCAGGCTTTGAAGCTGTCGAATTTCTGTTTCCCTATGCCCACACGGTCGAAGAAATACAGGAGCGGCTCAACGCCACAGGCCTGCAGATCGTGCTGCACAACCTGCCTGCGGGCGACTGGGATGCGGGTGAGCGCGGCATCGCCTGCGACCCCAGGCGCGTGGATGAATTCCGCGCCGGTGTGGCCAAGGCCGTGACCTATGCCCACGCACTGAGCGTGCCTCAGCTCAACTGCCTGGCCGGCAAGGTACCGGCAGGTGTGGACGCAACCACGCTGCGCCGCACCTTCGTCGAAAACCTGCGCTTTGCCGCCGCAGCGCTCAAGATGGCCAACCTGCGCCTGCTGGTCGAACCCATCAACCCGTTCGACATTCCCGGCTTCTACCTGAACCGCACGGACC
The DNA here is from genome assembly GCF_020080045.1 of Comamonas odontotermitis. Taxonomy (NCBI): domain Bacteria; kingdom Pseudomonadati; phylum Pseudomonadota; class Betaproteobacteria; order Burkholderiales; family Comamonadaceae; genus Comamonas; species Comamonas odontotermitis. The sequence goes on from NZ_CP083451.1 coordinate 3,918,245, forward strand.
AGGCGCTGGACATTCTGGACGAAGTGGGCGCCGCCAACGCCTTTGTGCAGTACGACATCTACCATGCCCAGCGCACCGAAGGCGAACTGGCAGCCACCCTGCAAAAGCATCTGGCCCGCATCGGCCACGTGCAGTTGGCCGACAACCCGGGCCGCAACGAGCCGGGCTCGGGCGAGATCAACTACCCCTTCCTGTTCTCGCACCTGGACCGCATCGGCTACACCGGCTGGGTCGGCTGCGAGTACAAGCCCGCCAAAGACACCGAATCCGGGCTGCGCTGGATCGAGACTGTTGCAGGCCAGAAATGCGCTGCCGTGGCCGCCTGATAAGCGCCATCCACTATAGAAATTGATATTCAAGAAAACCAAGGAGATCTCTTCATGAATGCAACGCCCCTCAAGCTCGGTTTCATCGGCCTGGGCATCATGGGCGCACCCATGTGCAGCCACCTGATCGCGGCCGGCCACCAGCTGTTCGTCAATACCCGAGGCAAGATGCCTGCGAACATCGCTGAAAGCAGCGCGACCCAATGCACCACCGTGCGCGGTGTGGCCGAGCGGGCGGACATCATCTTCGTGATGGTGCCCGACACGCCTGATGTCGAAGAAGTCCTGTTCGCCGAAGACGGCCTGGCTGCAGGCCTCAAGGGCAGCACAGGCAAGATCGTGGTCGACATGTCCTCCATCTCGCCTGTTGCCACCAAGGAATTTGCCAAGCGCATCCAGGCCCTGGGTGTTCAGTACCTGGACGCGCCCGTCTCCGGTGGCGAAGTCGGCGCCAAGAATGCCACGCTGTCCATCATGGTCGGTGGCCCGGACGCCGCCTTCGAGCGCGTCAAGCCGCTCTTTGAGAAGATGGGCAAGAACATCACGCTCGTGGGCTGCAATGGCGACGGCCAGACCGCCAAAGTCGCCAATCAGATCATCGTGGCACTGAACATCGAGGCGGTGGCCGAGGCATTGCTGTTCGCATCGCGCGCTGGCGCCGACCCTGCCCGCGTGCGCGAAGCGCTGCTGGGTGGCTTCGCTTCTTCGAAGATTCTGGAAGTGCACGCCGAGCGCATGATCAAGCGCACCTTCGACCCGGGTTTCCGCATCGCGCTGCACCAGAAGGATCTGAACCTGGCGCTCTCCAGCGCACGGCAATTGGGTGTATCGCTGCCCAACACGGCACAGGCGCAGGAGCTGTTCAACAGCTGCGTGGCACATGGCGGCGCAGGCTGGGACCATTCGGGCCTGGTGCGCGCACTGGAGATCCAGGCCAACTTCGAGATCGGGCAGAAAGCGCCCGCATAAAACACCCGTTGGCATTGCGAGTGAAAGGCCGGCTGACAGAGTCGGCCTTTTTTATGGCAAGCGTGGCCCGGAAGGAAACCGCTTCTTCGACGAGTGCTGGCCAGGCTTTTTTGCGCCTCTCTCCACAGCCCCTCGGCACAGGCGCGCTATGCTTGCGCCATGTCCCGTTCTGCCCGTCTACTGCAACTGCTCGATCTGCTGCGCCGCGCGCGCCAGCCACAAACCGGGCCAGCATTGGCCCAGACCCTGGACATCAGCCTGCGCACGCTCTACCGCGATATCGCCAGCCTGCGTGAACAAGGCGCTGCCATTGAAGGTGACCCTGGCGTGGGATTCGAGATGCGACCCGGTTTTCTGCTGCCGCCCTTGATGTTCAACGCCGATGAGCTGGAGGCCTTGCTGCTGGGCGCACGCTGGGCCAGCCTGCAGGCAGATCCTCACCTTGCCCGGGCCGCCGAAGCTGCCATGGCCCGCATCCGAACCGCGCTGCCGCTGGACTTGCGCATTGCCGTTGACACCAGCGGACTGCTGGTGCCCAATATGCATGAGACTCCTGCGCCAGAGGCTTGGCAGGCCGCGCTGCGCCGCGCCATCCGCGCCGAGCACAAGGTAGTGCTGCACTACCAGGACCAGCATGGCACCTTGACCGAGCGCCTGGTATGGCCCGTGGCCATGGCCTATTTTGAGCGCAGCCGGGTCGTCACCGCCTGGTGCGAGCTGCGCCAGGCGTTTCGCCATTTCCGCGCCGACCGCGTGCACCACCTTCAAGACCTGGGTGAGCGTTACCCAGAGGCGCGCCAGCACCTGATCCAGCGCTGGCTGGCCGAGACGGGTTACACGCTGGATTAGAAGACGCTGAGGCTCCGAGAACCTGTTCACTGCTGACAAAAACTGTCAGCGCCTCTTTCTACATTGCCTGCATGGCAGCTTCGCCATGACGACAAGGACATACCGTGAACGCTCACAACCCCGCTCCACTTCGCTTTTTCTACCACCCCCAATCGCGCGCCCGCATCGTACGCTGGATGCTGGAGGAATGCGGCGCCACCTATGAGCCCGTGCCACTGGAATTCGGCACCACAATGAAGGCGCCGGAGTACCTGGCGCTCAACCCCATGGGCAAGGTACCCGCACTGCAGCATGGCGACACGGTGATCACCGAGACCGCCGCCATCCTGGCCTACCTGGCCGATCTGTTTCCACAAAAGCAATTGGCTCCAGCGCTCGGCGATCCGGCACGCGGCACCTACTACCGTTGGCTGTTTTTCGTGGCGGGGCCGGTGGAAGCCGCCATCACCGCCAAGGCCGAAGGCTGGCTGGCCCAACAGACGAACGAGCAGGCCCTACGCGCCGGCTTTGGCCGTTTTGACGATGTGGTTCGCAGCCTGCAGCTGGCCGTCCAGGGCAAGCGTTATGTGTGCGGCAACCATTTCACCGCTGCTGACCTGTGCCTTGCCAGCTACATCGGCTGGGGCATGATGGAAGGCAGCCTTCCGTCTCTGCCTGAGTTCAAGACCTACGCCGAGCCCCTGCTGCAGCGCCCGGCCTCGCAGCGCGGCGACGCACTGGACGGTCCCATGGAGACCGAAGCGTCCGCTGCGGTCTAACGCAAAAGCGGTTTCGCCGCCCGGTTGGTGCGCGCCAGACCATCTAAATTGATAGCAACCGGCATCGCTTGACCATGCAACCTGCGCATGTGGAGCGATGCCATCGCCGTGCCATGGGGATCAGGCACAATAGACCGGATGTGGCCGGTGCCACCTTGTTCCACTCAGCCACCCATGCCAGCTTTTTCGTACGAAGTTCTAGACGCCCAGGGCCAGACCCGCAAGGGAATGATCGAGGCCGACAGCGCCAAGGCAGCACGCAACCAGCTGCGCGCCCAGGCCATGGTGCCGCTCGTGGTCGAGCCCACCTCCGGCAGCGACGACACGACGCCCGGTGTGGCGCGCAGCCGCCGTTCGGTCTTCAACGCCACGGGGCTGGCGGTCTGGACGCGTCAGCTCGCAGGCCTCATCAGTTCTGGCCTTCCGCTGGAGCGGGCGCTCACCGCGCTGATGGAAGAGATCGACAGTGAACCGCAGCGGCAACTGGTGGCCAGCCTGCGGGCCGAGGTGAATGGCGGATCAACCTTTGCCAATGCTCTGGGGCTCTACCCCCGCGATTTTTCGCAGATCTACCGCGCCGTGATCGACGCAGGCGAGCACAGCGGCCACCTCGACCGTGTGCTGGAGCGCCTGGCCGACGACCTGGAGGAGCGCGAACAGCTCAAGAACAGCCTGGTGGGCGCAGCGCTCTACCCAGCCATCGTCACCTGCTTTGCCTTTGTGGTGGTGATGGTGCTGATGAGCTATGTAGTGCCGCAGGTCGCCGAGGTATTTGCCGGAACCAAGCACGCGCTGCCGATCCTCACCCGCATCATGCTGGCCTTCAGCGAACTGATCCGCCACTGGTGGTGGCTGGCGGCTGGTGTGGCGGTAGTAGGCACGGTGATGCTGCGCCTGTCGCTGCGGCAGCCGCATTTTCGACAACGTTTTGATGCGGCATGGCTGCAGTTGCCCATCGTCGGTAAGCTGGCCCGCAATTACAACGCGGCGCGTTTTGCCTCCACGCTGGCCATGCTCAGCAACGCTGGCGTGCCCATTCTGAAAGCCCTGCAGGCTGCTGCGCAGACCGTGAACAACCAGGCCATGCGCCAGGATGCCATCGACGCGCTGGACATGGTGCGCGAAGGCGCGCCGCTGGCATCGGCCCTGGCACAGAAAAAGCGCTACCCTGCGCTCCTGTCCATGTTTGCCCGCCTGGGCGAGCAGACTGGCGAGTTGCCGCAGATGCTGCAGCGCGTGGCCAACCAGCTGGCGGGCGATGTCAAGCGCCGGTCGATGCGCCTTGCAACCATCCTGGAGCCGCTGCTCATCGTCGGCATGGGCATTGTTGTCGGCATCATCGTGATGGCAGTGCTGATGCCCATCATTCAGCTCAACCAGTTTGTGCGCTAGCGCATGCGGCGCTGTGCGGCCTTATCTGTCGCACCGCATTTTTAGCCCCCTGAGTCCGTAGAGAACCCTATGCCCGTCACGCTCGATAACAAGCTCGTCGTTGCCATCTCATCACGGGCGCTGTTCAATTTTGAGGAAGAGAACCTCGTGTTCGAGCAGGGTGACGACCGCGCCTATGTCGCGCTGCAGATGCAGAAGCTGGACGTACCTGCACCTCCGGGCGTGGCGTTTTCGCTGGTCAAGAAGCTCCTGGCTTTCAACAGCGGCACCGACCAGAAGGTGGAAGTGGTACTCCTGTCGCGCAACGATCCCGTCAGCGGCATGCGCGTGTTCCGCTCCTGCAAGGCGCATGGGCTCGACTCGATCCAGCGCGGAGTTTTCACACAAGGGCGTGATCCATTCAGCTACCTCAAGCCGCTGGGCGCGCACCTGTTTCTCTCCGCCAATGCAGTGGATGTGCAGCAGGCGCTGCAGCTGGGTTTTCCAGCGGCGCGCGTGCTGACCGAATCGGTTCAGGCGCACGACGGCCATCCGCATGAAGTACGCATTGCCTTTGACGGCGATGCCGTGCTGTTCTCCGACGAAGCCGAGCGCGTCTACCAGGCCCAGGGCCTGGATGCTTTCCAGCGTCACGAGATCGAGCGCGCCTCGCACCCGCTGCCCGATGGCCCTTTCAAACCCCTGCTGGCCGCCCTGCACCGCCTGCAGCAAGATACGCAGAGCCAGATGCGCATCCGCACGGCCCTGGTGACGGCGCGCAGCGCGCCAGCCCATGAACGCGCGATCCGCACCCTGATGGACTGGAACATTGGCGTGGACGAGGCGATGTTTCTGGGAGGCCTGGCCAAGGGAGAGTTCCTGCGCGAGTTCGAGCCGGATTTCTTTTTTGACGACCAGACCGGCCACGTCAACAGTGCCGCACGCCATGTGCCCGCCGGCCATGTGAGCAGCGGGATTGCCAACACCTGAGGGCAGAAGCTGGCGCCGCCCTCGGCTTGCTGCTCTGCCCGCATGAGAATGAATGAAAAGAGCCACCGGCAGCCTCACAGAAGGCGCTGGCAGCTCCTTTTCAATGGCAATTCAAGCCATCAGAACTGTTTGACGAACCCCACGGTCACCGAGCGGCCCCGCAGCGGCGCTGCGTTCTTGATGTACGAGGTGTGCGCATACGCGAGCTTGTCGGTCAGGTTGTCCACCTTCAGGTAAGCCTGCCATGGCGAGCCGTCGCTGGCGCGGTCGTGGTAGCTCAGGCGCCAGCCCAGCATCCCGTAACCGGGCGTTTCGGTTTCGTATTCCGCCACCTTGTTCTGGCGTTTGACGAGCGTCCATTCCGCTTCGCTGCGCCAATGCTCCCACTGGCCCGCCAGCCGCAAGCCGACGCGTGCGGGAGACAGGCGCGGGATGTGGCTGCCGTCATCCAGCCTCGCGTGCACCATATCACCCCAGACCGTGGCTCGCCAGTTGGCATTGATCTTGTGCTGCACCTTGGCTTCCAGCCCGGTAAAGGTGGCCGTCTGCTGGCTGTATTGCAGCAGTTGCAGACCGTCTACCGCGTCCAGCGTCTTGCCGTAGATGTAGTTGGCAATGTGGTTGCGGTAGAGGTTGACACTGGCAATGGTATTGCCCTGGGAATCGAATTTGCGCTCCAGCCCCAGATCGATGTTGTTGGAGCGCTCGGCGCGCAGCCTCGAATTGCCCAGCTCGTAGGTGGCCGTTGCCATGTGCAGGCCATTGGCATACAGCTCTTCGGCGGTCGGCATGCGGGTCGCGGTGGTGAGATGACTCGTCAGGCGCCAGCCGGGGGCGAAGCGCCAGCCTGCTCCTATCGACGCAGAAGTGCCGTGGTGGCTGCGGCGCTCGCCACCGCCAGCCTCGTCGGCATCGACACTCTGCCAGTCATGGCGCACTGCGGCTTCAACGCTGACATCGCCAAACCGCTGCTGCTCCATCAGGAACAGGCCATTCTGGCGGGTAACGGTAGGCTGGAGATAGGCTTCCTCTCCTACGGCGCTAAAGCGCCGGCGTGAGGTTTCCAGGCCAAACACGCCCGTCCATCCGGCAATGGGCTCGTGCACGGCTTCCAGGCGCAGATCGTGCGCACGGTTGCGGAAGGTGGTGGCCACTGCTCCATCCTCGACCTCGTCGTGCTTATAGTCCGTGACACCGCCGCGCAGGCGCACGGCACTGATCCCTGCAACAGGGTTGCGCCACTCGCCGCGCAGATCGTAGCGCTCACTCTTCAGGCGCACCACGGGTACATCGCCGCTTTCATGGTCGTGGTCATGATCTTCATGGTCGCCGTCGCCATGGTCATGCCCGCCGCAGTGCAGGTGCAGGCCATGCAGGTGGCAGCCTTCAATACTATGGTTGTGGCCAGGCAGGCCATAGTTTGCCGTCTGCCGCGTGTAGGCCGCGCCCAGATAGCTGCCGTCGTCTCCAATCCAGGAGAGGCCAACGCTGCCATCATTGCCTCGCGAGCGGCTGCCTGCCACCTTGCCTCCGCCTTCCCAGCCGCTGCCGACGCGGTAATCGTGCGCATTGCGGGCCATGCCCTCGGCATGGATGGCGAAATTGCCGCTGCCGCCGGTCACCGACACGGCTCCTGCTGCACCCGCACCGCCTGTGCCCGCGCGCATTTCGACCTGGCCTTCATAGCCTTTTTTCGGCACGCTGGTGGGAATCTTGTCGTCCAGCACATTGACGACGCCGCCAATGGCTCCCGCGCCATAGATCAGCGCCGATGGGCCGCGCAATACCTCGATCTGCCGCGCCAGCATGGGTTCGGTGGTCACCAGATGGTCTGGACTGACGGTAGAGGCATCCTGGATCGCCGCGCCGCTTTGCAGCACCTTGACGCGCGCACCGTCCATGCCACGGATCACCGGACGGCTCGCCCCTGCGCCAAAGTGGGTTGCCTGAATGCCCGGCTCCCCTGACAAGGTATCGCCCAGGTTGGCGCCCCGGCGTTGTACCAGCTCGTCGCCGGTCAGCACATCGGCAGGCGTGGTCAGGTCATCCACGCTGCGCGCCAGTGCATCGGCCTGCACCGTCACCTGGCCCAGCGTGACCTCTTCGGGGGCTTGCTGCGTGTCCGCAGCGTTTTGTGCAAACACGGCCGTACTGGCGCACAGCGCAGCCACTGCAGCAACGATGGCCGGTTGCGCCAGACTCGCCGTGAAGGAAGAAAAGTATTTGGAAGAATAAGACATGGCATGCCCAAGGGCTGCGCGCCCGCATGCAACGCCAGCGGGCAGGCAACCAAAGATAGAAAGAAACGGCCTGTTGCGCCTATGAATGAAGCGCTTTAAGCTACAAATTAAATAGCATCAACCCATTTCAGATCAAAGGATCGCGCGGGTACACAACACACTCCCGTTGCCGCGGCCCAGCAAAAGCCTGGCCCGGCTGGCGCATTCAGCAGCGCAGATACCTGATTCAGAAATGGAACAGCGCCGTGGGCGGGCCACGCGCAAAGAACAGCGCCGGGCTCTGGCGCAACAGTACGGCCCCCATGCAGGCATTGCGCACGGGTGCAAACAGGAAGGTATGCAAGGCCGTGGCCACACCGGCCATGGCGGGCCCCAATGCCAAGTGGTGAAAAAGCTCGCAGTCAGCGCTGCCGTGCGCGCCAAACCAGCGCTCGATACCGCTTGTCGCCGGGCTGTCGGCCACCGGGTTGTCGGCCACCTTTTTATCTGCGGCGGGCCAGGAGCCATCTGCAGCGGCTTGGGCAATACCAGGCACGGGCAAGCTAGGCGCACCAGCGTCGTTCTTCCACGCCTCCAACGCTGCCCCCGCGCGCGGCGCATGCGCTACCTGGTGCATCTGGCCAAGCATGGCCATGAACACCTGCAAAGCGCAGCAGGCCAAGAGCCAACGCACGCAGACCGCACGCACCCGTCCATTGGCCTGCCGAGCCATGAAGCAGCGGGTTGGGTGAAGGCGGAACATGGGGTGGACTGCGCGTTGTAAACCGACAATTATTGCAACATCGTTGCATTATTCCACATCGCGGGCATGAAAAAGGCCTGCATGGCAGGCCTGGGTGGATATATAGCGGCGGCAAGTACTTACAAGAAGCGCTCCAGCAGCTTGCGCGACGCCTTGTCAAGCCTGGTGGTGTCGGGCAGTTTGTAGTGAATGCCGTCTGCCGACGTGATCAACAGGTTCTGTCGGCTGCCGAGCTTGCGGATGTCTTCTTCCGCCTTCAAGGTCATGCGTACCGGGCCACGGTCGGTCTCGACCTCCCAGATGCTGGGCACGGAGAAGGTAGAGACACTGAGGATGCGCTCGATCAGCGGCTGGAACTCGCGCGCGGCCAGGTCTTCATCGAGCAAGGCGCGCGCTGCAGTATCAACGGCGTCCAGATCGGGAATCCACAGTGCTTCCTTGCCGTCTTCGGCAATCAGCGAAATGCCATGCACCGGGGCAGACAGCGGAAAGGCGCGTACCGGGTTGACCACGGCACTGGTTCCGTCTTCCTTTTGCAGCACCAGGCGCCCAAAGGGGTTGCGCGTGAGCGGCATTGGTGCTGCCACCTGAGCGGCAGGGGTGAGGTTCGTATTCATACGGGTACTTTCTGCGCCGGATGGTCAGGCGTTGTCGTTCAGCGACTCGGCATTCGTTTTGGGAATCGCCTGCACGTCGTAGGTTACGCCAGCGGCGCGCACCGTCACCACGCCTGCGGCTTCGGCATCTTCTTCGGCGCGGCGGGCCTGGGCCATGTACAGGCGCCAGTAGGCACCTTCCTTGGCCATCAGTTCGTCGTGCGGGCCCACTTCCACAATCTCGCCGCGGTCCATCACCACCAGGCGGTCGGCCTTGCGCAGGGTAGACAGGCGGTGGGCAATCGCAATCGTAGTACGGCCTTGCACCAGGTTGTCCAGCGCACGCTGGATTTCCTTTTCGGTTTCAGTATCGACCGCAGACGTTGCCTCGTCAAGAATCAGGATGCGCGGATCGATCAGCAGCGCCCGTGCAATCGAGATACGCTGACGCTCACCACCCGACAGGCCCTGGCCGCGCTCACCCACGAGCGAGTCGTAACCATGCGGCAGGCGCAGGATGAATTCGTGCGCATGGGCAGCGCGGGCGGCAGCCACGATCTCTTCGCGCGTGGCGTGCGGCTTGCCATAGGCAATGTTTTCGGCAATCGTGCCAAAGAACAGGAACGGCTCCTGCAGCACCAGGCCGATGTTGCTGCGGTAATCCGACACCGCAATGCGGCGCACATCCACGCCATCGAGCTGGATCGAGCCATCGGTCACGTCATAGAAACGGCTGATCAGGTTGACCAGCGTGCTCTTGCCCGAGCCGCTGTGGCCCACCAGGCCAATCATCTCGCCGGGCTTGATCTGCAGGTTCAGATCCTTGATGACCGAGCGGCTGCCATAGCGAAAGCCCACGTTCTCCATGGTGATCGCGCCCTGCACCTTGCCCAGCTTGACCGGGTTCGCCGGGTCGGGCACGTTGCTCACATGGTCCAGAATGTCGAAGATGCGCTTGGCGCCAGCGGCTGCCTTCTGTGTGACGGAGACAATGCGGCTCATCGAATCCAGCCGGGTATAGAAGCGGCCGATGTAGGCGATGAAGGCCGTCAGGATACCGACCGTGATCTGCTCGTTGGCCACCAGGTAGATACCGAATGCCCAAACGATGAGCAGGCCGATCTCGGTCAGCAGCGTGACCGTGGGGGTGAACAGCGACCAGGTCTTGTTGACGCGGTCGTTGGCCTCCAGGTTGACCTGGTTGGCGTGGGCAAAGCGGTCGGCTTCGCGCTGTTCCTGGGCAAAGGCCTTGACCACGCGGATACCCGGAATGGTGTCGGCCAGCACATTGGTCACCTCGGACCAGACACGATCAATCTTCTCGAAGCCGGTGCGCAGCTTGTCGCGCACGGTGTGGATCATCCAGGCGATGAAAGGCAGCGGCACCAGCGTTACCAGCGCCAGCCAGGGGTTGATCGAGAACAGAATGACCGAGGTCATCACGATCATCAGCACATCGGTGGCGAAATCCAGCGCGTTGAGCGACAGGAACAGGTTGATGCGGTCGGTCTCTGCGCCAATGCGCGCCATCAGGTCGCCCGTGCGCTTGCTGCCGTAGAAATCGAGCGACAGCTTCAGCAGGTGGTTGTAGGTGGTGGTGCGCAGATTGGCGCCGATGCGCTCGGACACACGCGCCAGCACAAAGGTGCGCGCCCAGCCCAGCACCCAGGCCACCAGAGCAGACACCAGCAAGGCCCCCAGGTAGAACATCACCAGGCTTTTATCGATCTTTTCGCCGTTCTGGAACGGAATCAGGATCTTGTCCATCAAAGGGATCGTCAGGTACGGCGCCACCATGTGCGCGGCGGTGGACAGCAAGGTCAACACAAAACCCAACAACAATTGCATTTTGTAGGGCTCGGCAAACCGCCACAGGCGCAGCAGCACCCAGCTGGAGGTGGGTGCGTTGTTCTGGCGAGCGCAGGCCGGGCAGTCTTCGGCATCAGGGGGCAACAGGGTGCCGCATACCTGGCAGTGGGCGCGTTCATCCTCCAGGTGCTGGTAAGCCTCATTGCGCAACAGGCGCTCGCGCTGCTGCTCGAATTTCTGCACCAGCCCCAGCACGGCGGTCTGGTGGGTCAGGGTCATGCGCCACAGGCCCAGGCGCTGTGTGGTGTCGTGCAGTTCCAGATTACCTACACCGCCATGGTCATAGAAGCGTACGCTCAAATCCGTAGCAAGCGCCCACTCGCTCCACTGCCGGGTCGTGGGATCGGCCACCAGAACCCGCTGTGACGTCAGGGCGATCAGACCGCTGGCAAAACGCAAATCAGCCCCCAAGTCAACGGGAGCGACGGCTAAGACGTTTTCTTGGTTATTGAGCTTGGCTCGCAGTTCGGCCCCCAAAGGGCCAGCAAAGAATGCTGAAGCATCCGCGGATTGGTGATTTTGCATATAGCGTTGTTTTTCCCCGCCCTCGGCGGTCGCAGCTGCCCGGCGTTGCTGCCGGCAGGCCGCTTATTATTGCGGCGATACGGAATGACGTTGGCACCCGTCCATCTCCCCATTAACGCATGACCATGCATTTGGGCTGACAGCCCACCGCCTTGCCCGATTTGGGCGCACAATGCATTCCCATCGACGGCAATTCTCCAGAATTGTTACCAATGTTTATCCGCTGATTGATATGGCGAAATTCAACGACATCCAACTCTTGCGCACAACTTTCCTGCGTGGCCCCAGCGTCTGGACCTACCGCCCGGTACTCGAGGTCTGGCTTGATCTGGGAGAGCTGGAAGACTATCCGTCCAACAAGATTCCCGGCCTCAATGAACGCCTGACCAGTTGGTTGCCCGACCTGATCGAGCACACCTGCGGTGTCGGCGAGCGCGGCGGCTTCATTCAGCGCCTGGAGGGCGGCACCTGGATGGGCCATGTGCTGGAGCATGTGGTCATTGAACTGCTGAACCTGGCGGGCATGCCTGCCGAGTTTGGTCAGACGCGCGAGATCTCCAGGCGTGGCGTTTACCGCATGGTGTTCCGCTGCCCCGAAGAAGCCGTAGCCCGCGTAGCGCTGGAGCATGGCCACAAGCTGCTGATGGCGGCCATCAACGATGAGCCATTCGATCTCAAGCCCGCCGTACATGCCATCAAGACGGCGATCAATGACCGCTACCTCGGCCCGTCGACCGGCTGCATCGTCGATGCCGCCAGCGAGCGCCGCATTCCCCATATCCGCCTGAACGATGGCAACCTCGTGCAGCTGGGCTATGGCGCTGCACAGCGTCGCATCTGGACGGCTGAATCCGACCAGACCAGCGCGATTGCCGAAGGCATTGCCCAGGACAAGGATTTCACCAAGCGCCTGCTGACCGCCTGTGGCGTACCTGTGCCGGAAGGCCAGATCGTCGCATCGCCCGAGGAAGCCTGGGAAGTGGCACAGGACATCGGCTTCCCCGTCACCGTCAAGCCATCGGACGGCAACCACGCCCGTGGCGTGACGCTGGAGCTGTCTGAAGAAGCAGACATCAAGGCCGCTTTTGCGCTGGCAGAGCCTGAAGGCTCGGATGTCATTGTCGAAAAATTCATCGACGGCGTGGAACACCGCCTGCTGGTGGTGGGCGACAAGGTCGTCGCCGCCACCAAGGGCGAAACCGTGAGCGTGTACGGCAATGGCAAGGCCACGCTGCGCGAGCTGGTTGCCGTGCTGAACCAGGACCCGCGTCGCGGCCCCGAGCAGGAATACCCGCTCGACTGGATCAACCTGGAAGCCGGCGCCGTCAAGCTGGAACTCAACCGCCAGCATGTCACCCCGGACAGCGTGATTCCCCAGGGCCAGGGCGTGCTGCTGCAACGCAATGGCAACATGGCGATCGATTGCCTGGACGATGTGCACCCCGACGTGGCGTACTACGCCGTATTGGCGGCAAAGATCGTGGGCCTCGACATCGCTGGCATGGACATGATCCTCAAGGACGTCTCCCAGCCCATGCAGGGCCAGGGCGCGATCCTGGAAGTCAACGCAGGCCCGGGCCTGCTCATGCACCTCAAGCCCACCAGCGGCGCGCCGCGCCCCGTGGGCATGGCGATTGCCGATCACCTCTTCCCGCGTGAAGACGGGCCTGGCGCTGGCCGCATTCCCATTGCAGGCATCGTTGGTACCCGCAACAACGCCTTCATCGCACGCCTTGTGGGCTGGCTGCTGCAACTGTCGGGCAAGGCCACCGGCGTTGCCAGCAGCGAAGGCATGTTCATCGCCAACCGCCAGACGCAAAAGACCGATACCGGCAACTGGGCTGGTGCCCATCGTCTGCTCACCAACCGGCTGGCCCAGGCCGCCGTCATCCAGACCACGGCCCGCTCCATCCTCGAAGAAGGCCTCGCCTACGACCGCTGCCTGGTCGGCGTGGTCACCGACATGGATGGCTACGAGCAACTGGCCGACCACGATGTGCTGGAGCCCGGCCAGATGCGCCGCGTGATGCGCACCCAGATCGATGTGGTGCTGGACGAAGGTGCAGGCGTGCTGAACGCCGACCTGCCCGAAGTGGCCGACCTCGCCGAACTGTGCGACGGCGAAGTGATCCTGTATTCGACTGATGCCGGCAACGAAGCCGTAGCCGCCCACCGCGCCAACACCGAAGCCCAGCACGAAGGTGGCCGCGCCGTGTTCGTCAAGGGCAACAACGTGGTGCTGGCCACCGGCACGCAGGAACGCGTGCTGGGCACGCTCGATGCCCTGTCGCTGCCCGGCGGCAAGAAGCCCGATACCCCTGCGCTGCTGGCTGCGATTGCAACGGCCTGGGCGCTCGATATCACGCCCGATCTGATCGGCGCGGGCATCAAGACCTTTGAATACCAAGTTTGAGGTTGCACCTCAATTGCTCCTATAAATATAGCTGTTACCGCTTCCCCCATAAGCGAAAATCAATAAATAGCTTGATATTCAGCTGAAAGAACACTATGCAGATCACCCGCACCCGAGCCCTGCGTGGCCCCAACCTCTGGACCCGCAGCACCGCCATCGAAGCCGTCGTGCACTGTGACGACAGCGAACTGCTGTACACCGCCATGCCCGGCTTTGAAGAAAAGCTGCGCGCGCGCTTCCCCACCATTGGCACGCTGCAGCCGCATGGCGCGGCCCAGCAGCTGTCACTGGCCTATGTGCTGGAGCGCGCTGCCCTGTCGCTGCAAGCCCAGGCTGGTTGCCCCGTTACCTTCAGCCGCACGCAGGAGACCGTGGAACGCGGCACCTTCCAGGTGGTGGTTGAATACACAGAAGAAGCCGTGGGCAAGCTGGCCATGGAAAAGGCCGAGGCGCTGATCCAGGCCGCACTGAACGACACCGCCTTCGATGCGGATGCCACGATTGCCCAATTGCGCGAGTTGGACGAAGACGACCGCATTGGCCCCTCCACGGGTGCCATTGTCGATGCCGCCGTCGCCCGGGGCATTCCGTTCCGGCGCCTGACCACCGGCTCGCTCGTGCAGCTGGGCTGGGGCTCGAAGGCCCGCCGCTTCCAGGCGGCAGAGCTCGACTCCACGAGCGCCGTTGCTGAATCGATTGCGCAGGACAAGGACCTGACCAAACGCCTGCTGCATGCCGCTGGCGTGCCCGTGCCCATGGGTCGCCCCGTGGTCGATGTGGAAGACGCCTGGGCCGTGGCCCAGGAAGTGGGCCTGCCTGTCGTGGTCAAGCCGCAGGATGGCAACCAGGGCAAGGGCGTGGTGGTCAACATCACCACCCGCGAAGGCCTGGAAGCTGCCTACAAGGTGGCAAGCGAATTTGGCGATGAAATCCTGGTCGAGCGCTTTCTGCCCGGCCACGACTTCCGCATGCTGGTCGTTGGCGGCCAGCTGGTGGCAGCGGCCCGCCGCGAGCCGCCCCAGGTGCTGGGCGACGGCCAGCACACCATCCGCGAGCTGGTGAACATCGTCAACCAGGACCCTCGCCGCGGCTCGGGCCATGGCACGGCGCTCACCAAGGTTCGCCTCGATGACATCGCCATCGCCCGCATCGCCAGCGAAGGCCTCACACCAGACAGCGTGCCCGCCCAGGGCCAGCGCGTGGTGCTGCGCAACAACGCCAACCTGTCCACCGGCGGCAGCGCCACCGATGTGACCGACGATGTGCATCCCGAGATCGCCGCACGCGCCATTGAAGCCGCCCAGACCATCGGCCTGCACATCTGTGGCGTGGATGTGGTCTGCGAAACCATGCTCAAGCCGCTGGAAGAGCAAAGCGGCGGCATTGTCGAAGTCAATGCCGCCCCCGGCCTGCGCATGCACCTGGCGCCCTCGTTCGGCCGCCCGCGCAATGTCGGCGTGCCCATGGTGGACGAGCTGTTCGCCCCGGGCGACGATGGCCGTATTCCCGTGGTGGCCGTCACCGGCACCAACGGCAAGACCACGACCACACGCGTGATCACCCACCTGTTCACCTCGCACGGCTGGCGCACCGCCATGACCAACACCGATGGTGTGTGGGTCAACGGCCGCCAGATCGACAGCGGCGATTGCTCCGGTCCCAAGAGCGCCCGCAACGCCCTCGCCCACCCCGAAACCGATGCAGCCGTGCTCGAATGCGCGCGCGGCGGCATCCTGCGCGAAGGCCTGGGCTTTGACCGCTGCCAGGTGGCGGTCGTCACCAACGTGGGCGAAGGCGACCACCTGGGCCTGAACTACATCACCACCAAGGAAGATGTGGGCGTGCTGAAGCGCGTCATTGTGCAGAACGTGGCGCCTACCGGCTATGCCGTGCTGAACGCGGCCGATCCGCTCGTGGCCGCCATGGCCCATGTCTGCCCCGGCAAGGTCATCTTCTTTGCGGCCGACCGCCACCACCCCGTCATGGCCACGCACCGCGCCCAGGGCAGCCGCGTGGTCTATGTGGATGGCGACAGCATCGTGGCCGCCGAAGGCTCGTGGCGCGAATCCATTCCGCTGCGCGAGATTCCGCTCACCCGCAATGGCACCATCACCTTCCAGGTGGAAAACATCATGGCATCCATCGGCGCCGCCTGGGCGACGGGCCTGCCCTGGCAGACCATCCGCCGCGGCCTCGCGGGTTTCTTGAGCGACAGCGACAATGCGCCTGCCCGCTTCAATGTGATGGATTACAAGGGCGCCACCATCATTGCCGACTACGGCCACAACCCGGATGCCATGCGCGCCCTGGTGCAGGCCGTGGAAGCCATGCCCGCCAAGCGCCGCAGCGTGGTCATCAGCGGCGCGGGCGATCGCCGTGACCAGGACATCATCGAGCAGACCCAGATCCTGGGCAAGGTGTTCGACGACGTGATCCTGTACCAGGATGCCTGTCAGCGTGGCCGCGAAGACGGCGAGGTGCTGGCCCTGCTGCAAAAGGGCCTGCAAGGTGCGCCGCGCACCAGCTATGTCACCGAAATCCACGGCGAATTCATCGCCATCGACCACGCGCTCTCGCGCCTGCAACCGGACGACCTGTGCCTGGTGCTGGTGGACCAAGTGGAAGAAGCGCTGGCACATCTGCGCAAGCACGTGGCAGAAGCCGCGCTGGCCTGAAAAACTGCGCAGCGACCGCGCTGCCCCCCAAGATGCCGGCCCGGCTGGCATCTGCTATAAAAATAAAATACAAAATCCTTGACAGATGCGCGATAGCGCAGATTTCAAGGATTTTTTACAGGAGTATTCGATGATGCGATTTGCCCCTTGCCTGCGCGCCATGCTGGTGGCCGGTGCCTGCGCCGCAGCAGGCCACGCCATGGCCAGCCCGGAGACCATTGGATCGGTGGATACGGTCTTCAAGCTGGTCGGCCCCGACCACAAGATCGTCGTCGAAGCCTATGACGACCCCCAGGTCAAGGGCGTGACCTGCTATGTCTCGCGCGCCAAGACCGGCGGCATCAAAGGCGGCCTGGGCCTGGCGGAAGACCGCTCGGAAGCGTCGATTGCCTGTGTGCAGGTAGGCCCCATCACCATCGAAAAGCCGATCAAGCAGCAGGATGAAGTCTTCAGCGAACGCACATCGCTGCTTTTCAAGCGCCTGCGCGTGGTGCGCATGGTCGACACCAGCCGCCACGCACTGGTGTACATGACCTATTCCGACCGTGTGATCGAAGGCTCGCCCCAGAACAGCGTGACGGCGGTGCCGGTGCCCGCTGCGGTACAGATACCCATACGCTGACCAACGCAGTTGCTGCTGCGCGAGACGCCTTTGTACATCTTCGTATATTGGCCTAGCGCAGCATCGACGACATGGCTGACAGGCAGTTGACCATGCGCACGGCAGATTCGATCTCGGGCGCGCTGAAGCGTACGGTGCAGCCATCCACACGCTCCAGCGTCGGCCACTGGCAGAACAGATCGGCCATGCCGGGCGAGGTGGCGGTGATCTCCACCCGCACCGGGCTGGCGGCCAGGAGCGGCTCGCACTGCGCGCGTTGCGTCAGCGCCAGCACCACCCCTTCACGGATCGCGGCCTGAGACTGCTCGGGCGACAGGCTGATGCCGCTTGCGTGGCCCGTGGCGCGCTTGGTCTGCACAAACACGGCGCAGGGAAAGAGGGCCTCGTTTTCTGCGCGCAGCACATCATCGCCTGCCAGCATCACCACCGGCGCGCCATAGGCACCGGCCAGCGCACCGTAGATATGGGCTTCGCTGGCTGTCTGGCCGTTGATACAGACCCGCGCAAACGCAAAACCATTGATGGTGTGCGCCAGAATGCCGCGCCCCTGGGCGCGCGAGTGGTAGCCCACCATGCACACCGCATCCACGCCCAGCTCCACACCGGCCACCATGCTCAGGTAACGCGGCTTGCCTTGAATCACCTGCGCCCGCGCATCCAGCAGATCGGGCGGCATATTGCGAAAGCCGCCGTGCGAATCGTTGACGAACACCTCGGTGGCCCCGGCTGCAAAGGCGCCATCAATCGCCGCATTGGCCTCCTGGGCCATCCAGCGGCGGGCACGCTCATACTCGGGGTTGCCCGCACGCACCTGTTCGGCGTGGTAGACACCGGCCACGCCTTCGATATCAACAGAAATCAGTACTTTCATTGCTCAGTCTTTCCACAGATCCTGCCAGCCCCAGCGGCGATGGCCATCGCGCCCTTGCACCGTCTGCGCATGCCACATCGCATGGTAGATGGCCTGCTCCACGGCGTCGGACGCGGCGCGGAACAGCGGATCGAGCTGCGCCTCGTGCAGCATTGCCACGGCGGGCATGGGTTCGTTCACATCGGCGGGCTGCGTATAGGCACAGCTGAACGCCAGCGCAATATCGCCGCTGCCGTGGCCATAGCAGGAGCCGGTATTCGCCAGCCCCGCAGCAGCGCGCCGGGCCACACGGCTGAGCTGGCGGCTGTCCAGCGGCGCATCGGTGGCCAGCAGCATGATGATGCTCCCCTTGTCCACACCATCGCCGGGCGCGGCCTGCTGCTCCTTGGCCTGCAGGCGCTGCTGCAGTACCGCACCCACCGGCACACCGCCCCAGCGCAGGTCAGCGAGCTTGCCCATATTGGCCTGCACCAGCGCCCCCACGGTGTAGTGGCGGTCCGCTATTTCCACCACGCGCGAGGCCGTACCGATGCCGCCCTTGAGCTGAAAGCACGACATGCCGCGCCCCGCGCCCACTGCGCCCTGGGCCACCTCATAGGCGGCAGATTGCACGGCCTGGCGGTAGTGGTCTGCCGTCACCGCCATGCGCTGGATGTCGCTCAGGTAGCCGTCATTGCACTCCAGCACCAGCGCATTCACCGTGGGCAGGCTGCGGCCGCATTCGGGGTTGGCGGCAATGCACTCGGCAATCTGTGCCTGCACCACGGCCGGCACGCCAAAGGTATTGGTGAGTGCGATGGGCGTTTCAATCTGGCCCAGCTCGGCCAGTTGCACCAGGCCCGCACTCTTGCCAAAGCCATTGATCACCGCCAGCCCCGCTGGCAGCTTGTGCAAAAAGGGATTGGCCACCGGCGGCACCACCACCGTCACACCGGTTTGCAGGTCGCCTTGGGCAACGGTGCAGTGGCCCACGCGCAGGCCCGCCACATCGGTAATGGCATTGCGCGGCCCGGCGGGCAAATGGCCGACCCGGGGCACAGCGGCGCAGGCTGCCAGCAGTTGTGCATCAGTCAATGTGCGCCCCCGAATCCTGCACCACCTGCTTCCAGTAGGCCAACTCGGCAGGCAGCGCTGCCTTGAAGCTGCGCGGATCGGACTGCACGGGCTCTGCGCCCAGCCCCTTCAACCGCTCTGCCATGGCGGGCGTTGCCATCACCTTGGCGATGGCAGCGTGTAGCCGGGTGACGATGGCATCAGGCGTGCCAGCGGGTGCAAACAGGCCGTACCAGCTGGTGACCGCAAGATCCTTGCCCAGGGGCGCAATATCGGGGGCCAGCTGCGTCGGCTTGTCGGAGGCGACACCCAGCACGCGCAGCTTGCCGCTGGTCACAAAGGGCATCACACCGGGAAAGCTGCCGAACGTCATGGGCAACTGGCCCGCCACCACATCGGTGGCCGCAGCCGATGCGCCCTTGTACGGCACATGCAGCAGCTCGATCTTCTTCTGCTTTTTCAGCATTTCGCCCAGCAGGTGGTTGAGCGTGCCGTTGCCTGCCGAGGCATATTCCACCTTGCCCGGGTGGGCCTTGGCATAGGCCACCAGCTCGTCCAGCGTTTTGGCGGGGAATCTGGGGTTGACTACCAGCAGGTATGGCGCCACCGCCAGTTGCATGATGGGCGTGAAATCCTTGAGCGGATCAAACGGCACCGTGGTGTAGAGCGCCGGGTTGATGGTGTAGGCGCTTTGCGCTGTCACCAGGAAGGTGTAGCCGTCTGCCGCAGCGCGCGCCACCTGGCTGGTGCCCAGGTTGCCATTGGCACCGGGCCGGTTCTCCACCACCACGGGCTGGCCCAGCGAGTTCTCCAGGCCCTGCGCCACCGCGCGGGCAATCACATCGTTGGCACCACCGGGCGCCTGGGGCACGATGAAGGTGATGGGTTTGGCAGGCCAGTTGCCCACCGCCTGCGCCCAGGCCTGCGGCGCGCCAGCGAGCACAGCAGCGCCAGCGGCCACTACCAGCCACCTGCGCTTGAAGAAGAAAACAGCTGTTGACGAACGGCCAGTGCGCGCCACAACATCAAATTTCATAGCAAACTCTTTCGGTAGTTTTGAACTTGTTGGCAGCACCCTCCGGTTGCTGCGCAATGGAGCCTGTGCATTGTTGCACCGGTCACGCCGGTGGCCGGGCGACAAAGGCTTGCTTGTCGTGGCGGTCAAAACCCGCGCCTTCATAAAACTGCATCACCGCTTCGTCCTTGCGGCCAGTCATCAGCATGGCCTTGTAGCACCCCTGGGCCCAGGCCTGCTGCAAGGCGTGCTGCAGTACAGCCTTGCCAAACCCGCGCTGCCGGAATGCGCTGTGCGTCACCACGTTCTCAATCAAACCATACGGTCTGCAGCCGCGCGTGAGGTTGGGGATGGTGGTGAGCACACAACTGGCCACCAGCTGGCCGTCCACCAAGCCGCCCACGTAGACATTGCGCGGATCGGCCACCAGGTCTGCCCAGATGGCCTCCACGCGAGCAGGAGACGGCAGAGGGTCGTCTGATGCATGCAAGTGCTGGTAGAGCGCCAGCAGCGCCTGCAAATCGCCAGCGACAAGCGGCCGGATATGCAATACGGAATCTTTCATGGCGCGGCGGCCCACGGATGACACGGAAGCTGCCAATTTACAGGCAAAGCGCCCACAGCACGCGCGAACCGTTCCGCCTTGGCGACAAAAGCTGCTACGGCTACAGCAATACCAGCCCCGGCGGCAGGCTGTCGCCAAAGCTGCGTTTCTGGTCTTCGGCTTCCATCTGCACCACCTGCTCCACCATGGCGATCCAGCGCGGCGGGGCGCCTGCGGCGCGCATTTTCTCCAGCACCTGGGCACGCGCGGCATCCGCCAGATCGCGCGCGCGGTCTCCGGTCATGCGGGCCATCTGCACGGCGGCGAACATGGCGGTTTCGTTTCTGCGCCAGTCCTGGGCGAGCGTGGCGTTCAGAAATTCCTGCGCAGCTTCGGGTGGCATCACGAGGTGCGCGTTGGCAGCCAACGGCTGGCGCGCGGCAAGGCGGCCGATGGCCCACCAGGTCTGCACGGTTTCCTCGGGGCGCTTCAAGCGCTGCAGCATCCACTGGCCCATTTCCTGGCGGTACTGCCAGGGCACGGCCTCCATGGCAGCAAACAGGCGCAGCATATCGTCGTAGCTGCCATGGCTGCTCTTGCCCCGGGCAGTTTGCTGCACGGCTTTTTGCATGTGGCCAGCCACGTCTTCGAGCAGTTCCATCTGCTGCGCTTCGCTCAGGCCCGCCGCCACGCGGCGCCAGAACACCCACCACTCGGTCCAGTTGCCTGCTTCCTTGCCATGGCCCAGTCCATGGGGATAGAGCGCCCAGACCTGCTCCATGCGCCAGGCATCGAGTTCTGCCCCCACTCCGGGCCGCAGGCACCAGCCTGCGAGGTTGAGCCAGACGCGCTCATGCTCCACGGTGCGGCGGCGGCGCCGGGCGCGGGCCAGCAAGGCATCGAACAAGGCGCGCAGCAGGGCAATGCCCCAGGCCTCGCGCGGGCCCAGCACTTTTTCCAGCGATTGGCGCAATTGGCGCACTTCCTTGGCCGTCACGTCCTGCGCCTGGTTGCCGAAAATGCGATCGATCAGTGCGACGGCCTCAGGCAGGCGTGCATCGTGTGAATTCAAGCCATTTTGGCCTCTGGCGCTTGCTTCGTCTGCACCATCAGCTACCAAATCAGTAGCATCAATGCCATCGCTCACTGCATCGCTTACTGCACCACGTACAGCACCACGCACGGAGAACGGCAGCAGCCAGGAGGGGGAGGCATCGCCAGACTTCTGCGCGGGTACGCAGCGCACTTCCAGCGTGCCCACTTCGGTCATGCTGGCCTGCAACTGCACTTCGACCTGTGCCTTATCGCGCCCTTGCGGTGCGGGCAGCACCGTGGATAGCGGTGGCAGCTCCACCCAGCCCTCGCCGCCGATCGCGGCAATCTGCCCCGCCTGCGCCGGTATATCGCTGCGGCTGCTGGCCAGCAGATTGAAGCGCACGGCCTCGCCCAGCCGCAGCGCAAAGCGCCGGCCCGAGAGCACGATGCGCACACCCTCTTCCGTGCCGCGCGGCAACAGGCAGATGCCTTGCGGGCGGGCGCCAGATTTTGCGGGCAACAGCAGCCAGTAGCTACGCGCCGAGCCGCCGCCGATCTGCGGCAGGCGCGCGGCAATCACTGACTTATCAATTTTGATAGCAGCCTGCGCCTGATCCTGCTCGTCCGAATCCGCTTTTTCTTCAATAACCGGCTGAAAACGCGCCAGTCCATACGCTGCCGCGCCGCGCGCCACGGCCCAGTCAGGGTGCGGGTTGTGCAGCACGCGCACCGGGCTGCCGCGCCAGGCCGAGAGCTGCTCGGTCAGCCGCTCCACCACGGCATGGGCGTGGAAGACGCCGCCGTTGAGCAGCACGGTATCGGGCAGATGGGCTGCATCAGCGCCAGCAGCGTGTTGCGACAGAAACTGCGCCAGATGCCGCGAAATCGCCGCATCGGCCGGATACGGCAGGCCAAAGCCGCGCAGCGCGCCCTGCCGCCGGGCGGGAATATCGCTGATCTGCGCGGGCGGCAAAAAACCATCGACCACCCATTGGCGCACCTGCTCGCGCGTGAGCGTGGCGCTACGGGCCTGGGCCAGCAGGCGGCTGCCGCCGCCCAGCAGCGTCACCGCCACACGCTCAGGCGCATCGGCAGCCAGCAATTGCTCCTTGGCGATGCGGCAGCGCTGCACCAGTTGGGCAAATCTTGGGGCTGGCAACCGCTCGCCCTCCCCTGCAAACTGCGCCTCCAGCTGGTGGGCGAGCGCCAGATCCATGTTGTCGCCACCCAGCATCAGGTGCTCGCCCACGGCCGTACGCGTGAGCACGGGCAGGCCGCCGTCGGGCGACGCCTCCACGCGGATCAGCGTCAGGTCGGTCGTGCCGCCGCCCACGTCGACGACCAACACCAACCGGCTGCCCGCCAATTGAGATGCCAGCTGTTCGCCCTGCAGCACCAGCCAGTCGTGAAAGGCGGCCTTGGGCTCTTCGAGCAGATGCACACCGGGCAGGCCCGCCAGCTGCGCGGCCTCCAGCGTCAGCGCACGCGCGCCTTCGTCGAACGAGGCAGGCACCGTCAGCACCACGGTCTGCTGGTGCAGCGGGGCCTCGGGGTGTGCGCGGTCCCACGCGGCGCGAACATGGGCCAGATAGGCGCTCGATGCCGCCAGCGGAGATACCTTGGCCACATCTTCAGCAGCGCCCCAGGGCAGGATGGGCGCCGTGCGATCCACGCCGGTGTGCGACAGCCAGCTCTTGGCGCTAGCCACCAGCCGCTCCGGCACGGCCGTGCCCAGATCACGCGCCCAGCGGCCGATGACGGCAGGCGCCTGCGCATCGGCACCCTGCGGCGGCCAGGGCTCACGCCAGGCGTCTCCCAGCTCGCCGGGTGCCGCCTGGTAGCGCACCGAAGGCAGCAGGGGCTGCGCAAGCACCTCGCCAGCCGTGCTGCGCTGGGGAATGTTCAGCAGTGCAATCTCTCCGGCCACACCGCTCAAAGGCACGCTGGCGACGACGGTGTGGCTGGTGCCCAGGTCGATGCCCACCACATAACGCGCGGAGCCAAAAGAAGTGCTTTCAGTCACGGCAGTCATGCGGCAGGTGGTTCAGATCAAGGTATCAATACGCGGCAGGCTCGGCGTCTGCGGCTACAGTCTCCGCCCGCACATCGAACTCCACCTTCCAGCGCTCGCTGCCGCCCACCGGCACGGCGTTGAGTTCCAGCGTGCCGATGTCGGTCACGCGGGCATGCAGGGTGACGGGGACCACTTCGCCGCTCGCGCGGCCCTCGGCGGGCAGGTGTGCTTCAATCTCCTGCAGTTCCACCAGTTCTTCGGGGCCCCAGAAGTCCAGCATGGTGCCAACGGCGTCGCTGCGGCGCACGCTGGAGCCAAAGAAGCGCAGGCGCACCGGCTCGCCCACGACGAGGCCGAACTCTTGCGCGTCCAGCGCCACTTCCGTGCCCTCTTCCATGCCGAAGGGCGCCAGGCACAGGGCCGAGATGGGCGGCTCCATGCCGGGGATGGCTGGCATGTTCGATTCCACGCCCACGTAATAGCTTTGCGCCGTGCCACCACGGATGCGCACGCCGTGGCCTTGGGCTGCGATATGGCCGTAGTAGGCGGCGCCGCGCGCAACAGCCAGATCGAGGTTGGCGCCATCGAGCAGGCGCGCGGGCTGCGCACCTTCGGCAGCGAGCCAGCCGTTCACAACGGCGAGAATGCGCTGCTCGATCTGCCCGGCCTTGAGTACGCCGCCATTGAACAGAATAGCCGTGGGGTGCAGGAAGCTCGCGCCCGCAGGCTGCGTGCCTTGCAGGCCTTCGATCTGCTCGCAAGCCCCGGCCTGGCGCGACAGAAATGCCGCCAGGTGGCGGGTGACGGCCGCGTCCTGCGCATAGGGCAGGCCCAGCTGCGTGAGCGCGCCGCGCGCACGGGTCTGGGGCTTGTCGCTGACGGCGACCTGTGGGAAGAAGCCTTCCACCAGCATGGCGAGCACTTCGGCGCGCGTCACCTCGGTGCGGATGCTGCCGCCGATGAGCTTGCTGCCACGGCTGGGCACCACCACGGGCACGGCCTGCAGGTTTTCGTCAGCCAGCAACTGCTCCTTGGCGGCGCGGCAGCCATGGGCAAGCGCCCGGGTCTGCCAGGCATCGAGCTGCTTGCCCTCTTGTGCAAGCTTGCGCGCTACGCCGTAGGCCAGGGCCAGGTCCATGTTGTCGCCGCCCAGCAGGATGTGCTCGCCCACGGCGACGCGCTGCAGTTCCAGATTGCCATCGCGCTCCAGCACGGCGATCAGCGACAGGTCGGTGGTGCCGCCGCCCACGTCCACGACGAGGATCACGTCGCCGTTGCTGACCTGCTTGCGCCAGTCGCCACCCGTGGCCTGAATCCAGCTGTACAGCGCGGCCTGGGGCTCTTCGAGCAGTGTCAGGTTCTGGAACCCCGCCGCCTTGCACGCCTCGGCCGTCAGCTCGCGCGCCGCGGGGTCGAACGATGCGGGAATGGTGACGGTGATGTCCTGGGCGTCAAACGGCGCCTCGGGGTGGGCCTGCTCCCAGGCCCAGCGCAGGTGCGAGAGGTAGCGGATGGAGGCGGTGAGCGGCGATACACGGTGCACCTCGGGTGGCGCATCGGCGGGCAGCAGCGGCGAGCGGCGGTCCACACCGGGGTGGCACAGCCAGCTCTTGGCGCTGGAGACCAGCCGGATCGGCGTGGCAGCGCCGCGCGTGCGCGCCAACTCGCCCACCACAAAATCCTGCTGCGCGCCCCATGGCAGCGCCATGTCGGCAGCCGTCAACTCGCTCTCGTGCGGCAGGTACAGAAAGGATGGCAGCAGCGGCTTGGCCTCTACGCTGGCCGGCCCGGTGAGCTGGGGAATGTCCAGCACGCCCTGCACCACTTTCTCGCCGTCGCTGGCGGACCTGTCCACCCATGACAGCGCGCAGTGCGTGGTGCCCAGGTCAATGCCGATGCTGTACTGTGCGTTGTGCTCCATGCTCACAGCTCCACCTCGGCCTGCGCGATGATTTTGGCGGCTTGCGTATCGGTGAGTTGCGGCAGCTTGACTTGCGTCACTTGCCAGCCGCGATGCCCCAGCGTGCCGGTGAAGGGCGCCTGGCCCACCACATGGCCGGTCAGCCGCACGGCAGCGGCGTTAAAACCGGCCTGCAGGGTGATGCGGCTGCCTTCGGCCTCAGGGCGCACGGGCTCCATGGCGAAATGCTCGCGCAGCACCTTGCGGCAGCCTTCGTGCACCACACGGGCGGCAGCGCCAATCTCGGCATCGGTGTAGGGTGCGACCTCTTCCTGGATGAAGTCGACAAAGCGCGCCTCGCGCTGCATCAGGCCCAGCAGTTGCAGGGCTGCGGTGTCGGTCGGCACCTCGACAGTTTTTTCCACCAGCTTCTCGACCGGCACCTCGACGCGCTTTTCCACGGTCTTCTCGACGATTTTTTCCACGGGCACTTCCACGCGGACTTCGACGATCTTCTCGACAGGGACCTCAACGCGCACTTCTTGGGGCTGCACATCGGCAGCCAGGGCCTCACCGCCGCGCAGGCGGCTGACATCGCCCGCCAGACGGCCGTTGCCGAGAATGGCGAAGAAACTGCCGATCGCAATGGCGATGCGGCTGAAAAAAGATGGGGGGGTGTTGTTCATGAAAGCACCAACATACGCCCGCACCGGAGCCCAGGCTGCGCAGAGCGCACCGGGCCGCCAGGAATATCGGGCGGTTCAAAATCAGGCATGCAGGGCCACGGGGGCATCTGCAAAAGCGGTGATTTTACGGGTTGCGCCTATGCCCCCGCAGTGCGCCCCAGCTCATGGCACTTCTCGATCTGGCGATAGGTTGGTTGACTTTGCCAAGGCCCCTGGCCCGCCATGCGCCAGTACGGTCGTCATGCCGTCTTTGCAGGCTGCCACGCCGTTGCAGGCCATGGCACGGCAGCGCTGCGCTGTGCTGCGCTGTGCTGCGCCAGAATTTATACAAAACCGGCCGCCAGCGCTTGGTGGGTGCGCGCCAGATCATTAAATAGCATAGCAAACAACCTGCTAACGACCCTCTACGTGCCACCAGGCTGGCAGCAAGGCACGCACCTGGGCGCGCCGGTAACGGTCGTCGATCAGCACCACCACACCCCGGTCCTGCTCGGTGCGGATCACCCGGCCTGCGGCCTGCACCACCTTGCGCAGGCCCGGATAGAAATAGGTGTAGTCGTAGGCCCGGGCGGCGCCAAACCGCCCTGCCATGGCCTGCATCATGTGTTCGTTGATGGGGTTGACCTGCGGCAAGCCCAGGGTTGCCACAAAGGCGCCAATCAGGCGCTTGCCCGGCAAATCCACCCCTTCGGAAAACGCGCCGCCCAGCACGGCAAAGCCAATGCCCTGCCCGTCTTCCACAAAACGGTCGAGAAAGGCCGTGCGGCTGGCATCGTCCATTGCCGCCGTCTGCTGCCACAGGGGCAGGTGGGGGTGTCGCTCCAGCATGCAGGCCGCCACGCGCTGCAGGTAGTCAAAGCTGCTGAAGAAGCACAGGTAGTTGCCCGGCAGGCGGGCGTACTGCGCTGCCACCAGATCAGCAATTGGCGCCAGCGACCGCTCGCGGTCCTTGAAACGGGTGGAGATATGGCCCGCCACCCGCACCTGCAACTGCGCCGCATCAAATGGCGCAGGCACATCGACGCAACGCGAGGCCTGCGGCAGCCCCAGCAGATCCTGGTAGAACTGCGACGGGCTGAGCGTGCCCGAAAACAGCACCACGGCCTGCGCTGCCGCATAGCGGGGCGCCAGGTGCGGTGCAGGCACCACATTGCGAATGCACAGGGTGGACAGCGGCTTTCTGCGCCCTGCTGTGCGGGCCATGGCAGCCTGCCCGCTGGCATGCCGGCTCACATCAAACAGCGCATGGGGACCAAACTGCTCGGCCAGCGCCAGCCACTGCAGCGCTGCCAGGTAAAAATCCAGCACCGCGTCACCCGGTAGCAGCGGGCTGTCGCCCTGGGCATCGGCAATCGCGCCCACCACGCGCTGCAGGGCGCCCAGCAAGCCGGAGGGCACGCTCTCATGCACCTCGTAATCCTGCTCCTGCGCCTGGTTGATGGCGGCCCATTGGCGCTGCAGGCCATCGAGCGCCTTTTTGACCGCGCCCGCAGCCGATGCACGCGCGGCCACCAGCGCCCACTGCGGCAGCTCGGCGGTGTACATGCGGCGAGCGCGTTCGAGCAGGTTGTGCGCCTCGTCCACCAGCACGCCCACCTTCCACTGGTTGACTTGCGTCAACGCATACAGCATGGCCGCGCTGTCGAAAAAGTAGTTGTAATCGCCCACCACCACGTCGCTCCACCGCGCCAGCTCCTGCGTCAGATAGTAGGGACAGATCTGGTGCGCCAACGCCACCTGCCGTACCTGCGCAGGCTCCAACGCGCTGTGGTGGGCAAACGCCTGGGCGCGCGCATCCGCCAGCCGGTCGTAAAAACCACGGGCCAGCGGGCAGGAGTCGCCATGGCAGGCCTTGTCCGGGTGCTCGCAGCTTTTGTCGCGCGCCTGCAAATCCACCACCCGCAGCTGCACGGCCTCGCCCTGGCTGCGCAGCTGTGCGTTGACTGTGGCGAGCGCCTGCAGCGCCAGCCCATGGCCGGTGCCCTTGGCCGTCAGAAAGAACAGCTTGTCCAGCCCCTGTGTGGCACAGGCCTTGAGCATGGGAAACACCGTGCCCAGCGTTTTGCCGATGCCTGTGGGGGCCTGCGCCATCAGGCAGGCGCCCGCCTCGCCGGTGCTGGCTGTGCGGTACACCGCCACCGACAGCTCGCGCTGCCCGGCGCGGAACTGCGCAAACGGAAACCGCAGCGTCGCCAGCGCCGTATCGCGTGCGCTGCGGTGCGCCGCTTCGCTGCGCGCCCAGGCCAGAAAGCGCTGACAAAGCCCTTCAAAAAACTGCTGCAGCGGCGCGGCGTCCCAGGTTTCGGCCAACACTGCCTCCTGCTGCGTGCCGATGTTGAAATACACCAGCGCCACCCGTATCTGCGGCAAGCCACGCGCCTGGCACAGCAGGTGCGCATACACCTTGGCCTGCGCCCAGTGCAGCGCGCGGTGGTTGGCGGGTACCCGTTCCAGCTGGCCACGGTAGGTCTTGATTTCCTCCAGCTGCTGCGCATCCGGGTCAAACCCGTCGGCCCGGCCTCGCACCAGCAGATCCTCCCACTGGCCGGACAGGCTGATTTCCGCCTCGTACCCCTGGTTGCGCCGTGCGCGCACGATGCCGTGGCCTTCCGTGCCTTCGAGAGCCGTGGGCGCAGGGGTGAAGCGCAAGTCCAGATCGCCCGCGCGGGCCGTGAACTCGCACAACGCGCGCACGGCAACGGCGTAGCTCACGCAGTGCCTCCACCCGATGTGTCCACGCTGGGCTCGTCTGGCGCGTCCCGAGAGAGCGTCTCCCCATCGCGCCAGCGCACATGGCACACGCGCACCGCAATGCCATGCGCGGCGCAGTATTCCAGCCAGCGGATCTGGTTGTCCTGCAGCTTGTCGCCCGGGCCTTTCACCTCTACCAGCTCGTAGCGCTGCTCTGCGGGCCAGAAGCGCACCAGATCGGGAAAGCCGCTGCGGTTGCCCTTCACATTGCACAGCAGCCGCGCAAACAGCAGCTTCAGATGCGCCGCAGGAATGCAGGCCAGCGCCAGCGCCAGCAACTCGGGCGTCAGCGTGCCCCAGAACACAAAGGGCGACTGCGTGCCCGCCTTGGCGTCAAACCGCTGCAGAATCACCTCGCGCCAGCCATCGCCATCGAGCAGCGCCAGGCATTCATCAAACAGCGCTGCTCTGCGCGCTGCAAAATCAGGCGCGCCCAGGTCTGCCGGGCCGGTTTGGAAAGGGTGGAAAAATGCCCCTGGCAGCGGCGCAAAAATGGCTGGCCAGCACAGCAGGCCAAACAGCGAGTTGATGAGCGCGTTCTCCACATAGAACACCGGCGCCGCACCGCTCTGCCAGTGGTCACGCAGTGCGTATTCCACAGCTGTGGGCGGCCGTGGCGCCTCCAGCTCCACATCGATGCGCATCTGCGCCACCTCGGGCTGCAGATGGGCGCGGCGGCCAGGACGGGCCTCGCCCAGGCTGCGCAGCAGGCGCGGCAACATGCGCGCAATGCGCTGGCTTTCCTCGTCGCTCTCCGGCGCAGCCTGCGCCGTCCGCGCCAGAGCAAGCGCATCGCCAAAAAGCGCCTGCCGCTCCAACACCCGAATGCGCCGGTGGCGCGCGCCCGGGTAGTTGCACCGCGCATACGCCTCGCTGGCAAGCGCCCAATCCTGCGCACGCTCACAGGCCTGGCCCACGCGCAGCAGCAGCTTGGCGCGGCGCCGCTCCAGCCAGGGGTTGCGCCAGCAGTCTTCGCCACGGCCATCGTCAATGGCCGCCAGCACTGCCGCCGCATCCCCGCTCTCGTCCAGCAACTGGCGCAGCTGCTGCAGGGCCAGATACCCATCCACGTCGGCACGCGATTGGAAAGCCCGCGACTGCGCATCGAACGCCACCGATTCGTATTGGAAGATGCCCAGATCGGCCAACACAAACTCCGACCAATCCTGGTGAAGATTGCCAAAGAACATCAGCCGCAGCCGCTCGGCCAGATCGCTGATCGCCACGCGCCATGCCGCATGCGGAGCAGCAGGAAACCATGCCGCGTAGGGCTTCGCCTCTGGTTCGGTCTGCTGCAAAATTTGAAGCATTTCGCGCTTACCCAGCGAGCGCTGCAGCCCAAAATCATTCAGTATCTGCAGCAACTCTGGCTTGGTGTGCAGCGCAAACAGCTCGTCCAGCGCCATGGCGGCATCCGCATCGATCCAGCCTTGCGCGAGCAACGGGCCTGCGGCCGCCCGAACATCGGGGATTTCCTCGTACACCAGCTTGTCCGCCCGAAACCACGGTCCCCGCCGCATCAGCATGCGCACCAGCAGCGCCTGCGACGGCTGCGGCAGCCCGGAAAAACCGGCCAGAAACGCCTGCTCACGCACATCCAGCAAATCCGCATAGCGCTCGCCAATCCAGTCGAGCGCACGCTGAAAGTTGTGCAGGTAGTAGAAACGGTGGGGCGGCAGCATTTGCGCAAATGATACTGTTTTTTCATACAGCACCATTCACTGCGGTCACTCCACCGTCACAGGCAAGCAGGGATTCATGCGCGTGCATGGCGCCCTGGCTTTGCTAGGCGAAGCAAGCGGCTGGCTCAATGCGTCATACAAAAGAGAACCTCTCAAAACCCCTGAAATTTCAAAAAATCGTCTCGCAACCCTTTGATTTTTTGATGCCGATTTTTCAGAACAGAGGTTTTGAGATGCTCCCCATTGTTGAGCGTCGACTGTACCCGCCGCACAAACATACCCGCTCGCCACACACCATCAGTGCATTAATGCCATCCACTCGATTTCACAAATCTACTCAAATATACCCCCATAACAAACAAAAAAATGAATATATAGAAATTACAAACAATTCATATACTATGCCACTATATATGGTGAGTATAAAATATTCATCAACCCCAATCAGGATATAGATCGAATTCACAATTGAATAGAAAAGTATAGAAATTATAATACTCGACCTTAGGTAGAATTTGTATTTAATTTTTAGCAAAATAAAAATTAAACAGCACATCAAAATCACTAATATAACCCCCCCCTCGAGCACTCCAAAAAATATGGAATCATACAAGATATTTTTTTTTGCTGATTTTGAAAAAAAAAGCAGTAAAAAAGTGATGAAAATCTTAATTGCGATGTATACAATTATTATTTTTACGCATAGAGAAAATACCAATCTTCGCTTTGCTACCATGATTTAGATTTAAACCAGTCTGCATGAATTTTATACGGCGTCCCAGTATTAAAGTTAACACCCACCTTCTCTGCCAAGCTATAATAATCCCAAGGATTTTTATATGCATCTCGAATATAAAAACGCAGCGAGCAAGTTCCATGATACTCTCCGGTGTTACAAGTCAAACTCCCAGAGCAAGTCCCTTTATTATATAATTTCCCTCTTCCAATTGGCTCCATACAATCGCCATCGTCAGCTACTGCATAGTCGCCATCAAATTCCTGAACACTAATAGTTTCACTAACAATCTTATTGTCACTTAGGCATGCGTAATTTTGTGCACTTCCACACTTTCCTTCCAGTACTTGCCGAAGGCGGTTTTTGTAAAAAGAAAAAGTACTTTCCATTGCGGAACTAACAGACGGCGTTTTTATAAATTCATCTAATAATCCTATTGAATTTAAGCCAACAACATCAGAACTGGCCCCCCCAACTCTATTGTAATAATCACCCCAGCGAAATTTACTGCATTTATTAAATCGATCAAACGACTGCAAACCGTGTGAATCTATTATGTTTAATGGATTTGAATTTGCGTATGCATAAAGAGAGACTCCTGCACGAAGCCCAATCGGATCGGCTTGAATATATCTTCCATAATTAAAATTATAGTCTCTATGAAAGTTATATGAGGTATCAGTCTCGTTATCGTAATACTGTCCAGGAAATCTAAAATTTACCAAAATGCTGCTCTCTGGTAAAATGTTCGTCGCCCCAAAGGCTTCACTAATGGCCTTCCAACTTACATCGCCATCAATAGATGTTGCCAGTATAGGCGTCCCCAAGTGATCTGTGTGCAGATAATGGTACTGACTATTTATATTTGACAAGCTACTGTCAATGACACTTGCCTGCCACAGGGGATCGGTGCTCCACAGTCCTTGCTGACCCGTCTGAGGATTAAATCCATACGCCTTTGTGATTTGACCATTCTCATTAACTTCTGCCACAAGTGCATTTTCGGTATAGACAAACCAAGTGGTAGTCTCACCCTTATTATTTTTAATATTCTTTGCAATCCGCCTTCCAAAAGGATCATATTTATAACTAGACTCCACCTCTGGAGAGGTTTGATTATTCAAAGTTTTCACAAACCTAATAACGCGTTCTGCGGCATTATATTCATATTCTCTTTTTTCTTGACCATTTACTTCCTTCTGCACATGACCCTGAGGGATATAGCTGACTTCAGTATCTAAAACAGATACCGTACCAAATGGAATAGATCGCGGGTATCGAGTAAGTTGGTTGTCCGCATTGTAGCTCCATACACCAAGCTGATGCCTGCTCCCTATGCGATTACCCAATGGGTCATAATCATAATTTTCTTTGGGCAGGCCTAGATTTTTCAAACTATCATCCGGTTCAATTCCTACAATTCTATTCATGCGATCATAATAGTAATCAGTCTGACCAATCTCAGATTTAGTTTGAACAACATTCCCCATTAAATCATATTGAAGGAATTGCTTTGCCAAAGTTTTATTGTTATGATTTTTTATTTCAAAACCAATAGATTGCTGCAGATTGTCATAAATTATTCTCTTAACAACACCTGGCGCACTAATACTTCCAGGCATCATCCATTGATAATCATCATATTTGATAATACTTTCATTCGGAAGAATAACTTCACTCAAATACCCATTAATATATTTATAGCGCTGACTACTGCCATCCGAATATAAATTGCTTTTCAATTGTCCATCAACATTAAAACTCTGGCCAATAGTCAAATTTATCTCGGCAAATCCATCAATTTTCCCATATCGGATAAGGCTCTCAATAACTCTTCCTTGAATATCTATTTTATAACTAGCACCACTAATCAAGGTACCACTGCGGTCATTTTGTTCGTATTTAATTAGATGACCATCAGCATCATAAAAGTAGTCAATTTTTTGATCGATACGATCATCAGAAAATTTTATTACCTCCTTAACTTTGAGGCTCGCACTATCGTAGATATATGTGCGGATGTTGCCACCAGCATCAGTTCTACTAATCAGATTACCTAGGGCATTGTAGGCATATTTAATCGTGCCGCCCTGAGGGCGAATTTCCT
This sequence comes from Comamonas odontotermitis, assembly GCF_020080045.1. Classification (NCBI taxonomy): domain Bacteria; kingdom Pseudomonadati; phylum Pseudomonadota; class Betaproteobacteria; order Burkholderiales; family Comamonadaceae; genus Comamonas; species Comamonas odontotermitis. Next base: position 3,951,584 of record NZ_CP083451.1, read on the forward strand.
TGATGGGATGCCCCACCTTGTCGTATTCAAACTTGTGGGTGTTGCCGTTGGCATCGGTCAGGCTGATGAACTGGTCATGCGCATTCCAGCCTTGTTTGGTGCTTTGCCCCGCCGGATCTGTGCTCTGGATGTTTCTCCCCATGGCATCGTATTGGGTGAGCGTGGCTCTTCCAGCTGGGTCGGTGCTGGCTACGCGCTGGCCCAGCGCATCGTAAGCTTGGCTTTGCGTGCGGGTTTCATTGTTTCCCAGGTGCTGGGTGACTGTAGTTTGCCGGCCTTGTTGGTCGTACTGGTAGGTTTCTTTGTAGGTGGGGTATTGGGTGGCGATGAGTTGGCCCGCCTGGGTTGTGCCGTCCTCCCCGTATTCATAGCGGGTGACGTTGCCAGCCGGGTCTTTGCTGGCCTGGATGCGGCCTCTTTCGTCGTAGGTGGTTTCGATGATGAGCCCGCTGGGGCTGATGGACTGGATGGGCCAGCCGTTGCTGTCGTAGACCGTTCTGCGGCCCGCGCCTTCGGTTTCACCTGGGGCGAGGATTTCCACGACCCGGCCTTTTTCATCATAGCGGGTGACGGAGGTGTTACCCATCGGGGTGATGGTGTGCGTTCTGCGACCTCTGGCGTCATAGCGCATTTGGGTGGCTGTTGATTTCCACGCAAACCTGACCCACCGGGGATGCGGATAAAAACTTGGACTGGTTTACGCCGCAAGTCCAAGGCTCGCCCGGTATTCAACAGGGCTGAGAGAGCCAAGGGATATCTTGATCCGCTTCTCGTTGTACCAGCGGATGTACGAGTCGACCACCTCAATGAACTGCTCGATGGTCGTGCCCTTCCAGTCCCGAGGATAGAACAACTCGTTCTTGAGGCGGCCGAAGAAGCCTTCGCAAGCCGCGTTGTCAGGAGAGCAGGCCTTGCGAGACATCGAGCGGGTGAGGTTCGCCTCGCTCATCCTAGAGAGCCAGCCTGGCCAACGGTAGTGGCCACCACGATCAGAGTGGACCACTGGACGATCGCTTGTGTCTGCCACTGTCTCAATAGCTGCATCCAGCATTGAGTTGACCAGCTCTGCGTCCGGGCTCGTTCCAATGGTCCAGCTCACCACCATGCCGTCGAAGCAATCGATGATGGGTGACAGGTACACCTTGCCTGCTGGGATCTGGAATTCTGTAATGTCCGTGAGCCACTTTTCATTTGGGGTGGCCGCCTGGAAGTCACGGTTGATGATGTTATCTGGTGCCGGGCTGATCTCGCCGAGGTAGGACGCGAACCTGCGCCGCTTGGGCTTTGCGACGACCAGATTCTCTTGCTTCATCAGCCGCTGCACCACTTTCTCGGAGATCGGGCCTTGCTCTCTGGCCAGAGAGGCTTGCAGCCTGCGGTAGCCGTAGCAGCGGTGGTTGGACTCAAAGATCTCGGTAAGGGACTGGCGCACCACAAGGTACTTGTCGCCGACCACTGTGCGGGACCGATGGTAGAAGTACGAGCTGCGTGCAAGACCCAACTGTGCGAGGAGCTCTGGCAGGCGGTAGTGCTCCTTGAGGGCGTCAATCAGCAGTGTCTTCTCCCGGTTGGACAGGAGCTGCAGATCGACGCCCAGACCTTTTTTTAACAGTTCATTGGCCTTGTTCAAGAGGTCCTGCTCAAGGCGCAGTTGCCTGACTTCGCGGCGCAGTATCTCAACCTGGCGCTCGAGTTCTTCGCGCTCTCGCTCCTGCGGTGATTGATCGGTGTGTTTCATTGATGCGGGTGCCTCACGTCCCAGCAGCTGGTTCTTCCAGTTGTACAACGTTGGCCGGCATACGCCGAACTTATCAGCCACTGTTTGCGCACTTTGCTGCCGAGTGCAAAGCTCCATGACTCCCGCTTGCTTCAAGCTCTCGGGATACCTTCGTTGACCCACACTGCTAACCAGAGCCCTTCTGGCCTCAGGGAATGCCTCACGCACCCATTTGGTAAGCGTTCCACGACCGGGGTAGCCCAGCGCCCTCATGGTGGCCGCGATGCATCGGTCATGGGTGAGGTAGTGCTCGATGGCTGCGGCCTTCTGCGCCTGCGAGAACTTCGGTTCACGGCCTGCGTAGCCAGCGGACAAGTCGAGCTTGAGTTGGTACTCGTTGTACCAACCCTTCAAAGAATTCTTCGTCGGATAGCCCAGCTGCCGGATGGTGGGCCTGACGCGCTTGCCCAGCTTGATGTAGAGCTCAACGGCTCGGATTCGATCTTCGTAGGAATACATGAACTACCTCCTGGTAGTCCAAGTTTTCGTCCGCATCCCCACTGGGTCATTTCTGCGTGGAAATCAACACCCCAAGCACAAACAGCGCGCATATGGCGAACCAACCCCTCGCCAGCTGAGCTGGCAGTATTTTTCTATGCATAGCCCGTCTCTATTTAGTATGACTATCAAACCAAATGTAAACGAGCTTTACAAAGCTGCCAAGTTACTTTGTCAAGACAGGGGGATCAATCCGACAAACGGTCATCGTCAGGATTTTGTCAGCTTGAACTGATAACAAACAGAACGTTCACAAACCCAAAGCGGGGCATCAACCTGCTACGTAGGCGCCCCTCAAGACGCGTCCTACCGTATATAGCCTTAGCAGCCTATTAAAAGATGTTGCTAGTCATTCGCGCTTGCAACCCAGGATTTGACAGAACAAATGTCATGGTAATCATTGAGCCCAAGAACACGACTTTTCCATATATCCAGCATTACTTCGTCTGTTTTGTGCATTGACCTGCTGTACTGCCCCTGGCCAGGGGCAGTCCATGCGACTTCTTGAGCGTCCGTTGATCTCATGCCATGGAGTGACGCTTGGCTACGTACCTAGCCGGGTGTGCGTCAGACCTACCCCTGGGTTTTGCGCCTGCAGAGGCAGAGCAGGCTTTGCAAATACCATGCGTCATTGCCCCGCCCACCATGGAGTTGCCGGTCACTCCACCGTCACACTCTTGGCCAGGTTTCTCGGCTTGTCCACATCCGTGCCGCGAGCCAGGGCCGTGTGGTACGAGAGCAATTGCAGCGGCACCACATGCAGAATGGGGCTGAGCGCGCCATAGTGCTCGGGCATGCGGATCACATGAATGCCCGGGGCGTTTTCGATGTCGGTGTTGGCATCAGCCAGCACATAAAGCACCCCGCCCCGCGCGCGCACTTCCTGCATGTTGCTCTTGAGCTTTTCCAGCAATTCGTCATTCGGGGCGACGGTCACCACCGGCATTTCGCTGTCCACCAGCGCCAGGGGGCCGTGTTTCAGCTCGCCAGCCGGGTAGGCTTCGGCGTGGATGTAGCTGATTTCCTTGAGCTTGAGTGCGCCTTCCAGTGCAATCGGGTAGTGGATGCCACGCCCCAGGAAGAGCGCGTTGTTCTTGCGCGCAAAGTCTTCGGCCCAGCTCACCACCTGTGGCTCCAGCGCCAGCACGGCCTGCAGCGCCACCGGCAAATGGCGCATCTGCTCCAGGTAATGGTCGGACTCGCTCTCGGTGATCTTGCCCTTGGCCTGGCCCAGCGCCAGGGTCAGCAGGAACAGGCCTGCCAATTGCGTGGTGAAGGCCTTGGTCGAGGCAACGCCAATCTCCACGCCTGCCCGGGTGATGTAGGCAAGCTTGCATTCGCGCACCATGGCGCTGGTCGCCACGTTGCAGATGGTCAAGGTATGGGTCATGCCCAGGCCTTGTGCATGGCGCAGCGCAGCCAGCGTATCAGCGGTTTCGCCCGACTGGCTGATGGTGACGACCAGCGACCGGGGGTTGGGCACGCTTTTGCGATAGCGGTATTCGCTGGCCACTTCCACATTGCAGGGAATGCCCGCCAGGCCTTCGATCCAGTACTTGGCTGCGCAGCCACTGTAATAGCTGGTGCCGCAGGCCAGGATGAGGACGTTGTCGATTTCCTTGAACACGCGCCACGCGGCGGTGCCGTCCGCGCCATCAAACAGCTCGGGCACCACGCTCACCACACCTTCCAGGGTTTCAGCAATGGCGCGCGGCTGCTCGAAGATTTCTTTCTGCATATAGTGGCGGTAGGGCCCCAGTTCTACCGCACCACTATGGGCATGCACGGTCTTGACGGGGCGCTCGCTCGCCTCCATGGTTTTGCCCGCATGGTTCACGATCCAGTAGCGGCCGATCTGCAGGTCGACCATGTCACCTTCCGCGAGGTAGACGATCTGGTCGGTAACGCCCGCCAGCGCCATGGCATCGCTGGCGAGAAAGTTTTCGCTCTGCCCCACCCCCAGAATCAGGGGCGACCCCGCCCGCGCGCCCACCACACGGTGCGGCTCATCCTTGTGCATCACTGCAATGGCATAGGCTCCGCGCAATTCCTTGATGGCAGCCTGCACGGCTTCGAACAGATCGCCGTTGTAGTGGCTGTCCACCAGGTGCGAGATGACCTCGGTATCGGTCTGGCTCAGAAACTCATAACCCTTGGCCTGCAAGGCAGCGCGCAGGGCTTCATGGTTTTCGATGATGCCGTTGTGCACCAGCGCCACGCGACCCACAGCGTTGGAGTCGCCCACGCCCGGGCCGGCGCTGAAGTGCGGATGCGCATTGTGCACGGCTGGCGCACCATGGGTGGCCCAGCGCGTGTGGGCAATGCCGGTGGCGCCCTGCAGGTGTTCCTTGGTCACCTGCTCCATCAGTTCTGCCACGCGGGCCGTGCTGCGGGCACGGTGCAGACCGGTGCCCTGGTTGCCTTCCAGGCTGGCATCGTGCACTGCCACACCACATGAGTCATAGCCCCGGTACTCCAGCCGCTGCAGGCCTTGCACCAGCACCGGGACGATATTGCGCGTAGAAACGGCTCCAACAATGCCACACATGGGTTTCACTCCTTGATCGATGGCTGCAGTGTAGATACGTCAAAAGAAAATTATTCATCTATTTTTTTATTTTTATGAAATTAAATTTCTCCATTTCAATGATTTGAAATATTATTTCTAAATGGACAAGATTTTGAATGAATTAGAACTCGACATCATCGATCTGCAATTGCTGGACGCCTTGCAACACGATGCCTCCATCAGCAACCAGGCTCTGGCGGAAAAAGTGCATGTCTCGCCGCCCACATGCCTGCGCCGCATCAAACGTCTGCGCGAGCTGGGCTTGATCGAGACACAGGTCGCCCTGCTCTCCAGTGATGCGCTGGCACGGCTGCAGGGCTTTGGCCTGACCGTGCTGGTGGAAGTCAGCCTGGAGCGGCAAGGAGCCGAGGCGCTGGATGCATTTGAAGCCCTGGTGGTGGCAAGCGACCACGTACAGCAATGCTGGCGCGTGAGCCCGGGACCGGATTTCGTGCTGGTAGTCTATGCGCACGACATGCCCGCCTATCTGGCCATGGCACAAAGGCTTTTCACATCGCAGGCCAATGTGCGCAATGTCAAAGCCTATTTCGCGACCAAGCGCAGCAAATTTGTAACACGCATCCCCATTCAGAAAGGTCCTCATCTCACCCATGTACAGTAACCAGCGCTGCACATGTTTTCGATCTGCTGAATGAGTTTAGAGTCTTTCATGTGCCTGGCAAATCACCCACTCACACACGTCTGCGCGGCTCCTGCGCCACAGGCAATGCAAACAAAAGTCAGGGCACAGCCGCAATATCTGCGGCAGAGCTGGACTGGTAACCCACCAGGTCAGACCCTCTATATGCTCTTGAATGGATAGCTGCTCAGGTCTGCGTGGATTGCGCTGCTGATTGTTTTGATGAATGCGGTTCGTTTGAAATCTGTCTGTTCAGCACTGCCACCGATGGATGCCTCCAGTATCAATAGGTCAGGCCTCCAATGGAGCCCTTCGGCTATCAGGCGCCAGTTCGCATTCGCGCCGGCACAGGATCACTACGGCATTTGAACCCACTGCCTGTCGAATATCACCGGTAACCATCCGCAACACCCTTGCCGCCTTGCGAGCGAAGCTTCATACTTACCATACGGGTATCAATTCGTAACTGGTTTTTGAAATTTGGGTCAGATAACCATCACGAGTTCACTCGTTGAGAAAGAGAGGTCCGCATGGAATACATCAACAACGACAGCACCTTGCAGCGAGGTCCGTGGGGCCGCATGGTTCTCATGCTTGCCTGCGCGCTGGCTGCAGCAGGCGCCTTGTGGCAGCTGGATGCAGGCTGGCCCGCGTGGCTGGCCGTGGTGACACCGGCGCTGCTATGGCCCGCATTGGCCCAATGGATGTCGCAGCGCAGCAGACAATCAGACAGCAACGATGTGATTCTTGCCTTTGTGGATGGCGTCATCATCGGCATCTGGATGGCGCTGACACATTTCAATCTGCTCGCCAGCCTCGTGATGCTGATGGTGCTGGTGCACAGCACTTTTGTGCTGCAAAGTGCGCGCCATGCCGTTCTCGTGGTCGCGGGCGCCATTGCTGGTCTGGCAGTCTGCGGCCTGCTCACTTCTTTTGCCATGCGGTACAACCCCGGCATAGCCGCCGTTCTGGGTAGCCTGCTGGGCCTGGCGATCTACCTGACGACGCAGGGCATCATCACCAGCCGACTACAGGACTCGCTGGTGCACAAGGAACAGATGCTGACCGTGATGCGCCGGGTGGATGCCATGACCGGATTTTTTGGCCGTGCCTACTGGAACGATCTGGCCGCACGCCTTTTCAGCTATGCAAGGCAAAAGGACATTCCCGCCTTCATGCTGGTGGTGGATGTGGACAACTTCCGCGACATCAACAGCCGCAAGGGCGAGACTGCAGGGGACGAAGTCATCATTGCCGTAGCCAACACCTTGCGTACCTGCGTGCGCCCCGGCGACGCTACCTGCCGCTTTGGTGGTGATTCGTTTGGCGTGCTGCTGTCGGGTGTGAACCTGGATGTGACCAATAAGATTGCCGACCGCATCCACAACCAAGTGCAGACGCGCCGCCTGCGTGACTGGCCCGATGTGCAGATCAACGTCAGCATCGGCATCGCCAGCCTGGCCAAGTACCACCAATCGGTAGAAGAATGGATCAAGCAGGCCGAAAGCGCGCTGGAGCAAGCCAAGGGAGCCCCGCGCATGCCTGCCGCCATGCCGGAACTGGAGCCGATCTCTGCCGAACACCTGGCCGAGCTGGCAGGCAACCCCCCCCCTTCGGCACCCGCCCGCGCCTGAGACCCAAGCGCTCACGCCAAAAGCCCGCCAGTTCAAGACGGCGGGCTTTTTGCTTTGGCCTGCGCACTGATCCGTTTGTGGCCCGCCCCCAGCTGGGCTGGAATGCACCTACACGGCTCGATTGCTTGCTTAATTGCCTGTTTTCTTGGCAGGCCGCGCCCAGTTGGCAATGCTTACCTGCTTGCCCCGCGCCACGCTCAAGGCGCCGGGCGGCGTATTCTTAGTGATGGTAGATCCGCCGCCCACCGTGCCCCCTGCGCCAATGGTGACCGGCGCCACCAGCACGCAATTGCTGCCGATGTGTACATCTGCCTCGATCACCGTGCGGTGCTTGTTGGCGCCGTCGTAGTTGGCGGTGATGCTGCCAGCGCCGTAATTGACGCGCTCGCCCACCGTGGCATCGCCCAGATAGGCCAAGTGGTTGGCCTTGGCGCCATCGGCCAGCGTGGAGTTTTTCACCTCGACGAAATTGCCGATGTGCACCTCACGCCCCAGTTGCGCGCCCGGGCGCAGACGCGCGAAAGGCCCAATCAGCGCACCTTCGCCAACACTGGCGCCCAGCTTCTCGCCATCGATGTGGGTAAAGGGGTGAATCACAGCGCCCGCTGCAATGCTGGCGTTGCTGATGTGGCAGTACGCACCGATCTGCGCACCGTCTCCAATGGATACCTTGCCGGTAAAGATGCAGCCCACATCAATGTCCACATCCTGCCCGCATGCCAACTGCGCGGGCACACCCCGGGCATCGTCGCGCACATCAAAGCGCGCTGGGTCGGCCAGCCGCACGCCCTGCTCCATGAGCGCCCGGGCCGCTCGCACTTGGTGGGCACGCTCCAGCTCGGCCAGTTGCAAGGGGCTGTTGACTCCTGCCACCTGCAGCACATCGCCGATGCGGTGACCGACCACGGGCACGCCGTCTGCCACTGCCATGGCGACGATATCGGTCAGGTAGTACTCGCCCTGTGCGTTGTTGTTGTTCAGCCTGGCCAACCAGGGTTTCAGGTGTTTGACCGGCACGGCCATGATGCCGCTGTAGATCTCGGCAATGGCCCGCTCGGCCTCCGTCGCGTCCTTTTGTTCAACGATGCGCTGCACGGTGCCTGCATCGTTGCGCACAATGCGACCGTAACCGGTCGGGTCGGGCATGGCAACCGTGAGCAGCGCCATCTTGTCGTTGCCAGCGGCGCGCAGCAGATCTTGCAGGGTATCGGCCTGCGTGAGCGGTACATCGCCCGACAGAACCACCGCCATGCCATCACCCGCCAAAGCCGGTACGGCCTGCTGCACGGCGTGGCCCGTTCCCAGCTGCGGCTCCTGCCGTACAAATTTCAGATCAAAACCAGCTCCGGCGCCCGTTCCTTTTACGATGGCTGCTTCTACTTCTGCAGCGCCGTGCCCGGTGATCACCACGGCAGAGCGCGCCTGCAACTGGCCTGCCGTGTGCAGCACATGCTGCAGCAAGGCGCGCCCCGCCAGCTTCTGCAAAACCTTGGGATGGCGGCTTTTCATGCGCGTGCCTTTGCCCGCGGCCATGATGATGATGTCGAGTGGAGCAGTCATGGAGAATGAATGGGAGGCAACTCTATAGCGCTGCCAAATGGGAACAGAAGGACAAAACTGCGCAATTATCGCGCGCCAGCACCCCAGGCTGTGCTGGCGGGTACCCGATGCGACACCCTGAAACAAAACAGCCTGCACAAGGCAGGCTGTTGGCGTGTTGGGGATTACGCCGTCGCGGCGTACTTGATGCGAGTCAACTCAGATGTTGTAGAGCATGCTGCCGTCGGTCTTGCCCCACTGGAAGCGGGAGAACCACTTGGCTGGCTGCTCATCCAGATTGGGCTGACCGCCTTGGTTCTTGGGGAAGTGGTAGACCAACGGCTCGCCGCCCTTGCCTTCCAGCACCACCGACTGACCCGCCTTGAGCTGCAGGGTCTGGCCCGCCTGCAACACCACGTCGCCAGCCTTCTGGCCTGCTTCGTTGCTCAGACCCAGGCCCAGCGTGACCCAGGCAGCGCCTTGCGAGATACGCAGCACCGCATCGCGCTGGGGCACAAAGCTGGTGGCCTGACCAATGGACAGGTTGCGCATCTCTGCCGCTGCCGAAGCAGCACGGCCGGAAGAACGCAGAGCGCCAGCACCCGCAATAGTGCCAGCGGACAGAACATGAGATGCAGACATTGCCATGGTATGGACTCCTTGCTGTAGAGCGCCCGAATGAAACATCGGGTTAACCCTAGACACGTATCTTCCTACGTAGCCTGTGCCCCGTCCAATGAATTAAAGAATGCGGATCCATGCGGGTTATGCATTAATGGTTTACCCTAGTATTTGGTGATTTTTGATACCAATGCAGAAGGGCAAAGCACTGTCAGCTATCAAAAAATGAGTGCCAAAGGCTTTCTCGCCGCCGACCCGTTCGGACTCCTGTGTGCTTCCTGCCACAGCAGGCGGTACATCCATGGGCAGCGAACCAGAAACGGGTACCGCGCCCACATAAAGCCTGAAAATGACAGATCGCCTCTGCACTACGCCTTTGCTGGCTGGTGCAATGCCCCCCCGTGCCGACACTGCCATCCACCATGCCCGACGACGCCCAGCCGACATCGCCGCTCCGCACCCGCCCGATTGCTGTCGGCCACCTGCGCGCCTTTCTGGCCGTGGCTCGTTACCTGAACTTCCGCGCGGCAGCGGAAGAGCTGGCACTGACCCAATCGGCTGTCAGCCGGCAAATTCAGGCGCTGGAAGACGAGGTGGGTGTTGCGCTCTTCCTGCGCCACACCCGTGCTGTGGAACTCACCAGTGCCGGTGCCCAATTGCAGCGCGCCGTCACCCCGGCGCTGGAGCGCATCGATGCCTCCGTGCGCCTGATCCGCCAGACCAGCGGACGCAAAAGCGTGGCCATCACCACCTGGGCCAGCTTTGCGTCGATGTGGCTTATTCCGCGCATGGAAGCATTTCAGCGCGACAACCCCGAGATCGACATCCGCATCGACGCCACCGACAACGTGCTGGACCTGGAAACCTCCGATGTCGATCTGGCCCTGCGCTACAGCCTGCCCCAGCACGCCGCGCGCGGCGCACAGCGCCTGTTTGGCGAGCAGTTGGCCGTTGTCGCGAGCCCCTGGCTGCTCAAAAGCACAGCGCCCATCACCCAACCGGCCGATGTGGCCCGCCACACCCTGATCGAAGCGGGCGACGCCCACCGCCTGCAGCACCTGGACTGGCTGACCTGGGAGCGCTGGCTGGATCTGCACGGCTGCGCCAATCTGCAGCCCAAGCGCTGGCTGTTCCTCAACTACGCCCACCAGATCGCCCAGGCAGCCCTCACCGGCCAGGGCCTCGCGCTGGCACGCATGCCGCTCGTGGCTGATTCACTGGCCAGTGGCGACCTGGTCGAGGTGCTGCCCGAATTCCGCATGGACTCACCCCTCGCCTACTGGCTGCTGATCGGTCCGCGCAGCCAGCAGCGCCCCGAGGTCACCGCCTTCTGCGCCTGGCTGCAGCTGCAGGCCGCGGCAACGCGGGCGGCGATCGGGGATAAAACTGCCTCTTAACTGAAGTCAGTTTCACAGAGGCAGAGCGGTATCTGAGTTTTCAGCGTCCTCGCATCATTCTGATGATCCAGGTCATAGCTCAGTCCGCTTTTGAATGCCTATGCTCTATTTTCATTGCATGTCACGACAACCCAAATTGAGGAGAGATATATGAAATCGGAGATTGCAGCCTTGGCCTTCAGCTTGGCTTGCCTCGTTGGTCCCGCCCACTCGGCGTCCAGTTTTTCTGTCAGCCCTGGAACCTGGATAGTGACCAATGAAATCAATGGGTTGCCTGGAAGAGGCATGGGTATTGAGGTACGTGATGACTTTCTACTCATGTCCGTATACAACTACACCCCAACTGGTCAGGCGACGTTTCATCTGACAATGGGCCCAGTAAAGAGCAACAAGTACACAGGAGATTTACGTAGCTATCGAGGCGGCCGCTACTTCGGTGGGCCGGCGCTGGATGGTGAGGACAATGGATCGGCCGGACAGGTACAGATCAAATTTACCAGCGCTACTACCGGCACCATCCAATTTCCGGGAGAACAGGAGCAAGCCATATCGCGTTATGTTTTTGACGGATTGCAACCAGGCGAGATACTGGGCTACGGAACCGGTGCAATCTATATGCTCACGGCGCTAGACAGCGGCAACCAGCCACGCAGTGGAGCCGCTATTGCGCTTAACAATACCGACGCACGCGGCTTGCGCACCGACAATGGCCCTTGCAGGGTATCCGGTGATATGGCCACATGCGATATACCGTGGGAGTTTGGCAAGAGTACCGCGACTGTCAGCTTCCGCCGCTTTGGTCGCCAACTTGAAGGCACCTACCAGCGTAAAGGCACTTCCACGCAATACCGCATGATTGGGACACGGCTGGCATCCAGCAACATACCGGCCACAGCGGATTCAGTCGCATACGATACGCCAACTCGAGGCTGGACTACCGAAAAGTCTGATGGCTATAGTGTTCCAGAGCCCGGACTCTGGGGTATCAGCAGCGAGCTCAATGGCAAACCCGGCCGTGGCATGGTCATGGATTTGCAAGCCAGCACTCTTTTCATGCAGATGTATGCCTACGAACCCGATGGCAGCCCCACTTTCCGTATTGGCATGGGCGAATTCAAAAATGGCACGAGCACTTTGGCAATGCAGCAGGTTCGTGGGGGTCGCTATTTCGGAAGCGGTGCTTTGTCAGGCGCTGTGACAGGGTCGGACGGAAACGCCCAAGTTCGCTTCACATCAACCACAACAGGACAGATCCGCCTTCCCGGAGAAGACTGGGTGGATATGCAAAAGCTCATGGTTGGCGCCGTGTCCCCCAATCCAGCATCGCTGCTCGGCAAATGGCTGACACTGGATGTCTTTGGCTTCGCGGGAGTCGTCAGCAAAATTGATGATCTAACACAGGTGAAGGATGGAAAGGCCCAAGATGCCACAGGCTCTACCAAGTGCTGGTTTGAAACCACACCACAGGGCACAGTGCGTTGCAAGAGCTTTTCTCGTGAGTACCGCTTTACCCCTGCCTATGGTATTCAGGCTACAGCAGCTTCCACCATGGTGATGGCATGGGACGATACGCCGACTAACGAGGTGGAGGACACGCTGGTATTGGTTCAGCGCATCGTCGACAGCAATGGCGTGGCCAGCGGCAGCTTGAACAAATAAGCAATTCAAGTGCAGGGCGCTCCGAGGCGTGATATGTAATACATATCACGCCCACCCAAATCGCACATAGACAGGCCCAGGCGCCCTCCCTACAGTCGGTTGTGACTGCGCCGCACAGGCGCGCAGCCTATAACGACAGCAGGAGACCGCCTTGAACACCTTCTTTACCCGCCGCGGCGCGCTCGCGCTGTGCGCCGTCAGTCTGATGGCCGCATTCAGCCCGGTGCTGCACGCGCAGGATTTCCCCAGCAAGCCGATCAAATTCATCGTGCCCTTCGGGCCGGGCAGCGGCACCGATACGTCCGCGCGCTATTACAGCAAAAAGCTGCAGGAAGTGACCGGCCAACCTGTAGTGGTGGAAAACCGGCCCGGTGGCAACGGGTTCATTGCCGTCAAGCAGGCCTTATCAGCCCCCGCCGATGGCTACACGGTGTTCATCGGCAGCAATTCCACCCTGGCGGTCAATACCGCGCTGTTCAAGGCCCTGCCCTATGATCCGCAAAAGGACTTTGCGCCGCTCACCATGCTGATGCGTGCCCCCGCCGTAGTGGTGGCACCCGGTGATGGCGAGGTGAAGACGCTGCGCGAACTGGTGGCCAAGGCGCAGGCTGCGCCGGGCAAGGTCAATTTTGGCGCTGGCTCGGCGGGCTACCAGTTGATGGGCGAGCTGCTCAACGATGTGGCCAAGGTGCAGACCGTGCATGTGCCTTTCAAGGGCGCGGGCGAAGTGGCCACCGCCGTCGCAGGCCATACCGTGGACTATGCGTTTGCCGAAGCCACCTCGGTGCAGGAGCTGATCAAGGCCGGACGCCTCAGGGGCCTGGCTGTGGCATCGGATGCGCGCGTGCCCGCCCTGCCCCAGGTGCCGACCGCCAAGGAGGCGGGCCTGCCCGGCATCGAGGCCTATACCTGGGTGGGCGCGATGGTGAGCAGCAAGACGCCGCCCGACATTGCCGCCAAGCTGGCCGGCTGGTTCACCCAGATTGCCAGCCTGCCGGAAACCCAGCAGTTCTACGCCCACCTGGGCGCCACCGCCATGAGCGGCGGCCCGGAGCAGATGCGCAAGTTTCAGGCCGATGAGATTGCGCTGTGGAAGCGGATTGCCGCGCAGGCCAAGATCGAGCTGCAGTGAACTAAATACTATGTTTTCAGTAGCATTCAGCGCACACCATTAGGGCGTCATCGCTTTTTTCGCCCCGAATCAAGCGGCCACAGGGTAGCGGCTGGAGATAGCCACGCGGTTCCACATGTTGATGACGATGGCCAGCCATTCGATGGAGGCGATCTCGGCGGGGCTCAATTGCGTGGCAGCTGCGGCGTACACCTCGTCGGGCAACTGGCCGTCTGCAATCTGGGTGATGGCCTCGGTCAGAGCCAGCCCAGCTTGCTCCTTGGCGCTGAAGTAGCCCGTCTCGCGCCAGCCGGGCAATACGGCCAGACGGTCAGCGCTTTCGCCCGAAGCCAGTGCGTCGCGCGAATGCATGCGCAGACAGAATGCGCAGCCATTGATCTGCGAGGCGCGCATCTTGATCAGGTGAGTGAAGCCCTCACTCCAGCCCGCGTCGATGGCGGCCTTGGTGGCAAGCTCGTCGGTGGCTGCAACGGCCTTGTAGATGGCGGGAAGGGCTTTGCCCAGGTTGACGCGGTCTTGCATGGATGTCCTTTTAAACCAGTCTCTTAGAAGGTGTTGACGATAGCAGCGCGGCAGAATCCGAGTCCACGGCACGCCTTCACGCGCGCCGCTTCACGAACGCAAATAGAAACTATATTTTGATAGCAAAAAGCGCTTACCCATTGGTCGCCAGCGCCTGAAAATGGCATAACTGCGCGGACTGCACCCACGCGGCCCTCAAAGACGTGGGCCGGGCACCCGGCTGCCAATGGGCCGAGGCTGGTAGTCGGGTTCGATATGGCAGCCCGTGTTGCTGCTGGCCTTGCCCTCCTGCGTTACAGCCGGGCGCGATGCCTCCTGGGTGCAGCGCTCGGCAACGCTGCGCGGCGTGGGCTTGTCGCCCTGGTCGATCCAGGCCAGCAAGCCCGTCATGGCGGCGCGGTATTCCGGGTCGCTCAGGTAGCTGTGGCCGCCCTCGCTGGTGTAGACCTGCACCAGCGTGCCAGCCGTGCCCGCCGCTTCGCGGATCTGCTGGTAGCTGTTGGCCAGCTCCACAAAAGCCGTCTGGTCGCGGATGCCACGCAGGGTGACGGTGGGCAGCTGCGTGCGGCCCGTGGGGCGGCTGTCCGCCAGCAACTGGCCCACGGCCTGCGGGTCGGCGGCGTAGCGCAGCACGCCTGCGTTGAGCTGCTGCTGCGCCTCTGCATCCACACCCTGGTAATAGGTACGGGTGTTGTCAAAGGGGTTGCGGTCGCCCAGACGGTGCTGCGTCAGATCACGGAAGAGAAAAGTCGCCCAGTTCAGGTGGCCGTTCAGGCTTTTCTCGGTGACGGGCACCGCCGCCAGAATGCCCTGCAGGCGCCGGGCCTGCTCAGGCGTGCGCTCGGCTGCAGGTTTGTCAATGCCCGTGCAGTCGTGCACGCGGCGCTCCAGCTCGGCGCGCGTCATGGTGCTGCCAGCGGGCAACCCCTGCCACAGCGGGTACTGCGGCTCACTGGGCAGCGGGTGGTTTTGGCAGTAGTACTGGTAGACCGCGCGCAGATCCAGCCGCATGGTGTAGGCATCGATGCCACCGCCCAGCACGCCGCTGGTGAGCAACACACCGTCGAACGCGGGACGGCCGGATTGACCCACCGGCTGACTGCCGTACCGCTCTGCCGCAACCGATGCCACACCGCCGCCATAGCTTTGGCCGTGCAACACCATGCGGCGCGGCTGGCCAATCCGCTGCACAAACCACTGGCGCAGATCCTCCATGTCGTCTGCCGCCATCGTCACGCCGTACCCCCCGCGCCGGTAGCTGGTGCCCGCCCAGGCGTAGCCGGTGGCCGGCATCACCGCCCAGCGGGTGGCGTCCTCCTCCACCCGCTTGATACTGGCCTTGCCCAGGCTGGGGCCGCCGTGGGCGTGCATCACTGCTACGCCTTGCGCGGCCTGCCAGCCCGCTGGAATGATGGCCATCACCTGCGCGCCGGAAGGCATTGCAGCGGTAAAGCAATGCGCGTCGGCAGGCACCGAAGGCGGGCAAGCGGCAGCCGCAGGCTCGGCACCGGCGCGCGCCCAGACTGCAGCGGGCATGCCCAGCGCCAAGGCAAGCGCCCACAAGGCTTGGGGTTTGTTTTTTTGCATGAATCAGGCCTTCCTGGCTTTGCTGGAGCGCGCCAGCAGCTATGAAAATAGGAGTTCGGATAGAAAAAGAGCCGCCCCCATTGGAGGAGCGGCTCTTTTATAGAACAACCAGCCCTGCAAGGCCAGCCCGGCAGGCCCAGCTTTACGCCAGCGTTACCCGCGCAAACTTGCGTTTACCCACTTGCACCACAAAAGTGCCGGCATCCAGCTTGAGCGCCTTGTCACTGACGACAGAGCCATCGATGCGCACGCCACCACCGTCGATCAGGCGATTGGCTTCGCTGCTCGATGGCGCAAGGCCCGCCTGCTTGAGCAAGGCACCAATGCCGAGCGGCGCACCGCTCAGGGTGACTTCAGGGATGTCGTCGGGAATGCCGCCCTTGCTGCGGTTGATGAAATCCTGCTCAGCCGCTTCGGCTGCCGCGCCGCTGTGGAAGCGCGCAGTGATTTCCTTGGCCAGCATGACCTTGGCGTCCTTGGGATTGCGGCCACCTTCGATTTCCAGTTTGAGCGCGGCGATTTCCGGCAGGCTCATGAAGGACAGCAGGGTGAACCAGTCCCACATCAGGTCGTCCGAGATCGACAGCACCTTGGCGAACATGGTGTTGGCGTCTTCGGTGATGCCGATGTAGTTGTTCTTGGACTTGGACATCTTGTGCACGCCATCCAGCCCCACGAGCAGCGGCATGGTCAGCACGCACTGCGGCTCCTGCTGGTATTCCATCTGCAGGTGGCGGCCCATCAGCAGGTTGAATTTCTGGTCGGTGCCGCCCAGCTCCAGGTCGCTCTTGAGCGCGACCGAGTCGTAGCCCTGCAGCAGCGGATAGAGGAATTCGTGCAGGCTGATGGAGCTGCCTTCTGTAAAGCGTTGGTGAAAGTCGTTACGCTCCATCATGCGGGCCACGGTGTACTTGGCCGACAGCTCGATCATGCCGCGCGCGCCCAGCTTGTCGCTCCACTCGCTGTTGTAGCGCAGTTCGGTCTTGCTCGGGTCCAGCACCTTGTAGGCCTGCTCGCGGTAGGTTTCGGCGTTCACCTTGATCTGCTCGGCCGTCAGCGGCGGGCGCGTGCTGTTGCGGCCAGAAGGGTCGCCGATCAGGGTGGTGAAGTCGCCGATCAGGAAGATCACGGTATGGCCCAGGTCCTGCAGCTGGCGCATCTTGTTGAGCACCACGGTGTGGCCGATGTGGATGTCGGGCGCCGTCGGATCGAGGCCGAGCTTGATGCGCAGGGGCACGCCCGTGGCTTCCGATTTGGCCAGCTTCTTGATCCAGTCTTCCTGAGGCAGCAGCTCGTCCACCCCACGCAGGCTGACCTGCAAAGCCTCCTGTACGCGGTCGGTCACGGGATAAGTTGTAACAGTCGATTGATTCATATGGGGTTTCTCAGGTTGCCCAAAAAGCAAGGGGCGTTATACTCAGCCCCTTGTTTTGCAGCGTTTTATTCTAGTCGCGTCTGTCAGACGTCGCCTGTAGTGGTAGAAAGCCACAGTTGTTAACACTGCATCCATCCATTTTTTGTGCCCTTTTGTCACGGACCGTGCAGATCAGCGCGGTCGATTGTTGTGTCCCGCTGTCGCAAAGCGCATGTGGCCTGGCAAAACTGCATACCGTTTATCGGGATTGAACATTGAACAACGGATTCATCACGGCAGGCCACGCCATCGCGCGCCAGCTCGTCAATACCGCCCAACAACACCCCAAGCGCATTGCGGCCGCCCTGGCTGTTCTGCTGATGACCGCCGGCGGCGGTGCCTTCGCCGTGGCCCAGCTGGGCCCCAATCCGGCAGACATGCCGGTGCACACGGTGGAATACAGCGTTCCTTCGCTGGCTTCGGAGTTCTCCATTGCAGACCTGGTCGATGGGCCAGGTTTTTCTTTGTACCGCACCGATGAAGTACGCGGCAACGATACCCCGGAGTCACTGCTGCGCCGCCTGGGCGTTGCCGATCCGGCTGCTGCCGCCTTCATCCGCAGCAATGCCAAGGCCCGCGCCGCCATCATCGGCAAGGCAGGCCGCCAGATCACCGCAGAAACCACCAACACCCATGAGCTGACGGCCCTGACCGTGCGCTGGGCAGGTGAGAGCAGCGAGGTCTTCCAGCGCTTCACCATCCGCAAGAACGGTCGGCAGTTCGACACCATCACCGAATTCGTGCCACTCTCCCGAGGCACACGTTTGGCCGGTGGCGTCATCCGCAGCTCACTGTATGCATCCACCGATGCAGCCAACATCCCGGACAACGTGGCCAACCAGATGGCCGATGTGTTTGGCGACAAGATCGATTTCCGCCGCGCGCTGCGCCCGGGCGACCGCTTCTCGCTGGTCTACGAAACCCTGGAAGCCGACGGTGAAATCCTGCGCTCTGGACGTCTGTTGAGCGCCGAGTTCCGCAACAACGGCAAGACGCACGAGGCGCTGTGGTTCCAGCCCTCGCCCAAGGTCAAGGGCGATTACTACAATTTCGCAGGTGACAGCAACCAACGCACCTACATCGGCTCGCCGGTCAAGTTCACCCGCGTCTCCAGCGCATTTGCCATGCGTCTGCACCCCATCCACAAGACCTGGAGCGCCCACAAGGGCACCGACCTGGCCGCCCCGCAGGGCACGCCCGTGCGTACCGTGGGCGACGGCGTGGTCACCTTTGCCGGCGTGCAGAACGGCTACGGCAATGTGATCTACATCGACCACGGCAACAAGCACGAAACCGTGTACGCCCACCTCAGCCGCATCGAGGTCAAGCAAGGCGAAAAGGTGAGCCAGGGCGAGGAAATCGGAGCCGTGGGCCAAACCGGCTGGGCAACCGGCCCGCATCTGCATTTCGAGTTCCGCGTGGCAGGTGACCAGGTCGATCCGCTCGCCATGGTGGCCAACAGCGAAACCAACCAGCCGATCAACAAGCAGTCGCGTCCGGCATTCGATGCGCTCTCCAAGAGCATGCGCCTCGCCCTCAATACGCAGATGGAGTCGCTGGCTGGCGAATAAGCTGCCGCCGCGTACAACACAGTCCAAGTACACCCCAAGGCCCCAGCGATGCGCTATCGTTGGGGCCTTTGGTTTTGGTAGGGAACACTGCAGTCATGACTGAACGTTTTATCGGCCTGATGTCCGGCACCTCACTCGATGGTGCAGACGGCGTGCTGGCCCAGTTCGAGCAGGGGCAACTGCAGGTGCTGCAGTTCGCCACCGCTCCGTTTTCCGTAGCACTGCGCGCTGAATTGCTGGCGCTCAACAGCGCCTGCGACAACGAACTGCACCGCGCAGCCCTCGCCGCCAACGCCCTGGCACGCGGCTACGCTGGCGTGGTGCACGCCCTGCTGCAAGGCAGCGGCTTGCAGGCTTCGGACATAACCGCCATTGGCGCCCATGGCCAGACGGTGCGCCACCAGCCAGGCCTGTGGGATGGCACCGGCTACACCCTGCAGATCAACAGCCCGGCGCTGCTGGCCGAGCTGACTGGCATCCCCGTAGTAGCCGATTTCCGCAGCCGCGACGTGGCTGCGGGCGGCCAGGGAGCGCCGCTGGTGCCCGCCTTCCACCAGGGCGTTTTTGGCGCGCCGGGCGCGCTGCGCTGGGTGCTCAATGTCGGCGGCATCTCGAATGTGAGCCGCCTCGATCTGCGCACGCAAAGCGATGTCCGCGGCTGGGATTGCGGCCCCGGCAATGCGCTCATGGACCACTGGAGCCAGCAGCACACCGGCAAACCCTACGATGACGGCGGGCGCTGGGCCGCTTCCGGACAGGTGATACCGGCCCTGCTGACCGCCCTGTTGGCCGAGCCCTTTCTGGCCCAGCAACCGCCCAAGAGCACCGGGCGCGACCTATTCAATCCTGCGTGGCTGGCGCCGCTGCTGGCCACGCATGCAGCAGGGACTGCTCCCGCCAATGTGCAAGCCACCCTTGCCGAGTTCACCGCTCAGGCCATTGCCCAGGACATGCAGCGCCATGGCGCTGCCCCCGGCCAGCAACTGGCCGTGTGTGGTGGTGGTGCGCTCAACCAGCACCTGATGCAACGCCTTGCCGCCCTGCTACCCGGCATACAGGTGGGCAGCACGGCCACCCATGGCCTGCCGCCGCTGCAAGTGGAAGCCGCCGCTTTTGCGTGGCTGGCACACCAATGCTGGCACGGCCTGCCAGGCAACCTGCCGGCGGTAACCGGTGCACGCGGGCCGCGTGTGCTGGGGGCCATCTATCCCGCCTGAGCGCGCAAGCTACCGTTTTCATAGCAATCAGCGCTCACCCATCAGGCGCTGATTGCCATTTTCACTGGAAATCACTGGGTTCGCGCCACGTGCCAATGCGATCAGGCATCACCGCCATCGGGTGCAGGCTTGACCGGTTCGTCCTTGTCCAACTGGCTGAACACCAAGGTGGCGGCCAAAGTCATCAGCGCCACCGTCATGAAGGTGGCGTGGATGGCCCGCAATGACTTGGCCGGGTCCGCCTGCCACATCTCCGCGTAACCTGACAGCAAGGCCCCGGCCAGCGCCACGCCGATGCCCATGGCCAGCATCTGCACCATCGACAGCAGGCTGTTGCCGCTGCTGGCAAATTCGCCATCCAGGTCTTTCAGCGTGACCGAGTTCATCGCCGAGAATTGCATGGAGTTGAAGCCACCAAAGATAAACAGTTGCAGCAGCAACAACCAGGTGGGCTGGCCAGGAACCGTCCAGCCAAACGTCGCCAGCATCAAGGCCACCATGATGGAGTTGACCTGCAGCACACGGCGGTAGCCAAAACGCTGCACGGTCTGCACCGCAATGCGCTTGACCAGCATACTCCCCAGCACCGTGGCCAGCATCATCAGGCCCGCGTTCATCGGTGCAAGGCCCAGGCCCACCTGCAGCAGCAATGGAATCAGAAATGGCGCCGCCCCTGTACCGAAGCGGGCAAACAGATTGCCCAACAGCCCCACCCGCAGCGAGCGCACGCGGAACAGCACCGGTGCAAACAGCGGCTCGGGCACGCGCAGCGCGTGCATCCAGTAGCTGGCAAGGCTTGCGAGGCCGAACACCATCAGCACCACCACCAGCGCCATGCCCAGCCCCATGCCGGACATGCCGTCCAGCGCCACCGAAATCGCCACCATGCCGAACGACAGCAGCGCGTAACCCACGCCATCAAACTGGCGTTGCAAAACGGGGGCGCTCTCGGGCATCCAGCGCCTGGTCGCCCAGATGCCGAACAAGCCGACCGGCACATTGATCCAGAAAATCCAGTTCCAGGTTGCCACCTCCACCAGCCAGCCGCCCAACGTCGGGCCCAGCAGCGGGCCCACTTGCCCCGGTATGGCAATGAAACTCATGGCGCGGATGAAATCCCCCTTGGGGTGGCTGCGCAGCACCGCAAGCCGCCCCACCGGCAGCATCATGGCGCCGCCCACACCCTGCACCACACGCGCGGCAATCAGAAAGCCCAGGCTCGGAGAGAGTGCGCACAGCACCGATCCCAATACAAACAGGCCAATGGCCCACATGAACACCCGCTTGGTGCCAAACCGGTCGGCCACCCAGCCGGAGGCCGGAATCAGCATGGCCGTGGTGAGCGAGTAAGCCACGATGACCGATTGCATCTTCAGGGGGCTTTGCCCGAGCGAGCGGGCCATCGCGGGCAGCGCCGTGTTCAGAATCGTGGCATCCAGCGATTGCAGGAAAAAGGCAATCGCCACCAGCCACAGCAGGCGCTCCTTGTGCGGCGCCAGAGGTGCACGGGTGATTTCAGCAGGCATAGGCAAAACAAAAGCCGCTGGCGGGCAGCGGCTTGGTCGATGATGAAGGGAAGGCTGTGTGTGGTGTGGCGCCTTCCTGCATGGGCAGCGTGTGGCTTATACCGAGAAGCTTGAGCCGCAGCCGCAGGTGGTGGTGGCGTTCGGGTTCTTGATCACGAACTGCGCGCCCTGCAGGTCTTCCTTGTAGTCGATCTCGGCACCCAGCAGGTACTGGTAGCTCATCGCGTCGATCAGCAGCGACACACCATTCTTGGTCATGGTGGTGTCGTCGTCATTGGCGATTTCATCAAAGGTAAAGCCATACTGGAATCCCGAGCAGCCGCCGCCTTGCACGAACACGCGCAGCTTCAGATCGGGGTTGCCTTCTTCGGCAATCAGGTCAGCCACCTTGGCCGCTGCACTGTCGGTGAAGACGATGGGGGCGGGCATTTCTGCCACAGAGGTTTCAGCAACTTCGCTCATGGGAGGCGACTCCAGTCAATATTTGGTAATTGGAAAGGATGGTACCGCAATCAGTCGTCTGGCGCTGCAGCGCGAGGGGGTGACGCCAATTGCAGTGTGGGAATTGGGCCACGCAAGCTGCCGCCTGGGCCGGGCCGCTGAAATGCAAGCCACAGCGCAATGGGGCGGCCATAAAAAAACCGTCCCGAGGGACGGTTTTTCGAGGCAAGTAGCCAGCAATTAACGCTTGGAGAACTGCTTTGCGCGGCGTGCAGAACGCAGACCGACCTTCTTACGCTCGACTTCACGTGCATCACGGGTCACATAGCCGGCTTGGCTCAGCTGTGGCTTCAGTGCTGCATCGTAGTCGATCAGAGCGCGGGTGATGCCGTGGCGGGTAGCACCGGCCTGGCCGGATTCACCGCCGCCGTGCACATTGACCTGAATGTCGAAAGCTTCGACATTGCCGGTCAGCACCAGAGGCTGCTTTGCGATCATGATGGAGGTTTCACGGCCGAAGTACTGCTGAATGTCTTTGCCATTCACAGTGATCTTGCCGGAGCCCTTCTTCAGAAACACACGGGCGACGCTAGACTTGCGACGGCCGGTGCCATTGTTCCAATCACCAATCATCTCAAGACTCCTTAGATATCCAGCACTTTAGGCTGTTGAGCGGTGTGAGGATGCTCAGCACCACCGTAGACCTTCAGCTTCTTGATCATGGCGTAGCCCAGAGGACCCTTGGGCAGCATGCCCTTGACAGCCTTCTCCAGAGCACGGCCAGGGAACTTGGCTTGCAGGTCACGGAAATTGGTTGCCGTGATGCCGCCAGGGAAACCCGAGTGACGGTAGTACACCTTGTCCGTGTTCTTGGTACCAGTGACCTTGAGCTTGGAAGCGTTGATGATGACGATGTAGTCACCGGTGTCAACGTGAGGTGTGTAAATGGCCTTGTGCTTGCCGCGCAGACGGAGTGCCACTTCGCTGGCGACACGTCCGAGCACCTTATCGGTGGCGTCAATCACAAACCACTCGTGTTGCACCTCAGCGGGTTTTGCGCTGAATGTAGACATGAGATTTCTCTTTCAATAGAGGGTTTGGCAGGCCCTTTTCCGCGGTCGGTGCTTCTTCTTGATACCGGCAGCCCTATGGATTGCCGGTACAGGAAGCCTCTTAGGCGGGGATATGGCTGGCTCGCGCAGATGTCTGCACAAGACGGCCATGCTTCGCCGCGGGACCCATAAATCGCTGCGAAGCCCTCCATTATAAAAGCTTTGGCTGCGGCCGTAAAGTACCCATTCACGTTGCAGACCAGGGGTTTTGGGGATCAACATGCCCCTTTGGCGCGGTTGCAGCCTCCAAGATCGCTACCATTGGCGCCCTATGTTCAGTTACCGCCACGCCTTCCATGCCGGCAATCACGCCGATGTGCTCAAGCACACGACCCTGATTGCCATCTTGCAATACCTCACGCAAAAGGACGCTGCGCTGGCGGTACTGGACACCCATGCCGGTGCAGGGCTGTACCGGCTGGATGGCGACTACGCCACCACCAGTGCCGAATCGAATGAAGGCATCTTTCGCCTGGAGGGTGCAGAAAACCTGTGCCCGCTGCTCCAGGACTATGTGGACATGGTGGCCGCCTTCAACCACAGCACCACGGTCAAGGTCTACCCGGGCTCGCCCTTCATCACGCAGCGTCTGCTGCGCGAGCACGACAAGCTCAAGCTGTTTGAGCTGCACCCCACGGACTTCCGTTCGCTCTCGGGCAACATCGCCCAGCTCAAAGCGGGCCGGCAGGTACAGGTGCTGATGGAAGACAGCTTTGACGGCGTCAAGAAGTTTCTGCCGCCACCGTCGCGTCGCGCGCTGGTGCTGTGCGATCCCAGCTATGAATTGAAGAGCGACTACGGCCGCGTGCAGGACATGGTGGCGGACAGCCTGGTGCGCTTTCCCACCGGCACCTACGCCGTCTGGTACCCGATCATCCCGCGCCAGGAAGCGCACGATCTGCCGCGCCGTCTCAAGACCTTGGCCAACAAGGCAGGCAAGAGCTGGCTGAATGCCGAACTGACGGTCAAGTCCAGCAAGATCACCGCAGCCATGCGCCAGGGTGAAGAAAAGCGGCCCGGTCTGCCTGCCAGCGGCATGTTCATCATCAACCCACCCTATGTGCTGCAAGACCAGTTGAAGCAAGCCTTGCCCCAGATGGCAGAGTTGCTGCAGCAGGACAGCAACGCCGGGTACACACTCGAGAGCGGCGGCCACTGATATCGGGTCAAATACCGCGCCAGTTAGCGACAGCTGAGCGCTGACCGCTATTGTTTTTAGCGGCGCTTTTGCGCCGCCGTCTTGGCGGGCACGGGTTTGCTGGCCCGGGCGGGAACGGTTGCCTTCACGCGGCCCGTGTTTCTGTCTCGCGCCACGGTGGATTTGCCCTGCCCCGTGTGGCGCGCAGGCGCGGCCAGACGCCCGCCATTGCGGCCACCGGCCGTTACAAAGGACGGGCAGCGTTCTGCATCATCGTCCAGCGTCCACAGCTCCACCGGCTTGATACCCAGCCCGAGCATGCCCAACTCCTGCGCAGCCCCCTGGCTGAGATCGATGATGCGATCGCCCGAGTAGGGTCCGCGGTCGTTGACACGCACCACTACCGTTTTGCCGGTGACCATGCTGCGCACGCAGATCTGCGTGCCAAACGGCAGGGTTTTGTGGGCTGCGGTGAAACCTTCCTTGTCAAACCGCTCGCCATTGGCGGTTTTGCGTCCGTGAAACTGGCCGCCATACCAGGAGGCCATGCCCTGCTGATCACTGGAGCGGTAGGGGTCCTGCTTCAAGGTGTCTGGAATATCGGGAACATCCCAGCGCCGCGAACGGCTGTCGCTGCTGCCCAACTGCCCTGACGGCGGCAGCGCCAGGCCCAGGCCCCGTCGTTCGTCAAAAAGTCCGGCCGAGCGATCCCCTGCGCTGTCGGGCGCCGGAGAGGCCGCAGCGGCATCGACGCTCGGGCTAGATGTATCGGCAGGTTTGGCCGAATCCGGCAGAGCGGGCGGTGCAGGGCTTGCCGACGCAGAAGATGCCGGAGCGGTTGCGTCCGCAGTCGCCTGCTGTGTTGCAGCAGATGCGGTATCAGCCGCAGCTTGTGTGTTGCCATCACCATCCACCGGCGCATGCACACAGCCATTGACCAGCAGCGCCGCGCCCATTGCGGCCAGCAGGCGGCGGCAGGTGGGCGGAATGGATGGTAACAATGGTGGCAACGGCAACTCCCTCGGCATGCAGCGCTTGTAGCCACTGCGCTGCGGGCCGAGGCAGTGGCGCTTACAGCCCCAGGCGGTCACAGATCGCCAGTGTGGCGGCGCTTTGGTTCATCGTGTAAAAGTGCAGGCCCACCGCTCCTCTGCGGCGCAGGTCTTCGCACATCTGAGCCACCACATCCAGCCCGAAGGAGCGGATGCTGGCAACATCATCGCCAAAGCCTTGCAGACGCAGACGGATCCAGCGGGGGATTTCTGCGCCACAGGCATCGGAAAAACGCATCAGCTGCGTCGATCCGGTGATCGGCATAATACCCGGGATGACCGGAACGTCGACACCGCGTTTTTGTAAATCTTCTTGAAATCTGCAAAACGCATCGGCATTGAAAAAGTACTGCGTGATGGCCGAATCAGCGCCCGCTTTCACCTTGGTGATGAAGGCCTGCAGGTCGGCCTCGGGGCTGCGCGACTGCGGATGCATTTCCGGGTAGGCTGCCACTTCGATGTAGAAATCCTTGCCGAATTCCTGTCTGATAAATGCCACCAGATCGCTGGCATAGTGAAACTCGCCGCCCAGGCCATAGCCGCTGGGCAGGTCGCCGCGCAATGCCACCAGGCGCTTAACGCCCATGTCCTTGAGTTGCTGCAACTGCTCGCGCACGCTGGCCTTGGTGGCACCCACGCAGGAGAAGTGCGATGCGGCATCCACGCCTTCTTCCAGGATCGCCTTGACCACGCCAAAAGTGCCTTCCTGCGTGGAGCCACCTGCACCGTAGGTGACGGAGCAGAACTGTGGCTTTCGTGCATACAGCTCCTGGCGCACGCCGCGCAGCTTCTGCGCGCCCTCGGGCGTCTTGGGCGGGAAAAATTCAAAGCTGATGGGGAATGTCATGGCCGTCCTGCTCTTGGTCTCATTGGTATGGTTGATCAGCGCTCGTTGCGCTTCTTCTGCTTGGAACGCGCGGGGCCGGGCTGACCAAAACTGGCCACTTCGGGGTCCTCATACAGTTCCTGTTTCTCACGCTTGGCGCGCATGTCAGCACGTGACGGGCGTTTTGCTGCCTTCTTGACCGCCGGCTTGGACTCACCCGTCTCCGCCGCATCGGTACTGGTATCAGCATCTACTGGCGCCTTGATCTGTGCGCCTTGCTGGGCATGCACAAAAAATTCGTGGTTGCCATCACCGCCTTCAATGGGCGAATCCAGCCACTGCCTGACCGTGAGGCCCTGGTCCGTAAGGCAGTCGCGGATGCGCTGCTCGACCTCGGCATACAAGGCCTTGTCGCGCACAATGCCGCCCTTGCCGATCTGGCCGGGCTGCAACTCGAACTGAGGCTTGACCAACATCAACAACTGGCCGTGGGGTTTGAGCACACGGGCCACAGCGGGCAGCACCAGCGTGAGCGAAATGAACGACACATCGCCAGTCACCACGTCGAAAGCGGGCGTGATGTCCACATTTTCGGTACCCGGCCTGCGGCGGCGCTCCACAGGCGCCGTTCCCTCAAGCCGGGCTCGCGCCTTGGCGCTGCGCTCGGCCTTGAAGTTTTCTATCTCCTGCTCCTTGGCGTCGTCACTGTCGTCGTAGTCGTCGCTCACCTGGCCGCCATTGCGCATCCATGCATAGGGCGCTACAGGCTGGGTGTCGTTGTCCTCTTCCTCTTCGACGATTTCGCAAAGGGCTTCATCGCACGCCGCCTGCAGTGATTCCGGAGTCAGCGAACGGGCATTGAAACCTTCGACGCAGACCACGCGTGCGTCGCTACGCAGCCGCTCATGCAACTGACCTTGCCCTACATCAATGCCGATGACCTGGGCAGCGCCTGCCTGCAGCAGGCAGTCGGTAAAGCCACCGGTGCTCTGGCCCACATCAAGACAGCGCAGGTCTTTGACCGCAATGCCGGTGGCTGCCAGCGCGCCTTCAAGCTTGAGACCACCGCGCGAGATGTACTTGGCTTCCGATGCATCCAGCAATTGCACTTCAGCGCCCGCAGGAATCTCGTCGCCATTCTTGGCAACCTTGATCCATGGCGCCAGCACCGTGGTGCGCCACTGCACGCCAGACGCAATCAATCGCTGCGCCTGCGAGCGCGTTGATGCGAGGCCCGCATCCACCAAAAACACATCAGCGCGCATGCGCAATCCTCTCTCATTTTGATAGCCATTGGCGCATACTCAAAGCCAATCATGGATAGATTTTCATCTACAACCAGCTCTAAATAAGCGCCAACAGCTATGATTTTTGCACCGTCTTTCTCTTTATTTAAAAGAGCGGTGCGACGCAGCCTGAAGCTCAATAGCGGTAAGTTTCAGGCTTGTAAGGGCCTTCCTTCTTCACGCCGATATAGGAAGCCTGGTCATCGGTCAGCTCGGTCAGCATCGCGCCCACCTTCTTGAGGTGCAGGCGTGCCACCTTTTCGTCCAGAATCTTGGGCAGCACGTAGACCTTGCCCACTTCATAGGCTTCGGGCTTGGTGAACAGCTCGATCTGGGCGATGGTCTGGTTCGCGAACGAAGACGACATCACAAAGCTGGGGTGGCCCGTGGCGCAGCCCAGGTTCACCAGGCGGCCCTTGGCCAGCAGGGTGATCTTCTTGCCATCGGGGAAGGTGATCTGGTCGACCTGTGGCTTGACTTCTTCCCACTGGTACTTCTCGATCGAGGCAACGTCGATTTCGTTGTCGAAGTGACCGATGTTGCAGACGATGGCCTGGTCCTTCATCGCAACCATGTGCTCGTGGCGGATGATGTCCTTGTTGCCAGTGGTGGTCACAAAGATGTCGGCCTTGTCGGCGGCGTATTCCATGGTCACGACCTTGTAGCCTTCCATGGCAGCTTGCAGGGCGTTGATCGGGTCGATCTCGGTCACCCACACCTGGGCCGACAGCGCACGCAGCGCCTGGGCCGAGCCCTTGCCCACATCGCCATAGCCAGCCACGCAGGCTACCTTGCCGGCGATCATCACGTCGGTGGCACGCTTGATGCCGTCCACCAGCGATTCACGGCAGCCGTACAGGTTGTCGAACTTGGACTTGGTCACCGAATCGTTCACATTGATCGCGCGGAACAGCAAGGTGCCCTTGGCCGACATTTCGTTCAAACGGTGCACGCCGGTGGTGGTTTCCTCGGTCACGCCCATGATCTGGGCCGACTTGCGGCTGTACCAGGAGGCATCGACAGCCAGCTTGGCCTTGATGGCGGCAAAAACGATCTTTTCTTCTTCGCTCGTGGGGTTGGCCAGCACGGACAGGTCCTTCTCGGCCTTCTTGCCCAGGTGCATCAGCATGGTGGCATCGCCGCCATCGTCCAGGATCATGTTCGGGCCTTCGCCTTCGGCGCCCTTGTCGCCGAATTCAAAGATAGCGTGGGTGTAATCCCAGTAGTCCTTGAGCGATTCGCCCTTGATGGCGAAGACGGGCGTGCCGGTCGCGGCAATGGCGGCAGCGGCGTGGTCCTGCGTGGAGAAGATGTTGCACGAAGCCCAGCGCACATCGGCGCCCAGTGCCTTGAGCGTTTCGATCAGCACGGCGGTCTGGATCGTCATGTGCAGCGAGCCGGTGATGCGGGCGCCCTTGAGAGGCTGGGCCGCAGCGAACTCTTCGCGGATGGCCATCAGGCCTGGCATTTCGGTTTCGGCGATCTTGATTTCCTTGCGGCCCCAATCGGCCAGGGAAATGTCGGCAATCGCGGAATCAGCGGGGTTGAAACGAACAGCAGCGTTCATGGTTTTCTCCAAAAAATGAATGAAAAACCACGTTCTACGGCAGAAGGAGATACACCATCTCACCGCACAGAAAGCGTGGGTGAGCGTCGTTGCGATAGGGGATCCGAGCCTCACGCCCCGCCTGATGGGGACGCTGCAACGCTCCTCGGATAGCGCGTCATTATAAACGCCGCCGCATCTTCTGCGCTGCAGCAGGTCTCAAGCCCGTTTGGGAGCCGGGCGGGAAGCCGCAAGCAGAATCCGCTGAAATTTCGGGCAATCCATATGGCGAGGCGCGGGGCACTGGGCGGCATGGCGCAGGCCTTCGCGCAGCGTGGTCAGCCGGCGTATGGAGCGGTCCAGCTCATCGGCCTTGCTGGCAAGCGCCTGCCGGTCCACTTCCAGCGTGCCGTCGTCACCGAACATCTGCCGAATTTCGGCCAGCGAGAAACCCGCCGTGCGGCCCAGCGCAATCATGGCCAGTTGCTGCAGCACCTGGGGCTGGTACTGGCGGCGCAGGCCATGCCGCGCGCAGGAGGAAATCAGGCCCTGGGCCTCGTAGTAACGCAGGGTGGCAGCGGTAAGACCCGAGCGGCGCGCCACCTCGCCGATATCGATGAGCATGCGTGGTTGACTTGAAGTTGACTTCAATTTGCATAGTGGGTGTTTTCTTCCGACAAGGCAAGCCATATGCACATTGACAACCCTGTTTCCCTCTCTCATATCCTGGTCCAGACCCTGGCAGTGGGCCTGGGCGCCACCGCCATCACCGACCTCTGGGCCCTGCTGCGCAAGCGCCTGTTCGGCACCCCTGCACTCAATTACGCACTGGTCGGGCGCTGGCTGCTCTATCTGCCAGAGACCCGCCCCGCGCAAGTGCCGATCCCCGCTGCAAAACCCAGGGCACACGAGGCCGCCGTGGGTTGGACCGTGCATTACCTCATCGGCCTGGTGTTTGCCCTGACCCTTGTGGCCCTGGAGGGTATGGCATGGCTGAGCGCACCCACCTTGTGGCCTGCACTGGCTTTTGGTGTGGCAACCGTGGTGTTTCCATTCTTCATCATGCAGCCGGGCATGGGCATGGGTGTGGCGGCCAGCCGCGCGCCCCGGCCCTGGATTGCACGCTTGCACAGCATCGTCACCCATGCCGTCTTTGGCCTTGGCATGTATGCGACGGCCATGGCGCTGCAAAAAATGATGGGTTAAACGGGTTCTGAAGCGGCTCTAAGCCGCCGCCAGCCCCACGAGGCGGTAACCCACCTGCAACTCCGTCTGCAGGTGCCGGGGCTGGGCCGGGTCGGCCTCGATCTTCTGGCGCAGGTTGGCCATGTGCACGCGCAGGTAATGGGGCCTATCCAGGTATTCCGGCCCCCACACCTGCAGCAGCAGTTGGCGGTGCGTCAGCACGCGGCCCTGGCCCGCGATCAGTGCAGCCAGCAGTCGGAACTCGATGGGCGTGAGGTGCACGACCTCCGATCCCCGGCTGACTTCGTGCGTGGCCAGATCGACCGTCACCTCGCCAAAGCGTGCGCGGCTGGAAGGCGCTGTGTCGGCAGGCATCTGCTGGCGGCGGCGCAGCAGCACGCGCAGCCGCGCGAGCAGTTCCGGCACACCGAAGGGTTTGGTCAGGTAATCATCAGCGCCGGTGTCGAGGGCGGCTACCTTTTCCTCTTCGCGGTCCCGGGCCGACAGCACCAGCACCGGCAGAGGGCTCCAGCTGCGCAGTTGGGCAATCACACTCTTGCCATCGGCATCGGGCAGGCCCAGGTCCAAGACCACCACATCGGGCTGACGGCTCGCGGCCTCGATCAGGCCACGCCGTGCCGTCTCCGCCTCGAACACCTGCCAGCCTTCGTCCTCCAGGGCCAGGCGGATAAAGCGGCGTATTGCCAGGTCATCTTCAATCAATAGTACGCGGTGGGCTGCAACAGTCATGGGGAAAGCCGTTTCAATCGTCCAAAGCCGGTTGCTCAGGCACGGACAGGCGAATGGTAAAGATGGTACCCGGCCCTGGATTGGCCGACGCAAGTTCCAGCTTCCCGCCATGGGCTTCCACGATGCGCTGCGCCAGCGTGAGACCCAGGCCCATGCCGGAGACGGAGGACTCGACCACGCCACGCGTGAACGGCTCAAACAACAGTGCCGCATCCAGGTGTGCTGGCAGTCCTGGCCCATCATCCTGTAGCGTAAGGAGACAATGATCGATGCCCTTTGCATCCTGCTCCACATGGCAGGCCAGCGTCAATGTCGTGCCGGGCGGCGTGTATTTGGCAGCGTTGTCCAGCAGGTTGACCAGCACACGTTCCATCAGCACCGCATCCACATGCAGCAGCGGCAGGCCTGCTGGCAGATCGGTGCGCACCACATGCCCGGCCAGGCGACCGTGCATCTGCCGCAGTGCACTGCCCACCAGCTCTTCGGCGGGCAGCCATTCGCGCTTGAGATGCACGCCGCCCTGCTGCAGGCGCGCCATGGTCAGCAGGTTATCCACCAGTTGCTGCAATGCCTCGGCCTGGTTGCGAATCTGCATCAGCATGTCTGCCGCCGCACCCGGTGGCACCCGTGGCAGGGCGGCTTGGGCTGCGCCCAGAATACCGGTCAGCGGCGTACGCAGATCGTGCGACACCGCTGAGAGCAAGGTGTTGCGCAGCCGCTCGCCTTCCATGGCCACCTGGGTCTCCTGCGCCACCTCGACGAAGTGCACGCGTTCGAGCGCCAGTGCAATCTGGCTCGCACAGGCATCCAGCAGGCGGCGCTCTTCCGGCACATGAAGCCGCTGCGGCCTGCGCAAGTGCAGCACCAGTACACCGCGCGCGCGCACCGGCGCCATCAGCGGCACATACAGCGCGGGCGATGCGGGCAGGGTGTCAGTGCCCTGCCCCGCAGGCTGGCCGTGCTCCATGCTCCAGCGCGCAATGCTGGCATCCATGGGGCCTTCGCTACCGGCAACGGCATGCAGGCTTTCCTGCGCATCGGGCAATTGCAGACCTGTCTGTGCATCGAACACGCCCGACACCGTGGTGAGCGCAATCTGCGCCACTTGCTCCTGCGTGAGCGCGCCTGACAGGTCGCGCGCCAACCGGGCCAGCGCCCCGGCGCGCCGCTCCCGCTCTGCCGCCACACGCGCCTCGTGGCGCAACCGCGCCATGAGCTGGCCGCAGACCAGGGCCACGCCCAGCATCAGGCAGAAGGTGAAGATGTACTGCGTGTCATTGACGCTGAACGAATTGCGCGGCGGCACAAAGTAGAAATCAAACAGCAGCACCGACAGCAGCGCAGCCCAGGCACCCGGCCCCCGCCCCCAGCGCAAGGACGACAGCACCACCACCAGCAGGAAGAGCATGACCACGTTGGCCGGATCGAACACCTGCAGCAGCAGCTCTGCCACCACGGCGGCGGCCACGCAAGCCAGGGTGGCTCCGGCGTAACCGAGCCATGCCACCGGCTTGCGCTCATGCACCGGCTTGCGCACGGCGCTCCCGTTCTTGGGGACAGGCGGAGACAGCACCAGCACGTCCAGCCCCGGGTCCAGCCGCGCAATCTGCTCGGGCAGGCTGGCCGCTGCCCACGGCAGCCAGCGGGAGACGCGGCGCTGTACGCGTGCGAGCACCAGATGGCTGGCATTGCGCTCATGGGCAAAGGCCACCAGCGCCTGGGCCACGTCGGCGCCGGGGATCGTGGCCGTGTCAGCGCCCAAGCGCGCGGCCAGCGCCAATGTTTTGAGCACTCCCTCCTGCGCGCGGCGCGGCCGGTGCTGGCGCTCGGGGGCATCCACATAGACCACCATCCAGTCGGCTTCCAGCCGCCGCGCCAGCCGCGCTACCTGACGCACCAGCGCATCATCGCCCGCATGGCCGCCCACACCGACAAGCAATCGTTCACGGGCGGGCCAGACTTCACCGATGGCGCGCTCGCGCCGGTAGTCGCGCATGTCCTCGTCAACACGGTCGGCCGTGCGCCGCAACGCCAGCTCACGCAGGGCCAGCAGATTGCCCAGACGAAAGAAGTTGTGCGAGGCGCGCTCGGCCTGCTCCAGCGGGTAGACCTTGCCTGCCTTGAGGCGCTTGAGCAGCTCCTCGGGCGGAATGTCGACGACGATCACCTCATCGGCGTTGTCAAAAACCTGGTCGGGCACAGTCTCATGCACCTTGATGCCCACGATGCCGCCCACCACATCGTTGAGGCTTTCCAGGTGCTGCACGTTGAGCGTGGTCCAGACATCGATGCCTGCGGCGAGCAGTTCCTCCACATCCTGACAACGCTTGGGATGGCGTGCCCCCGGCACATTGCTGTGCGCCAGCTCGTCGAGCAGCAGCACCTCGGGGTGGCGCAGCAGCGCGGCGTCAAGATCGAACTCGGTCAATTGCCGCCCCTGGTAGGGCAGATGGCGGCGCGACAGTTGCTCCAGACCGTGCAATTGCTGTTCTGTCTCGGCCCTTCCATGCGTTTCCACGAGGCCCACCAGGATGGAGCGGCCCGCATGCCGCTCGCGCTGTGCGGCCGCCAGCATGGCATAGGTCTTTCCCACACCGGCATTGGAGCCAAAGTAGATGCGCAGCTTTCCGCGTGCAGCCTGCTGCTGCTCGGCATGCAGCTGCGCCACCAGCGCGTCCGGGTCTGGACGCGCTGGTGGCGCCGGAGTATTGTTGGTGCTTACCGCCATCGTCTTGGCATTGTCGGTGTTTTCAGCGCCAGGCTCATACCAGCCCCAGAGCCGTCAGCAACATATCGATGATCTTGATGCCCACGAACGGCACGATCAGCCCGCCCACCCCGTAGACCAGCATGTTCCGCCGCAGCAGCACCGCCGCCCCCACGGCCTGGTAGCGCACACCGCGCAGGGCCAGCGGCACCAGGGCAATGATGATCAGGGCATTGAAGATCACCGCACTCAGGATGGCCGAGTCGGCGCTGTGCAGTTGCATCACATTGAGGGACGCCAATTGGGGGTAAGTGCCCACGAAAGCCGCCGGAATGATGGCGAAATACTTGGCCACGTCGTTGGCGATGCTGAAGGTGGTGAGCGCGCCGCGCGTCATCAGCATCTGCTTGCCGGTTTCCACCACTTCGATGAGCTTGGTGGGGTTGCTGTCCAGATCCACCATGTTGCCAGCTTCCTTGGCAGCCTGCGTACCGCTGTTCATGGCGACTGCCACATCGGCCTGCGCCAGGGCTGGCGCATCGTTGGTGCCGTCGCCCGTCATGGCCACAAGGCGGCCAGCCGCCTGGTGCGAGCGGATCAGACGTAGTTTGTCCTCGGGCCGGGCCTCGGCCAGGTAGTCATCCACGCCCGCCTCGGCGGCAATGGCGGCCGCGGTAAGCGGGTTGTCGCCCGTCACCATCACCGTCTGGATGCCCATGCGGCGCAGTTCGGCAAAACGCTCGCGCATGCCGGGCTTGACGATGTCCTTGAGCTCGATGACGCCCAGCACACGGGCGCCATCGGCCACCACCAGCGGTGTGCTGCCCTTGCGCGACACATTGTCCACCGCCTGCTGCACACCGGCAGGCAGGCTGCCGCCCAGAGCCTCCACGTGCTGCCGTACCGCATCAAAGGCGCCCTTGCGCAGTTGGCGCGCACCTTCTGGCGTGGAAAGATCCACGCCGCTCATGCGCGTCTGCGCGGTAAAGGGCACAAATTCGGCTGCAAGGTCCTGGGCGTTGCGTTCGGCAACGCCATGGCGCTCTCGGGCCAAAGCCACAACGCTGCGGCCTTCGGGGGTTTCATCGGCTATCGATGCCAGTTGCGCGGCTTCAGCCAACTGCTGCACCGACACACCCGGCGCAGGCAAGAATTCACTCGCCTGGCGATTCCCCAAGGTGATGGTGCCGGTCTTGTCCAGCAGCAGCACATCCACATCGCCTGCAGCCTCCACGGCACGGCCCGAAGTGGCGATTACATTGGCCTGCATCATGCGGCTCATGCCGGCAACGCCAATGGCCGACAGCAGCCCGCCAATGGTGGTAGGAATCAGGCAAACCAGCAATGCCACCAGCACAGCCATGCCAACCACCGTGCCTGAACCCGCCTGCGCCACGGCAAAGGCCGAGAACGGCCACAGCGTGACGATCACCAGCAGGAAGACCAGAGTCAGACCCACGAGCAGAATGGTCAGCGCCAGTTCATTGGGTGTCTTCTGACGTTTGGCCGATTCGACCATGGAGATCATGCGATCCAGGAAGGATTCACCAGGGTTGACCGTGATTTCCGCCACCAGCCAGTCCGACAGCACGCGTGTGCCACCCGTTACTGATGAAAAGTCGCCGCCCGCCTCGCGGATCACGGGTGCCGATTCACCAGTAATCGCGCTTTCATCCACCGAGGCAACGCCTTCGATCACCGTGCCATCCAGAGCGATGGTGTCTCCGGCCTCCACCAGAATCACTGCGCCCTTGCGCAGCTCGCTCGCCCGTACCGGAATCCATGCACTGCCGAAATGTGGCTGCTGCAGTGCCTTGGCCACGGTATCGCGTTTCATGCTGCGCAAGCTGGCCGCCTGGGCGCGGCTGCGGCCTTCGGCCAGCGCCTCGGCAAAGTTGGCGAACAGCACCGTGAACCATAGCCACAGCGCAATCGCCAACGCAAAACCGGCGCCTTCGCTGCCTGCAGCGGAGCCGGGCTCACGCAGATTCTGCACCCACAGCAGCGTGGTCAAGATGGCGCCCAGATAGACCACGAACATCACCGGATTGGCCCATTGCGTGCGCGGCGATAGCTTGCGCATCGCATCGAACAGGGCATCGCGCACCAGGCGTGGCTCGAACAGGCTCGTGCCTGCTTTCACTTTAAGGCTGCTCATGGCTCACTCCTTTGCAGCAGGTTGCTGTGTATCCAGCGCCATATTGAGGCGCAGCACATTGACGCGTGGCTCGCCCAGCAGACCAAAGGTACGCCCCTGCGTGCTCTGCGCAATCAACTGCCGCACCTGGTCTTGGTTCAGCTTGCGCGCCTGCGCCACACGCGGCAACTGCAGCAAGGCATTGGCCACGGAGATGTGTGGATCCAGACCCGACGCCGAAGCCGTGACCGCATCCACGGGCACCACCGCATCGGTGGCCAAGGCGTTATCGGCGCGGTACTGCACTACGCGGGCAGCCACTGTCTCGGCCAGTTCCTTGTGGGTACCTCCCTGGTTGCTGCCACTTGACTGTGCGGCGTTATAGGGCGCAGCGATGCTGGCGCCCTCCTTGTCGGGGTCCGGCGCCACCGTGGCGCTGGGCCTTCCGTGGAAATAGTTGGCACCCGCAAACTGCTGGCCGATGAGGGCCGAACCCAGCACCTGGCCATTGCGCTCGACCAGGCTGCCATTGGCTGCATACGGCAGCAGAGCCTGAGCCACGCCGGTTGTCGCCAGCGGATAGACAATGCCGCCGACCAGCATGACGGCCGCGGCGGCGCGTACGCTGCTGGCCACCAGACGCCCCCAGGAAGCCGGAGACGATTCGGTATCCGAAGCCGATGCTACGGATACGGAGAGGGAAAGAGAAGACGATTTCATAGTGTTGCTCCCAGCGGAGATATCAGTGCGCCCTGGCAACGCCCCAGGCTCTGAGACCGGCCTTCCCAAAGTGTGGGCAGCCGGACAAGGGCCGCCCCGCAGCAAGAGCTGGGGAAGGCGCGAAGCGACTCAGGGGGTGTGCATGCATCAGGGATAGAGGTGCCCCACCAGCATTTGCAGGTGCTCCACGACAGGCCCCAGCGCCAGCGCTGGCAAAAAGGTGAGCCCGCCCACCACCAGCACCACAAACACCAGCAACCCCAAGAAGAGTGGCGATGCCGTGGGAAAGGTGCCAGGCCCCGCAGGCACTGTGGTTTTGGCCGCCATGCTGCCGGCCACCGCCAGCATGGGCAGCAGCGTGAGAAAGCGCCCCACGATCATGGCCAGACCCAGCGTGGTGTTGAAGAACGGCGTATTGGCATTCAGCCCCGCGAAAGCCGAGCCGTTGTTGGCTGTAGCCGAAGCATAGGCATACAGAATTTCCGAGAAACCGTGCGGGCCACGGTTGTTCAGACTGTCGGATGCGCCAGGCCACAGCATGGCCAGCGCCGTGAATCCCAGAATGCTGGCCGGATGCGCCAGCACCGAGAGCATGACCAGTTTGATCTCGCGCACCTCGATCTTCTTGCCCAGAAACTCCGGCGTGCGGCCGATCATCATGCCGGCCAGGAAAACCGTGAGGATGGCGTATTGAATCAGGTTGATCAGCCCCACCCCGTCGCCCCCGAACACGCAGTTGAGCATCATCAGTGCCAGCGGCGTGATGGCACCCAGGGGCGTGAGCGAATCGTGCATGGCATTGACCGAGCCTGTAGTGGCGGCTGTGGTGGTGGTCACGAACAGCGCGGTGTCGGCAATGCCAAAGCGCAATTCCTTGCCCTCCATATTGCCGCCTGGCTGCGCAAGGCTCCACTGCTGGTCGGCCCCGGCTCGTGCCAGCAGGCTGCTGCCTTGCTGCTCGGCCATGAACACCAGGCTCAGAAAACCTACGAACATCACCATGCAGGCGCCATACAGCACCCATCCCTGGCGACGGCGCAGCAGCATGGAGCCAAATGCATAGGTCATGCTCGCGGGAATCAGCAGCATGGCCAGGATGTGCAGCATATTGGTGAGCGGCGTCGGATTCTCGAACGGATGCGCAGCATTCGCGTTGAAGAAACCACCGCCATTGGTTCCCAGATGCTTGATGCTCTCCAGGCTTGCAACGGGGCCCGTCAGCAGTTGCTGGCGCGCGCCTTCGAGCGTGCTTGCCCAGGTCTCGGTGTGCAGCGTCTGCGGAATGCCCTGCCACACATAGACCAGTGCAAGCACAAAGGAGAGCGGCAGGAGCACGCGCCAGAACACGCGTACGTAGTCCACCCAGTAGTTACCCACATCCTTGCTGCTGGAACGGGCCAGACCCCGCACAAAGCCAGCGCCTGCAGCCACACCCGTGGTCGCCCCCGCAAACATCAGAAAGGTGATGACCGCCATCTGCGTGGCATTGGAGAGACTGCTCTCCCCCCCATAGGCTTGCCAGTTGGTGTTGGTGATGAACGAAGCAGCGGTATTGAATGCCAGATCAGGTGCTTGGGCCGCGAATTGCAGCGGATTGAGCGGCAGCCAGCCTTGCAGCCGCAGCACCAGATAGCCCAGCAGCATCATGGCCGCATTGGACAGCAACAGGGCCGCGCCATAGCGCTGCCAGCCCATATGCTCGCCAGGGTTCACGCCCAGCGCGCGGTAACTGAGCCGCTCCAGCCAGGTGTGGTGGTCGCTGGTAAAACACCGCGCCAACCACTGGCCCATGGGAATGACTAGCACCGTCAGAGCCGCGAGTACTGCGGCAAATTCTATCCAGGGTAACCACATGGTGTGCTCCCTGTCAGATGCGCGTCAGCGCGCGCAAAAAGCCCAACAGTCCCGCAAAGCAGGCGAACGTCAGGCTCACAAAGATCAGATCTTGCAGCATTTGCATGGTGGTCCCTTCAGAATTTTTCGGGGCGCAGCAGCGCGTAGCCGAGATAGGCAAAGAGCCCGCCAGCGGCAAGCACCGCCAATACTTCCACCCAGTGGTAAGGCATTTCCATTTCCTCCTGCCCCGCCCGGGCGCTCAATGTGCGCAGACGAAGCCATACAACGACGCTGGCCCAACGCCAGCGCTGGAAGAAATGTAAAAATATGCGCATCAAGCGCGTGTAGAGAATGGGGCAGAAGGTATCAAGATCGCATCAAGAAGGATGCAAGAACACCTACCAGCACCCGACTGACTGGCGCCATCAGCTATGAAAGGTATAGTGACGCAGCGTTTTTCCCCTTTGGCATCTCTTTTTCCATGGCATCCACTTCGCACCGCGGCAACTCGTTCGACATCCTCCGGATTTGCGCAGCGCTGGCCGTGATCGTCTGCCACCACTACTACATCAGTGACCACGAGGGCCCCGGCTGGATGAATGTGGGCATGATCGGCGGCGTGGCCGTGATGACCTTCTTCACCATCAGCGGTTACTTGGTCACCACCAGTTGGCTGCGCGAGCCACACCTGGTCAAGTTCTCTGCCAAGCGCCTGCTGCGCCTGTGGCCGGGCATGCTGGCCGCCATGGTGCTGAACATCTTTGTATTTGGCCTGCTGTTCACCAATCTGCCAGCCAGGGAGTTCCTGAGCCATGGCCAGACGCTGGAGTACTTCAGGAACCTGTTGATGTACCGCGCCTACGTCAACCTGCCCGGCGTGTTCATGAACAACCCCCTGGACACACTGATGAACGGGCCGCTGTGGACCATCCCCATGGAAACGATGTGCTACGCCGCGCTGGCCGCGGCCGGCGTGGTGGGTGTTTTCCGCAAGCGCTGGATCGCAACCTTTGCCCTGCTGGGCTACATCCTGGTGTTCATCGTGGGCTACAACGCCGATTTCTTGGGCGTGATGATGCACTGGTACGAATACCCGGCCTACTTCGCCTGTGGGGCGCTGATTGCTTTGCACCGTGATCGCTTCCTGCCCCATGCCGCCGCCATCACCTTCGGCCTCATTCCGATTGCCATGTTCTTCTGGCTCACCGGGCTGCAGCACACATCCGGCCTGCTGGTGCTGCCAGCGCTGCTCATCTACCTGGGGAGCACGACATCGGTTTTTTCGGGATGGGTCAGCCGCCTGGGCGATCCCTCCTACGGCGTCTACCTCTCGGGCTGTCCCATTGCACAGGCGGTGTATGCGCTGTGGCCGTCGATGAACTTCTATGCCAGCATGGCACTGTCCTGCGTGCTGTCGATGCTGCTGGGCTATGTACTGTGGCACTGGATTGAGTCACCTGCGCTACGTCTGAAGCGCTTGCTGGCCAAGTGAACGCGTCACCTCAGCCATCTGCATCTTCTCCCATGCGTTCAGAGCATCACAACCATTTCGATACCATCCGGCTGCTCACGGCATGGTCGGTCATCGTTGCGCACCACTATCCGATCACCGGTGTCACAGCACCGGCCTGGATCAGCAACCAGTGGCTGAATTGGGCCTGGCTTGGCGGCGTGGCGGTGATGACGTTCTTTGTCATCAGCGGCTATCTGGTCACACTCAGCTGGATGCGGGAGCCGCGTCTCCTGCCATTTCTGTGGAAACGGGTGCTGCGGCTCTGGCCTGGACTGTGCGGTGCGGTGCTGATGTGCATCTTCGTCTTTGGCCTTGCCTTCACCGCACTGCCTGCACCAGCGTTTCTGCGATCTGCCGGTGCGCTGGAATTTGCAGGCAACCTGACCCTGGTGCGTGCGGCCACCGGTTTGCCGGGCGTCTTCACAGGCCAGCCCGTGGAAGGCGCCATGAACGGCCCGCTGTGGACCATTCCGCTGGAATTCTTCAGCTATTGCGCGCTTGCGCTGGCAGGCCTTCTGGGGATTCTGCGCCATCGCCGGGTGGCATCGCTGCTGTGCGCGGCCTATATGCTGTGGTACCTGCTGTGCATGAACGATGATGTGACGGGCGAGTTGGTGCTGTGGCCCATGTATACCGCCTATTTTGCAGCAGGCTGCCTCATCGGCCTGCATGCACAATGGTTCCGCCAGCATGCCCCCCGATTGCTGATGGTGCTGCTGCCGCTATGCCTGCTGGCCTATTTTCTGACGCCCCACCAATCCACGGCCCGCTTCCTGCTGTGGCCAGCGCTCATCATTGCCATCGGTAGCCGCAGCGCTCGGCGCAACTGGCTTCACAGAGTCGGCGATCCATCCTACGGCATCTATCTCTACGGATTCCCTGTCGCACAAGCGATCACTGCGCTGTGGCCCCAGCTGCCTTTTGGCATCAATCTGGCCGTCACCATCGCCACAGCCACCGCGTTGGGGTGTGCGTCATGGCGGTACATCGAATCGCGTGCGCTTCGCTACAAGAACCCTGGTTTCCTGCGTAAAGCAACCCCTTTGGGCAAACATCCTGCCATCCGCTAAAATTGCGCCAGTTTCAGCCAGCGCCTGCTGGCTTTGTTTTTTGCAGTCCTGCACGGACCTGCCCCCATTTTTACTGCTACTGTGTCCTACGCTTCCGAAACCCGCCGCCGCCGCACCTTCGCCATCATCTCCCACCCGGATGCTGGTAAGACCACGTTGACCGAAAAGCTGCTGCTGTTCTCGGGTGCCATCCAGATCGCAGGCGCCGTCAAGGGCCGCAAGGCCAGCCGCCATGCCACATCCGACTGGATGGAAATCGAAAAGCAGCGCGGCATCTCGGTGGCCTCATCGGTGATGCAGATGAGCTACCGCGACCATGTGATCAATCTGCTCGACACCCCAGGTCACAAGGACTTCTCGGAAGACACCTACCGCGTGTTGACGGCCGTGGACTCCGCACTGATGGTGATTGATGCTGCCAACGGTGTGGAAGCACAAACCCGGCGCCTCATCGAAGTCTGCCGCCAGCGTGACACGCCCATCATCACCTTCGTCAACAAGATGGACCGCGAAGTGCGTGATCCGCTGGACATCATGGACGAGGTGGAGCGCGAGCTGGGCATGCCCTGCTGCCCCATCACCTGGCCCGTAGGCCAGGGCAAAAGCTTTGGCGGCATCATCAACCTGCGCTCGCAGAGCATGACGGTGTTTGCCGCAGGCAGCGAAAAACGCCCGCAGGATTTCGAAGTGATCCCGCTGTCGGATACCGTCAAGCTGCGCGCCCGCTTCGGCAAAGCCTTTGACGATGCGCTCGAATCCATGGAACTGGCCGTGGGCGCCTCTGCCGAATGGGACCATGAAGCCTTCCTGGCAGGCAAACTCACCCCCGTGTTCTTTGGCTCGGGTGTGAACAACTTCGGGGTGATGGAAGTGCTGGATGCCGTGGTCGACATGTCGCCACCGCCCGGCCCACGTGTAGCCTTTACCGAAGTGAACCGCAATCGCGAAGAGCGCACCATCCACCCAGAAGACAAAAGCTTCTCAGGCGTGGTGTTCAAGGTGCAGGCCAACATGGATGCCAACCACCGCGACCGCATCGCCTTCGTGCGCGTGGCCTCGGGCAAATACACACCGGGCATGAAGATGAAGGTGCAGCGCACCGGCAAGGAACTGCGCCCCACATCGGTCGTCACCTTCATGTCCCAGCGCCGCGAAGCAGTCGATGAAGCCTACGCTGGCGACATCATCGGCTTTACCATCCATGGCGGCGTACAACTGGGCGACTCCATCACCGATGGCCCGAGCCTGCAGTTCATGGGCCTGCCTTTCTTCGCGCCTGAAATGTTCATGACCGTGGTGCTGAAGAACCCGCTGCGCACCAAGCAGTTGCAGCAAGGCCTGATGCAATTGGGCGAAGAAGGCGCCATCCAGGTCTTCAAACCCGATGTCGGCGGCAATATGCTGCTGGGTGCGGTGGGCCAGCTCCAGTTTGAAGTGGTGCAACACCGCCTGAAGACCGAATACGACTGCGACGTACGCCTGGAAGGTTGCCAGTACACCGGCGCACGCTGGATCACGGCCAATTCGCCTGCCGAGTTGCGCGAGTTTGAAAACGCCTACCCCATGCGCCTGGCCCACGATGCGGCCGACACCCTGGCCTACTTATGCACCAGCCCGTATGACGTGCGCTTGGCCCAGGAACGCTTTCCCAAAATCCACTTCCATCCGCTGCGGGAGCATGCGGGGTTGAGCCTCAGTAGTGCAAATTAATTGATTAATTAGTACCGAAATAGTACCACCAGCAGTCTTCCATATATAGATGTTTTTCTTAAAACCATAGGCATCGACAGAAAATATAGATAATGAAATTATTTAACTCAAAGAATATAATTTTCTTTATTTTATTTATTCTTATTGGCTTTATATATATCGCCAATACTTGGTCGCCATCGTCCTATGCCCATGTCTTAAAAAATCATTTTAGCTATGAAGAAGTAAAACCAGACTTTGGAAAATCAAGACCAGTTCGGAGTGATGAATGGGCGGTTGTTACACCTCTGACGCAAGCGCTGGTTCGTAATGACTATAAACGATACAACGAAACTTCGTTATACCAAGAAGATCTACGCATCAATTATGGCCTACCTATTGCAGACTGGGGCATTATTTTCAAGCCAACAATGTGGCTCTATGGGCATGTTAACCCAGCCTACGCCTACTCTTTTCATTGGTTCGCAATTTTTTCTCTTTTTATAGTTGGATATTCTTTTTTATTCAAAAAATTTGGCGCCAGCAATGTTGCTGCCATTTCACTTTCATTTGGTTTATATTTTACAGGATTCAGTCAATTTTGGTGGAATGAAAAAGGACCAATAATTGCATACTTTCCCTGGGTAGTTATACCATTTTTCTTAAAGACAAGAATCATCTGGAAACTTGTCTTATTTTATTATTTTTCTGTTGCCTGGTTATTAACAAATTTATACCCACCAATTCAAATATCTTTGGCGTTTGTCGGATTTATAATCTTACTCATTCATCATCCCAAATTATTTAGACTCCCATCAATCATATATATCGCCATTGCCGCAGCGCTTGCAGCAGGCACTGCGGGACTTTATCTAAAAGACTATTTGATAGCAACCAGTGCAACGCTTTACCCCGGCGGCCGGCACTCCATGGGAGGAGATGTTCCTTTCCGATTTGTGATTTCCTGGCTTTTTCCCGGGCTTAATTTCACATGGGGCTATCGCAGTTTAATTGGATTAAATATATCCGAAATTGGTGTAGTTGGCATGTACTACTACATTGTCATTGCATTTTTCTTGAATTATAAGAATTTTGGAGAAATATGGAACAATTCCTCCAAACGAAAAATCTTTCTTATTTTGACAACTGCATTCATATTGCAATTATCCTGGATGATTTTACCCATACCCTCAAAAATAGGTATGTTTTTGCTTTGGGATAATGTTCAACCCTCCAGAATGCAGTTCGCAAGTGGCGTAACCCTGATCTTGCTCGCCCTTTACACAGTAAGCAACACGGGAATTATTCTTTCTCTTCGCCGTCTGATTTTACTTTCTGGATTTATTATTGCTGCATGGTGGGCTTTCAAACAACCTTACGGCATCAAGCGCTTCGAGGATCTTGTCTTCATTCCAATAATTATAGTTGCATACGCAATATCAAAAAAGAGAGCATCCTCTCATCACGAGGCAATTGCTCTCTCTTCGATGATTTTTGGAGCAATTCTTTTTGGAAGATTCAACCCACTACAATCAGCCTGGCCTATATTTAATATTCCTCAAAACCAAACAATTCGACATCTCCAAGAACTTCAAGACTCTAACAATGGTGTACTTGTTTTCCCAGGCTTGCCGGGATCGATCGCTAATGGGATGGGTTTTCGCTCTCTAAGCCATACTACTCCAACTCCCCATATGGAGTTCTGGAAAAAACACTTTCCTGAAATTCCATCGGATCAATTGAATTTGATATTCAATCGATACTCACATATCAACCCAGCGGCAATTCCTTATCCAAAGCTCCTTCAAGCAGATGCAATTGCAGTTCCCATTAATCGCTTCACAAAGACCAGTCAGGTTATAGAAGTTTCACACTACCCGGAGAATCTTCCGAATGATGGATATTTCTCTCTTGAGAGAAAAAGTCCTGATATTATGCAGTTGAATGGCTGGGCAGGATGGAAAGGAGCCACGGATTCTCATGGTATGGAGATCATTTTCGATTCGAAATTAAATGAAAAAATTGAAATGATCTCTATTCTTCGTCCTGACCTCCCAAAAAATACCAACCAGAGAATATCGGCATTGAACGGCTTCCAAATCATGATACCGAGATCGGATGTAAAAAATCCGACCTGCATCACATTGATTTCTGTTGACAGATCAACAGGCGAACGTCGTCTTTTGACGAATCCACCAGAAATTCCGTTGTGTCAATCATTTTCATCACAATAACGAAATGAGTCATTCGCAAACACAAAGTCTTTATCGAAATCTACGCATTGCCGTCATCCTTCCCTGCCACAACGAGGAGTTGACGGTGCGCCCGGTGGTCGAGGGCTTTCGCGAGGCGTTG
This sequence comes from Comamonas odontotermitis, assembly GCF_020080045.1. Classification (NCBI taxonomy): domain Bacteria; kingdom Pseudomonadati; phylum Pseudomonadota; class Betaproteobacteria; order Burkholderiales; family Comamonadaceae; genus Comamonas; species Comamonas odontotermitis. Next base: position 3,996,250 of record NZ_CP083451.1, read on the forward strand.
CCCGAAGCGGAAATCTACATCTTCAACAATCTCTCGACCGATCGAACCGCTGAGTTGGCCATTGAAGTCGGCGCGCATTTACGCAACGTCAATCTCAAGGGCAAAGGCAATGTGGTGCGCCGCATGTTCGCCGATGTAGACGCAGATGTGTATGTGATGGCCGACGGCGATGCGACCTACCATGCCCCTTCGGCGCGCATCCTGATCGACCAACTGATCGACCAGCAGCTGGACATGGTAGTGGGTGCGCGCGTGGAGGCCGAGCCAGAGGCGGGTGACAAGGGCGAGGCCTACCGGCCGGGCCATCGTTGGGGCAACAAGCTGCTGACGGGCACCGTGCAGAAAATCTTTGGCGGGAGCTTTCGCGACATGCTCTCCGGCTACCGGGTGTTTTCCCGGCGCTATGTCAAATCGTTCCCTGCGCATTCGCATGGTTTCGAGATCGAGACAGAACTGAATGTGCATGCCCTGGAGTTGCGCATGCCCTGTACCGAAGTCGATACGCCTTATGGCGCAAGGCCCGAGGGATCCGCGAGCAAACTGTCAACGTACCGCGATGGCTGGCGCATTCTCAAGACAATCGGTCGACTTGTTGTGAGTGAAAAGCCGCTGCAGTTCTTTGGCTTGCTGGGTGCAGCGCTGGCCCTGTTGGCGGTGATGCTGGCTGCACCCATCCTGATCGAGTATGGCCATACCGGATTTGTCCGCCGCTTTCCAACCCTGGGCCTGGTAACCGCCTTGGTGGTGTGTGGTGGCATCTCGTTTGTCACAGGGCTGATTCTGCAGGCCATCACACTGGCCCGCCGGGAGGCCAAGCAATTTGCCTACCTGGCAAGCACGGCAGCTGGAAAGTGAAGCCACTCGGAATCAGCCGCTCGTTTCTCTGGTTTCTGGTTGCGGGCGGATTGGCTTTTCTGGTGGATGCGGGCGTGCTGACCCTGCTGCGTGACGTATTGGGGGTCTATGCCGCACGCGCCATCTCATTCTGGCTGGCGGCCACCACCACATGGCTGATCAACCGGAATATTTCCTTTGCCGGCCGCAATGCGTCTGGCGGACTGGGAGCCGAGTATCTTCGCTACCTGGGGCTGATGCTTGGTGGCGGTACAGTGAACCTTGGCGTCTACTCGCTGCTGGCCTGGCTGCTGCCGCAAGGCCCATGGTGGCTCATGCTGTACGTGGCTGCAGGCACCGTAGCGGGCATGGCGGTCAATTATCTGGGCCTGAGCCGGCTGCTGTACCGCAAGCGGCGGGCAGACTAGCTCCATGGCAATGGGTGGTCGACCACTGCATGGGCTGCGGCGTGTACCGCAGCCGCTCATACCGGCAACAGGGATCGATGGCCATGGCCTGCCACCCCACAAGACAACAGACCGTACCCGTCCAAAGAATGCATGAAACAAATGGATTTACGCCCAGCCAACAACTTTGATGCCCTGCGACTGTTTGCCGCATTGTCTGTGCTTTACAGCCATCAATTTCCTCTTACAGCGACAACGCCTCCTGCGTGGATGAACGTGGCCATGATTGGAGGGGCCGCAGTGATGGCCTTTTTCGTCATCAGTGGTTATCTGGTCACCTTGAGCTGGTGGGCACAGCCACGGCTGTTGCCGTTTGCGGCCAAACGTGTCCTGCGTATCTGGCCTGCATTGACAGCGGTGGTCCTGCTCGCGCTGTTCGTACTGGGCCCCGTGTTTACCAAGGTCTCATTGCATGATTACTGGCAGAGCCCCATGACCTGGGACTATCTGCGCAACATCGCACTGCAGATACGCTTCAGCCTGCCCGGCGTTTTTACCGATCATCCGCTGCCCAACGCCGTCAACGGTTCCCTATGGACCATCCCTATCGAAGTCAGTTGCTATGCAGTGCTGGCTGCTGCCGGACTACTGGGCTTGCTGCGCTCGCGGCGCATATGGACCTTGCTCTGCGTGGCCTATCTGGTCTGGTTTCTCACGACCATGACGATGGACCTGACGGGGGCCATGAACCATTATTGGGAATTTCCTGCCTATTTCGTCTTTGGCTCCCTGATAGCCGCATTCAACAAGCAATTTCTGCAGCATCGTGCAGTGTTTGCCGTTGCTGCATCCGTCTGTGCACTTGTGGCATACGCTCTTGGGTTTTCATATTCGGCGCTTTTGCTTTTCATGCCTGCCACACTGCTGGCGGTTGGCACCGCATCATGGCCCATACTGTCTCAGGCCGGCCGGCTTGGCGATGTATCGTACGGGGTTTATCTATATGCATTCCCGATTCAGCAGTGCGTGCGTGCATTGGCCCCTGGCCTCGGTTTCACCACCAGCCTGGTGGTGGTCGTTGCGCTCACGCTCGCGGCAGGGTGGCTCTCCTGGCGTCTGGTGGAGGCCCCTGCTTTGCGCCTAAAAACCTATCTGCGATGATTATCAATGCAGTACAGAAAAGACATTGATGGTTTGCGTGCCATCGCTGTAGGCTCAGTCATCCTCTTTCATGCTGGTTTTCATAATCAGATTCCGGGAGGTTTTTTTGGCGTTGATATCTTTTTTGTCATCAGCGGCTTTCTGATTGGCCGAATTCTATTTACAGAAATATCTGAAGGCCGATACAGCCTACTTCGCTTCTATGAACGACGGGCACGCCGCATTCTCCCAGCCTTGCTTTTCGTGCTGTTGGTTAGCAATATTTTTGCAAGAATTTCACTAACTCCATTAGAGTTCTCTGATTTCCGGAACAGCCTGCTAGCCACCCTCGGCTTTGGCTCCAACATTTATTTCTGGCTACACAGCAGCTATTTTGAGCCTGCCAGTGAGCTGAAACCATTGCTTCATACCTGGAGCCTTGGGGTGGAGGAACAGTACTACATCCTTTTTCCGCTGCTGGCCTTTGCCTTGAAGCAATCACGCTGGCGCTCTGCTCTCATCGCGCTCTGTGCTGCAGCGAGCTTTGTGTGGGCCGTTGCCACTGTTTCAGAATTTCCTAATGCAGCTTTCTATCTGCTGCCCGCACGGGCTTGGGAGCTTTTGTTAGGTGCATTAGGTGCTTTATGGGCGAGTCAATTCTCTGTCACCTCAAGAGTACGCATTGGCCTCTCAGTGACAGGGCTAACGTTGATTATGGTAGCGCTATTTGGTCTGAATGCGCGCTTACCGCACCCCGGCACCTATACATTGATCCCAACTGTAGGTACAGTTTTGGTGTTGGTCGCACAGAGCCCCAGTGGAATCGCCACAAAAATACTACAGTTACCGCCAATGACGTTTATCGGAAAAATAAGCTACAGCGCGTACTTGTGGCATCAACCACTTTTCGCATTCTCGATATATCGCTTTGGCAAGCATTCATTTGAGCAGTATGCATTGCCTTTGATCGCAATCACCCTTCTATTTGCGTATGGATCTTGGAAATTCATTGAAAATCCATTCCGCAATCCGACTTATACATCTAAAAAATTATTGATTTGGTGCAGCTCAATTTCCTTGGTTTTGTTAGCCAGTGTCTTTATTCCACAAAAATGGCTGCTTCAGAACCGTACCAATGAGACTTTGCAGGAATTGAGCAAAATCGAGAATCTTTACAATCACTTTGAGTTTCAAAAGAACATAAGAAACCAAGTCTGCCATTCGGTATCAATGGATCAACGCAGTCATAATGGTTGCCTGGAAACACGCAAAAAAAATATTGTGATTTTTGGCGACTCCTATGCGGCATCGCTCTACCAAGGACTGCTATCGGTACGGGATAGCCATTATTCCGACTATGGAATCATTCAATTGACCGATGGCAACGCCCCGCCTTTCTTATTAGAAGGCCAAATTGATGGAGGAGCATCCCTGCAAGCCATTAACTCAGCCAAGCTTCAGACCATTGAAGCAATACAGCCGCAAAAGATCGTCATGACGTGGATGATCTCCGGCAAAAACAGCACCAATGATCCGCGAAAGGAACTTGCCGCTCTGAACGATACCATTGAGCGCCTGCGCGCAATTAGCCCGGCAAGCCATATTTTTGTCGTTGGCCCGGTACCCAATTGGTCAGTGTCGCTACAAAAGAACCTCATGGATTTCATAGCAACCCATGGTGATTTTCCGCACTATATGCAACAGGGCCTATCGAACAAGGAAGCCCAGTGGGATACCTACTTCAACAGCCATTTACATCAGGCCAAAACCACCTATCTGTCTGCCCTGGATGTGTTCTGCACAGCAGCGGGTTGTCTGACCTCGGTCGATGGCACCGTTGAAGGTATGACATCGGTCGATTGGGGGCATCTGACCAAGGCCGGATCTATATATCTGGCCGAAAAAATAGCCCCTCAAATTTTTGAATAGCCTCGTTTTTCCGCAATGCAAGCTCTTGATACCTGGAATCCTTCCCACGGCCCCATTGTGGGCCTGTTGACCGATATTGACGACACCCTGACCACCGAAGGCGTGGTGCCTGCCGAAGTGGTGCAGTCCATCGCAGCGCTCAAGGCCAAGGGCCTGGCGGTGATTCCGATCACGGGGCGCCCCGTGGGCTGGAGTGTGCCTTTTGCGCAAGAGTGGCCTGTCGATGCCATCGTGGCAGAAAACGGTGCTGTGGCGCTGCGCCGCAACGCCCTCGGAGGGCTGGACAAGCTCTACCAGCAGGACGATGCGACACGCATTGCCAACTATGCCAACATGCAGGCAGTACTGGAGCAGATCGAGGCAACGGTACCAGGCGCACGGCGCGCCACTGACTCGGTGGGCCGTGAATGCGACATTGCGGTGGATCACAGCGAATTCACCCATATGCCGCAGGCCCAGATCGACCAGTGCGTCGCCATCATGAAGGCTGCAGGCATGAATGCCACGGTCAGCTCCATCCATATCAACGGCTGGTTCGGCGGACACAACAAGCTCGAAGGCGCGCGCTGGATCGTAAAGACGCTGTTTGGCAAGGATCTGGATGCCGAGATCGGCCAGTGGTGTTACATCGGTGATTCCACCAACGACCAGTTGATGTTCCAGCACTTTGAGAACAGCTTTGGCGTTGCCAATATTGAGCGGTTTGTGCCTCAACTGTCGCACCTGCCGCGCTATGTAACGCGTGGCGAGCGCGGTGAAGGCTTTGTGGAGCTGGCCGAACGCCTGTGTGCGGTGGCGTAAGCAGCGGGATCAGGCTCCTCAAGCTTGCACACCATGTGCGGCTACTGCCCCTCCAAGAGGGGCGTTTTTCATCTTGAGCTGGCCCGGCAATGAAAAACGCTTCCCCGTGCCCACACTTTCGCACCACGCGCAGCCATCACCTTTTGTTTTTGAATAGACGAAAGGAGAGCATGGGCCGCTCAGCAGTTAATGATTTTAGATATTTCATATCAAAATCATTGCCCCACCTGCGCTTAACGCTCTGTTTTCAGTAGCGATCAGGGTTTGAAATCGAACTGCTGCTGCAGGATGACCTTGATGGGCTGGTTGGCCTTCATTGCGGGGCGGTATTTCCACTTGCGCACGGCTCGTTCCACTTCGCCGGCCATGTCCTTGGAGGTGGTGGTCAAGGTCTTGACCTCACTCACGGTGCCGTCCACATTCACGACAAATTGAACGCGCACGCTGGCAGGTTGCGCCAGCGCGCCTGCTGGGTAGGGATAGCGCGGAGATGCGCCCGTCAGCAATTGAGGCGCACTGTCACAGGCGTTTCCTGCGCAGCCTGCTGCGGACAACGGCTCCGCAGGGGGCGACGCTGCTGCTGCCGCATCAGGTTTCTCGGCGGTTTTGGCGGTTTCCTGTGTGGCACAACCGGCCAGCAAGGCGGCAAACATGGTCACAACGGCAGAACTGGTACGGATAAAAGACATGGCCTGAAAACTTCCAGAATAGAACTTGCGTAAACAGGAATGCATCATCGGCATTTCCATCGGAGCATCACTTTGCTCACGTCAAATTTGCGCAAATCATGCATTAGATACACGGCAAGGCGCATCCGCCTGCGCTTTTTGGCAACAGGGCGGCACACCACAACCCCCATGTTTTACCATGAGCGCGCGGCCACATTGTGGAGAAACCTGGGTGCACGTCTTCCCCACCGCGCCTGCGGGCCTGGAATTACGTTGGTGACTCCGCGTATTTGCGCTTGCGGTTAGCATGTATGCGCCCGTCCGCCTGTGCTGCGGCGCGATCACCAGGGTTTGCCTGCACAAGGCATGGTTTGCCCAGGCAGGCCCGAAACATTCCCAAGACATGCAAGGAACAACCGCAATGACCACCGCGTATCCGGATACCCGACTGCTGATCAACAACGAATGGTGCGACGCCTCGGATGGCAAGACCATTGATGTGGTGAACCCTGCGACCGGCAAGACCATCGGCAAGGTGGCGCATGCCACCAAGAAGGACATGGATCGCGCGCTGGAAGCCGCGCAGGCAGGCTTCAATACCTGGCGTGCCATGCCCGCAATCGAGCGCGCAGGCATCATGCGCAAGGCTGCCGCCCTGCTGCGCGAGCGCGCCGATGCCATCGCCAGCCTGCTGACGCAGGAGCAAGGCAAGCCGCTGGTGGAAGCCAAGGGCGAAGTGCTGGCCGGTGCCGGCATCATCGAATGGTTTGCCGACGAAGGCCTGCGCGTGTATGGCCGTATCGTTCCCGCCCGTGTGGCCAACGTGCAGCAACTGGTGATCAAGGAGCCTGTCGGCCCGATTGCTGCCTTCACGCCCTGGAATTTCCCGATCAACCAGGTGGTGCGCAAGCTGGGCGCCGCACTGGGCACGGGCTGCTCTTTCCTGGTGAAGGCGCCCGAAGAGACCCCCGCATCGCCCGCCGCGCTGCTGCAGTGCTTCGTGGATGCCGGCATTCCTAAGGGCGTGCTGGGCCTGCTGTACGGCTCGCCTGCTGAAATTTCGGAATACCTGATTCCCCACCCCATCATCCGCAAGGTGACGTTTACCGGCTCCACCGCCATCGGCAAGCAACTGGCTGCACTGGCTGGCGCGCACATGAAGCGTGTGACCATGGAACTGGGCGGCCACGCGCCGGTGATCGTGGCCGAGGACGCCGATGTGGAACTGGCCATCAAGGCCACTGCGGCGGCCAAGTTCCGCAACGCGGGCCAGGTCTGCATCTCGCCGACGCGCTTTTTGGTGCACAGCAGCATCAAGAACGAGTTCATCGATGCCTTTGTCAAGCGCGCCGAGGGCCTCAAGCTGGGCGATGGCCTTGCCGATGGCACGACCCTGGGCCCTCTGGCCAATGCCCGCCGCCTGACCGCCATGGCCAAGGTGGTGGAAGATGCCGCTGCCAAGGGCGCCAAGGTGGCTACCGGTGGCGCGCGCGTGGGCAGCGAAGGCAATTTCTTCGCCCCAACCATTCTGGCCGACGTGCCCATGAACGCCTCGGTGTTCAATGACGAGCCCTTCGGCCCGATTGCCGCCATCCGCACCTTCGACAAGCTCGAAGACGCGATCACCGAAGCCAACCGCCTGCCCTTTGGCCTGGCCGCGTATGCCTATACGCGCTCGTACAAGAACGTGCAGATGCTGTCCAACCAGATCGAGGCCGGCATGGTCTGGATCAACCAGCCCGCCACACCAACGGCCGAATTCCCCTTTGGCGGCGTGAAGGACTCGGGCTACGGCAGCGAAGGCGGTCCCGAGGCGATGGAGGCATATCTCAACGCCAAGGCCGTGTCGATCACCGCTGCATAAGCTGTACCAACTCAGACCTGCCCCAAAATAAAAAAGCAAGCCTGCGGGCTTGCTTTTTTATTGCGGAAGGCAACACCTCCCATCAAATGCTACATTTTAAATAGCAATCTGTGCTTACCAATTAAGCGCCAAAGCCTTCTTTGGTTGAAAAAACGCTGTACAAAGGCGGTTCAACGCTCTGCAGCATCCGCTTCCCTTTCGCGCCGGCTGGGAAGACCGAAGGCCACTGCCCCCAGTGCGCCCTGCACCAGCGCATATACGCCATAGATCAAGCCTACGCCAACCGCCACAGCAGCCGGCACACCGAAGGGCGCCAGCGCCGCAGCGCTGGCCGCCTCGCGCGTGCCCCAGCCGCCCACACTCACCGGCAGCGCCGCCATCAAAAAGATGGGCGCCATGGCAAAGGCCCATGCGGCAACCGGCAGATGAATGCCCAGCGCCAGACCACCCAGCGCCAGAGCCCCTGCCGACAACACCTGCACCAGCGCCGACGAAGCCGCCTGCACCAGCATCTGCGCATGAAAATCAGGCCGCTGCGCCGCCTGCAGCAGTGGCAGCAGCCACGCAGGCAAATGAGCCGCATCGCGCCTGCCCAGCCACCACAACAGCAACCAGGGCAGTGCAATCCACAGTGCCGTGCCTGCCAGCATGGCCGCAACAAACCAGGCCTGCGGCACTCGCACTACGGGTGCCAGTACAGGGGCTGCCACCGCCGCGCCCAGGGCGCCAATCGCGCACAGCATCCACAGGCCGCTCAGCCGGTCCAGCAGCACCGACAGCGACGATGCCGCCTTGCCCTGCCCCGTGCGCTGCAGCACCACGGCGCGGTATACATCGCCGCCCACCACGGCACCGGGCAGCAAGGCATTGAGACCGATGGCCTGAAAGTACCAGCGCAGTGCATCGGGCCAGCGCATCTCCGCGCCCAGCCAGCGCGCCAGTGCGCGCCAGCGCCATGCAGAAACCACGTTGGATGCGATGGCCGCGCACAAGCCCGCTGCCAGCCACCCGCCATTGGCCGCGCGCAGGCGCGCCCACAGTGCAGCGGGGTCGGCAAAATAGGCAACGGCGCCCAGCAGGAGGGCGCCGCTTGCGGCCTTGATACAGGCTTTGTGGACTCGGTTCACGCAGGCGCCAGGCTCATATGGCGGCAGTGGCTGCCGCGCGCGGCACCTCTACGCGCACCATCTGCGGGGCCTCCGCCGTGGTGTCGATGCGGTATTCGTCCGCGTAGTACTGGCGACCACCGCCCGATTCGTAGTACACACGGGTCAGCATTTCCCCGATCAGGCCTGCGGCCACAAAGGTCATGCCCATCAGCACCAGCATCACGCCAACAATCAGGAGCGGCCGGCCACCGATGCTCTCGCCCATCAGCTTGACGACGAACAGATAGGCCAGGATGAGAAAGCCGGGCGTGGCCAGCCACAGACCCAGGCCGCCAAAGGCGTGCAGCGGGCGCTGGCGATAGCGCATCAGAAACACCATCAGGATCAGATCCAGGATGACGCGGAAGGTACGGTCAATGCCGTATTTGGACACGCCCGCCGTGCGCGCATGGTGGCGCACCGGCACTTCGGTGATGCGCGCACCGGCATCGCGCGCCAGCGACGGAATGAAGCGATGCAGCTCGCCGTACAGGTGAATACGGTCGATGATGTGGCGGCGGTACGCCTTGAGGGCGCAGCCATAGTCGTGCAGTTGCACGCCAGTGGCGTTGGATATGAGCCGGTTGGCTATTTTTGACGGCAATTTGCGCGAAATTGCTGCATCCTGGCGATCCTTGCGCCAGCCGGACACCATGTCCACGCTGGCATCGGTTTCCAGGCGGTTGAGCAGCAGCGGAATATCGTCCGGCTCGTTTTGCAGGTCGGCATCCAGCGTCACCACATATTTGCCACGCACGCGGTCAAACCCGGCCTGCAGCGCGCTCGATTGGCCGTAGTTGCGGGCCAGAATCACCGGCCGCAGCCAGGGGCGGGTCGATGCCAGCTCCAGCAGCAGCCTGGCGCTGTCGTCCTTCGATCCATCGTCCACGGCAATCAGCTCGTAGCTGAGCGGCTGCGCGCGCATGGCCGCATCGATCCGGTCCACCAGGGCGGTCAGGTTGTCAAATTCGTTATAGATGGGGACGACGATGGATACGGCAGGAGAAGACACGGCGCTTGGTATTTTGCTAAAACAGCGGTCGCCTATACTACCTGATCCGCCCTTTCCTCTGCTGCTGATGCGACAGGCCAGGCTCTCGCCCAGGCCCCGTGCGCATGGGCGCATCCGTGTTTCTGCCATGACGTCTTCGCCCTCCGCTTCTGCCAAAGACTGGCAGCAGCCCCTCTACCAGCACCCGCTGGCCTGGATACTGCTGCTGGCCTGTGCGCACATCATCTCGCGCGTCACCATCTCGGAGGGCATGAAGTGGGACGAGTCCGAGCAAATCCTCTGGTCGCAGGAGTTCCTATTGGGCTACGGCTCTCAGCCCCCCGCCTACAGCTGGCTGCAATGGGCCGTGGGCCAGGTGCTGGGGCCATCGGTGCTGGCGCTCTCCATCGTCAAACACAGCCTGATCGTGCTCACCTATGTGCTGGCCTGGCAGGCCGCGCGCGTGCTGCTGCCCGCCAAGGGCGCCTTCTGGGTGGCAGGCGGCCTACTGCTGATGCTGCCCTTTGGCTGGGACAGCGTGCGCGACCAGACCCACACCATCCTCGTGACCGCCATGACTTTTGGCACCTGGTGGATGGTGCTGCGTCAGGTCAAGACGCCCAACCCTGTCCATTTTGTCTGGCTGGGCGTGTTCTGCGGCCTGGGCATGCTGGCCAAATACAGCTTTGCCATGCTGATCGGCGTGCTCTTTGTGACTGCACTGACGGTGCCGCAGGTGCGCCGCGCCATACTGGGCCATGGCTGGTGGCTCGCTCCGCTGGTGGGCCTGCTGATCTTTGCGCCACACGCCTGGTGGCTGTCGCAGCATTGGCGTGAGGCCACCACGGAAACCATCCACAAGATGGACATCTCCACCCAGGTCTCGCACCTCAAAGGCCTGGGCGCCCTGGCCAAGGCCGTATTTTCCACGCTGGGGCTGTGGCTTATTGTTGCGCTGGCAACCTATCGGGGGCGCTTGTGGAGGGCCGCCTACCGCGCAGAGGCAACAGCAGGTGCCGTGCCCGACTGGCGCGCCTGGGCATGGCCGCTGCTGCGCCGCTATCTGGCCCTGGTATTCCTCATTCTGATCGCCATGGTGGTGGTGGGCGATGTCAGCAGCTTCAAGCAGCGCTGGGTGCTGCCCCTGACGGCCATTGCACCACTGGCGCTGTATGCCTGGCGCCCGGCCCTGCTGGCGGAAGGAACGGGCCGCGGCTATACCACGGCGGTAGTGCTGTTTGCGCTGGTGTTCTGGACCCTCGCCACGATCCGCCCCTGGCAGGCTGACTGGCGCCACGACCCCGACGAGCTGAACCACCCGGTTGCCCAACTGGCCCAGCAGCTGGCGGCCGCTGGCTACGACGGCAAAGGCGTGATTGTTGGCTCCGACCACATGGTGGCCGCCATGCTGCGCTCGCACAACCCGCATGCCTATGCCATGTCCTGCACCGCCGAGTGGGGCCGCATGGCCGAATGCCTTGCAGGTGGCCGCGCCCGGGCTGCCGATTCCCGTGTAGGCCTGCTGTACATTGCACGCATGGACAAGGCCGCGCCCGACTGGTGGGACACCGTGCTCGCCAGCCACCCAGGGGCTGCACCGCAGTCCTTCACCATTCCTTTCGTCCATATGCGCGCCAGCACGCCGCCCATGCAATACCAGTATGTGTGGCTGCCTGCCCCCGTGAACCCATGAACACTGTCCTCGTCACCGGCGCCGCCGGTTTTATCGGTATGCACTGTGCCCAGCGCCTGCTCGCCCAGGGCCTGGCTGTGGTGGGCATCGACAACCTCAACAACTACTACGATGTGGCGCTGAAGGATGCGCGCCTGGCACAGCTGCAAAGCCACCCCCATTTCCGCTTCGTGAAGCTGGATGTGGCCGACCGCGCAGGCATGGCTGCCCTCTTTGACGAAGTGCGCCCCCAGCGCGTGCTGCACCTAGCCGCCCAGGCCGGCGTGCGCTATTCCATCGACCAGCCCGACGACTACACCGACAGCAACCTGCTGGGCTTTGGCAATGTTCTGCAAGGCTGCCGCAAGCACGAGGTGGCGCACCTGGTGTACGCCAGCAGCTCCAGCGTGTACGGCGGCAATGCCAAGATGCCCTATGCCGAAAGCGATGCGGTCGACCACCCGATCAGCTACTACGCGGCCACCAAGAAGGCCAACGAGCTGATGGCGCACACCTATTCGCACCTGTATGGCATGCCCACGACCGGGCTGCGGTTCTTCACCGTGTACGGTCCCTGGGGTCGGCCCGATATGGCCTTGTTCAAGTTCACCAAGGCGATTCTGGCGGGCGAGACCATCGACGTGTATGGCAACGGCGAGTTGGTACGCGATTTCACCTTCATCGACGACATTGTCGAAGGCATCCTGCGCGTGCTGGACAAGCCTGCGGCTCCCGATGCCGGCTACGACGCGCTGCAGCCCAACCCGGGCACCAGCACCGCCCCTTACCGCATCTTCAACATCGGCAACAGCAATCCCACGGTGCTGATGGACTACATCGCAGCGCTGGAATCGGCCTTGGGCACCACCGCCAACAAGCGTATGCTGCCCATACAGCCGGGCGATATGCACAGCACATCGGCCGACACCCGCGCCCTGCAGGCCTGGGTGAACTTTGCCCCATCGACCACTGTCAGAGACGGTGTCCAGCGCTTTGTGGACTGGTACCGCTCGTTCTACCGCGTATGAAAGTCACTGTTTTCGGAACCGGCTATGTCGGTCTTGTACAAGGGGCCGTGCTGGCCGACGTAGGCCACCAGGTGCTCTGCGTGGATGTGGACGCCGCCAAGGTGGCCGCACTGCAGGCCGGGCAGATTCCCATCCATGAGCCGGGCCTCGACAAGCTCGTGACCAGCAACCACGCCAACGGCCGCCTGCGCTTTACCACCGATGCGGCCGAAGGCGTGCGGCACAGCGAGGTCATCTTCCTGGCCGTGGGCACCCCGCCCGATGAGGATGGCAGCGCCGACCTGCAATACGTGCTGGCGGTGGCCCGCACCATTGCCCAGCACATGACGGGGTCGCGCATCGTCATCAACAAATCCACAGTCCCCGTTGGCACCGCCGACAAAGTGCGCGACGTGATCGCGCAGGGCCTCGCCGCTCGTGGCGCGAGCTACGGCTTTGACGTGGTCTCCAACCCCGAATTCCTGAAGGAAGGCGCCGCAGTCGCCGACTGCCAGCGGCCCGACCGCATCATCATCGGCACGGGCAACCCGGCATCCGAGGCCCGGCTGCGCGAGCTGTACGCGCCCTTCAACCGCAACCACGACAGGATCGTCGTGATGGATGTGCGAAGCGCGGAGCTGACCAAGTACGCCGCCAATGCCATGCTGGCCACCAAGATCAGCTTCATGAACGAGATCGCCAACCTGGCCGAACGGCTGGGCGCCAATGTGGAAGCCGTGCGCCGCGGCATCGGCAGCGATCCTCGCATTGGCTACCACTTCATCTACCCCGGCGCGGGCTATGGCGGCAGCTGCTTCCCCAAGGATGTGAAAGCCCTGGTCCGCACCGCGCAGGACACCGGCTTCGAGCCCCTATTGCTGAACGCCGTGGAGGCCCGCAACGAAGCCCAGCGCAACGTGCTGTTCGAGCGCATCAGCGCCTTCTATGGCGGGCAGTTGCAGGGCAGAACCATTGCACTGTGGGGCCTGGCCTTCAAGCCCAATACCGACGACATGCGCGAGGCACCCAGCCGCAACCTGCTCGAAGCCCTGTGGGCAGCAGGCGCCCGGGTACAGGCCTACGACCCGGTGGCGATGAAAGAAGCGCGACGCATCTATGGCGAGCGCGACGACCTGGTACTGGTGGACAGCGTGGATGCAGCCGTGCAGGGCGCCGATTGCCTGGCAATCGTCACCGAGTGGCAAATCTTCCGTGCGCCCGATTTCGAGCAACTCGCCGCCAGCCTGAAGGACCGCATGGTGTTCGATGGCCGCAACCTGTACGACCCGGCGCAGGTAGCCAGCTACGGCCTGGGCTATGTCTCCATTGGCCGCCAGCCTGTGCGGCCCAAGGGCCATTGAAGCGCGCCCCCCAACAGCGGGATCGGGAGCATGACTCGTCCTGTCATAGGTTGACACCTATTCGCGACTAATCTCCAGCCCAAGCTGGTTGGCGAGAGACGCCCGATGTACTGCATCGGGCGTTTTGTATTTTAGGGACAGGTGCGGCCGACGCTCGTTGTACAGCCGTACCGATTCGCCCACCATGGTGCGGGCCTGCGAGAGATCGGCAGGTCGTTGCAACAAGTATTCCATCTTGAGGATTCCATTGACCCGCTCAGCCAGAGCGTTTTGGTAGCAATCGTAGCCATCGGTCATGGAGCAGGTGATGCGGTGGCGTGCATGGATGCGCTGGTATTGAGCCGAGCAGTACTGAACACCTCTATCAGAGTGGTGTACGAGCGGCTGATCTGTTCGCCGCTGACGCAGTGCCATCTTCAACGCTTGGCTGACCTGCTTGGTCTCCAGACTATCGTGCACGTGCCAGCCCACGATCTTGCGCGAGTAGGCATCGGTCACCAGGCTCAGATAGGCAGTCTTCTCCTTGGTGGGTAGATACGTGATGTCAGCGACCCATAGCTGCTCACAACCACTTGCCACTGTTTTGGTCGGGCCCTCCTTGAGTAGATTGGGGTGCCTGCGGTAGTGATGATGGCTATTGGTGGTCTTGTGGTACGCATGCCGTGGCAGCACCAGCATGCGTGCTTGGCGCAGGACAACGAACAGTGCATCGCGCCCGATCTGGATTCCCGCCTGTTCAAGCGGCGGCTTGAGCAAGTGCAGCAGTTTGCGCGTGCCAATGCGTGGCTGATGGCGCCTCTCTTCACTGGCCAACTCCACCACCGCCTTGTCCCGCTCGCTGCGTGCACGCTGGCAGACCAGGCGCTTGTAGTGCGCTTGGCGGCTGATTCCCATGTAGCGGCAAGCCCTCGTGACGCTTAACCCTTTGACGAGCTTTTGCGTGAGGACTTGCCCGCAGGCTTTTTTGTGACTTGGACTCCGTAGTCGCGCTTGAGCACGTTCACTACCGCTTCAAAGAAGGCCGCTTTCTCGCGGGCTTCTTTCAGTTGCACTTCCAGCTCCTTGATGCGCTGCTCTGGAGTCAGCAGCTTGGGCGATTCAGGCATCTTCTGTAATCCTTTGCCCCTTGATGATGCAGCTTTCCAGTCCTGCCGTCCGTGCTTGCGAAGCCACACCAGTACAGTTGAGGCGCCCTGGATTCCGTACCGCTCATGGGCCTGCCGGTAGGTCAGCTCACCTCTTTCTACTTGATCGACTACTGCGAGTTTAAAAGCCAGCGTGTAGTCCCGTTGCGTTCTCTTAACCCACTGTTCCATTTGACTTTCCTTTCTGTTCTTCAGAAAGGTGTCAACCCAATTCAGGACGGGTCAGCACGCACAAAAAAAGCAAGTCCACGGACTTGCTTTTTTACGGTCAAAACACGCTATAGCGCTTAACCATCAAACGTTTCAAGCTCATTTTTTGATAGTAACATGCCCGTCAAAACGCATATCGCGGTAGGCCACGGTGCGTGAACCCTTGGCCATGCGGTAGCCCCACCAGATCACCAAAAACACCGGCAGGCCGATATAGGTAGCCACCACGCCACCCCAATCGATCTGGTCTTTCAGGAATGCCTCGTAGTTCTGGCCCAGCGTGATGGTGAGGCACAGAACGAAAGCAAAGATCGGCCCGAAAGGGAACCAGGGCGATACATAGGGCAGTTGCGACACATCATGCCCCTGCGCCACAAAGCCCTTGCGAAAGCGGTAGTGGCTCACGGCAATGCCCAGCCAGGCGATGAAACCTGTCATGCCCGAAAGGTTCAAAAGCCACAGGTACACCGTCTTGGGGCTGAACAGAAAGCTGAAAAAGCACAGCCCGGCCATCACCGTGGTGGCCAGCAGCGCCAGCACCGGCACCCCGTTGCCCGACAGACGCGCAAATGCCTTGGGCGCCATGCCCTGGCAGGCCAGCGTGTAGAGCATGCGCGTGGAGGCATACATGCCCGAATTTCCTGCCGACAGCACCGAAGTGAGCACCACCGCATTCATGACGGCAGCCGCCGACAGCAGCCCGGCTTTCTGGAACACCAGGGTAAAGGGGCTCACGCTGATGTCGCCCACCTCGTTGCGCAGCAGCTGCGGGTCGGTGTAGGGAATGAGCGAGCTGATGACCGCAATCGCCAGCACATAGAACAGCAGAATGCGCCAGAACACCTGGCGCACCGCGCGCGGAATGTTGCGTGCGGGGTCTTCCGACTCTGCCGCTGCAATGCCGATGAGCTCCGTCCCCTGAAAGGAAAAGCCCACAATCATCGCCACGCCGATCAGCGCTGCAAAGCCCCCTGCAAAGGGCGCATCCCCCACTTGCCACGTAGCCAGAGCACCCCAGATGCCGTTTTGCGGGCCGCCATGGAGAATGCCTACGATCATGGCCACGCCAATCGCGATGAACACCAGCACCGTCGTCACCTTGATGGCGGCAAACCAGTACTCTGCCTCACCAAAGCCTTTGACCGAGATGGCATTGAGCGCCACCATCAGCAGCAGGAACAGGGCACTCCACCAATAACCCGGCACATCGGGAAACCAGTATGTCATCACCAACTGCGACGCCACCAGATCGACCGCAATCGTGATCGCCCAGTTGTACCAATAGTTCCAGCCCAGCGCAAAGCCAAAGCCTTCGTCGACATAGCGCGCGCCGTAGGTGGCAAACGAACCCGACACTGGCATATAGGCCGCCAGCTCGCCCAGGCTGGTCATCAAAAAATACACCATCAGGCCGATGACACCATAGGCGAGCAGCGCGCCGCCGGGCCCGGCCTGGGCAATGGTGGCGCCAGAGGCCACGAACAGGCCCGTGCCGATGGAGCCGCCAATGGCAATCATCGACAGATGGCGGGCCTTGAGGTCGCGGCGCAGCTCGGTCGCGGCGCCGGAGGGAGAGGAACGGGAAGCAGTACCCGGCATAGAAACAGCGCAGCCATAGCTGCGCGCACAACAAACAAGGGTGCCATTATCAACGCAGCCGCTCGCCCCTGCCGGGGAGCGGGCGCTAATCCGCAGCCTGTGCCTTGCTTTAGACCCTAGCCACGCTTATGCGCCAGCCGTAGTTAGCGTTTGCATCAGTCGCCAAGACTGCCCAGGGGCCAGGGTGACGGGGACGTCGATGCTGGCTGCCTCCACGCACAGCATCTGGCGCCAGCCATCATCGGGCATGTCGGCCAGCTCCTGGCTCAGCGCCGCACCCGGGTTCCACACCACCACCTCACTGGCATTTGCACTGTTTTGGATGGTCAGCGCCCGTCCGTCATGCGCAAATTGCTGCGAAATTTGTAGCAATTTACCGCCAGCGCCGGGCGTCGAGAACACGCGATCAAAACCCGCTCCCGGCGCGGCGCCAAAATCGATCTGATCGGCCGCTTCGGCAAAGCGGGTATCGGCCAGCGCATCCCAGCACGCAGCGCCCTGCAGGCCTGCAAGCTGCGTCTGCGTGATCTCATCCACCTGCAGATAGCTGTGCAGCGCGCAGGTCATGGCCCAAGGCGTGCTGCCGATGTTGCGCACTTCCAGCGTGATGGCCAGCGAGTTGGCGCCAACTTCAGCACGCAGTACGGCATCAAAGGCCTCGGGCCAGAACTGCCGGGTAGCCAGGCCATCCTGCAGGCGCAGTGCAATATGCTGCGCGCCACATTCCACCACCTGCCAGCCCAGGTTGCGCACAAAGCCATGCTTGGGCAGTGATCCGCGCGTGTTGAACTGGGGAAAGCACACCGGCACGCCTCCACGGATGGCCGTCTTGCCATCGCGCGCGCTGGCGGGGCTCAGGTACAGGTGTTCGCGGCCATCTGCCGTCTTCCACGACAGCACTTGCGCGCCCTGCTCTGCCACGAGGAGGCTGCTGCCGTCCGCCCATTGCTTGTACCAGGCGGGAAAACCTTCCCAGACGAGTGCCGCCCAGCCGTGTGTGTTGTTCATGGAGTTCCTTGTTGGATATCAGGTGCAGATTGTGCAAGCTGCCAAGTGCCGTAACAGCGGCAGTAGCAGTGACAGTGTCTGGAAAAATCACAAGGAGCATAATCGCTCCCGTCCGCTCCGGTACATCCGCCGGGAGGATTCGCCTCTGTTGCAGGCACCTATTTGAAAGACCCTCCACCTGTCGCGCGCTGCTGCAGCATGCGCCGGGAGGCCTGGGCCAGACGCTGCGCACGCCCGCGCAGCAAGGAAGAAACATGACCTGGCAAGACTTCAAGCACCAATACCTGGTGCGCTTCTGGTCGCCCGTGCCCGCAGTGATTGCGGCAGGCGTCCTCTCTGCATATTACTTTGGCCTGACCGGCACTTTCTGGGCCGTCACCGGCGAGTTCACCCGGTGGGGCGGCCATGTGCTCCAGTTCTTCGGGGTCGATCTCTCGAACTGGGGCTACTTCAAGGTCATCGGCCTGCAGGGGACGCCGCTCACCCGCATCGATGGTGTGATGATCATCGGCATGTTCGTAGGCTGCTTCTCGGCTGCGCTCTGGGCCAACAACGTCAAGCTGCGCATGCCCAACCACCGTATCCGCGTGGTGCAGGCCATCGTCGGCGGCATCATTGCTGGTTTCGGCGCACGCCTGGCCATGGGCTGCAACCTGGCGGCGTTCTTCACCGGCATTCCGCAGTTCTCGCTGCACGCATGGTTCTTTGCCATTGCCACGGCCATTGGCTCACTGTTCGGCGCCAAGGTGAGCATGCTGCCCATCTTCCGCATTCCGGTCAAACTGCAGAAAGTGAACGCCGCCCAGCCGCTGTCGGCGCGCGAAGCCCAGGCCAAGAAGCGCTTTCGCCTGGGCATGTTTCTGTTCGTCGCTTTCATCTGCTGGGCGATTGCCAAGGTGTTCGATGCACCCAAGCTCGGCTTTGCCGCTTTGTTCGGGCTGATGTTCGGCCTGATCATCGAGCGCGCCCAGGTGTGCTTCACCTCGGCTTTCCGTGACCTGTGGCTGACCGGACGTACCCAGATGGCCAAGGCCATCATCTTCGGCATGGCCGCTGGCACCATCGGCGTCTACAGCTACGTGCAACTGGGGCTCGATCCCAAGATCTTCTGGGCAGGTCCCAATGCCGTGATTGGCGGCCTGCTGTTTGGCTTTGGCATCGTGCTCGCAGGCGGGTGCGAGACCGGCTGGATGTACCGCGCCGTCGAAGGCCAGGTGCATTACTGGTGGGTGGGTCTGGGCAACATCATCGGCTCCACCCTGCTGGCGCTGGTATGGGACGATCTGGCCCCCGCCATCGCCATCAACTACGACAAGATCAACCTGCTCAAGGCCCTGGGCCCGCAGGCGGGCCTGCTCACCACCTATGTGATGCTGGCCATCTCGCTGCTGCTCGTGCTGTGGTGGGAGCGCCATTTCTTCAACCGCAAGCAGCGCCAGCAATCCATTCAGGCCAGCGTGCGCCCTGCCGTTCAGTAAGGAGTTCTTCCCATGTCCAATTACACGCCCGACTACCGCCTCGACATGATGGGCGAGCCCTGCCCGTACCCAGCCGTTGCCACGCTGGAAGCCATGCCCAGCCTCCAACCCGGCGAAATCCTGGAAGTGATCTCCGACTGCCCACAGTCGATCAACAACATTCCGCTGGACGCCAAGAACCACGGCTACGAAGTGCTGGAAATCCAGCAGGATGGCCCGACCATCCGTTACCTGATCAGGAAGTGACCTCCCTGAGGCACCAGGCACTTTCGCCACCCCCTCTGCAAAGGATTCCCCATGACCCAGAAAATCGTCATCATCGTGCATGCCGCACCCTATGGCAGCGAGCGCTGCCTGTCGGCCCTGCGCGTGGCCACCGCACTGGCCGGGCACGATGCCAGGCCGGAAGTGAAGGTGTTCCTGATGTCCGATGCCACTGTCGTCGGCCTGCCGAACCAGCATGACGGCACGGGCCCCGGCCTGCAGGCCATGGTGGAAACCTTGGTGGCCGAGGGCGTCACCATCAGGCTCTGCCGCACCTGTGCGCTGGCACGGGGCCTGGCCGAGTTGACCTTGATCAACGGTGTGAGCATTGGCACGCTGCCCGAGCTGGCCGACTGGACATTGACCGCCGACAAGGTCCTCACCTTCTGATCCAAGCCATTGAAAAAGGGACAGCCTGGTTCAGGCTGTCCCTTTTTCATGGCGCTTACGCAATCAGGCCCGGCAGCACCGGGCGCCATGCATCAATATTCCCAGAAGATGCGCTGGATTTCCTTGGGATCGCTGGTCTTGGTCAGGGCCAGTGCAGCCAGCAGGCGTGCCTTTTCAGGACGCAGGTCGTGGGCAACCACCCAGTCGTACTTGTCGTCAGGCTGCTCGGCATTGCGCAGCACAAAGCCGTAAGGCACGCGCGACGAGCGAATCACCTGCACGCCCTTGCTGCGGGCTTCCTGCAGTGCCGGGACAATGCGGTCGGCCACCGAGCCGTTGCCGGTGCCTGCGTGGATGATCGCCTTGGCGCCCGTACCGACGAAGGCATCGATGCCCGTGCGCGGCACATTGCCGTAGCCATAGACGATCTCCACTGGTGGAAGACTGGTGATGGAATCGATATTGAACTCGGACTGCATGGTATGGCGCTTGACCGGCGCGCGGAACCAGTAGTTCTTGCCCTCCACCACCATGCCCAGCGGGCCCCATTGGCTCTGGAATGCGCCGGTCTTGATGTTCACGTCCTTGTTCACATCTCGGCCCGATTGGATCTCGTCGTTCATCGTGACGACCACACCCTTGCCTTCGGCATCCTTGGCGGCGGCCACGCTCACGGCGTTCACCAGGTTCAAAGCGCCATCAGCCGACAGGGCCGTGCCAGGGCGCATCGATCCCACCACCACGATGGGCTTGTTGGTGTGCACCGTCAGGCTCAGGAAATATGCCGTCTCAGCCAGGGTGTCCGTGCCGTGGGTGATGACCACGCCATCCACATCGGCCTGCTTGACGAGGGCCGACACGCGCTTGGCCAGCACCAGCAGGTTGTCGTTGGTGAAGCTCTCGGAGGCAATCTGGAAGACCTGCTCGCCGCGCACATTGGCGACCTTGGACAGCTCGGGCAGCCCTGCCAGCAGCTTGTCCACAGGCACCTTGGCCGCACTGTAGGTTGCACTGTTCATGGCCGAAGCACCTGCGCCCGCGATGGTGCCGCCAGTGGCCAGCACCACCACATTGCGTGCCCCTTGCTGTGCTGGCTGCGCCGCTGCTGCTGGCGCTGCCGCAACAGGTGCTGCCGCTGCGGGCGCACTGGCAGCTTGCGGGCTGCTTGCGCAGGCGCCCAGGCTCATGGTGATGGCCAGCGCCAGAGCGCTCATGGCAGGCAGTTTCCAGCGGGTGGCAGGAACGTGATGCAAAGTTGTAGTTGGGTTGGAAGACATCGGATGCCTTTGGCTTTGAGATAAAACCTCTATATTAAAAAAGTCGGGCTATGTGTCGCATTGGTGAACATCCCTATGGCTTTTCACGAATCTATAAATTGACGCATTGCAGCAAACAACGGTAACCCAAAAAACATTTCGTCATCCAAGGGCTATCCCACGGGCGGCCCCCGTCTTGCCACAGGCCCGCTAGACTCGGCAGACCGGGCCTGTTCCCGCTTTTCCCACTTCACCATCAGCCGCTTGCACACAGCGGCTGCGCTGGTTGTCCCGTTTGCGGCCATGGTGTCTCCACGACACCTTCTGCCCACCGTATCTTTTCCGGCTGCATCTGGACCGCATCGCAGGAGATTTGTGCATGTTTTCATGGTTTGAACGGCGTGTGCCGTCCTACCCAACGGCCGAGCCACAAGTTCCGCCCAAGGGTTTTTTCGCTTTCATGTGGGCCTGCACGCAAGGCATGCGCGGCTGGATCGGCCTGCTCACGGCCACGTCAGCGTTGCTGGCGGTGTATGAGGCCGTGCTGTTTGCCATCATGGGCCATGTGGTTGACTGGCTGGCCACGTTCTCACCCACGACGTTCTGGGCCGACCAGGGCCGCACGGTCATCGGGATCGTCGCCATTTTGCTCAGCAGTGTGCTGCTGCTGGCCCTGCACACGCAGGTGATGCACCAGGTGCTGGCGATCAACTTCCCGATGCGGCTGCGCTGGGTGTTCCACCGGCTGATGCTGGGGCAGAGCATGTCCTTCTACGCCGACGAGTTTGCCGGGCGCATCACGACCAAGATCATGCAGACGGCGCTGTCCGTGCGCGAGGTGATCTTCATGATCGTCGACGTGCTGGTGGGCGTGAGCGTCTACATGATCGGTATCCTGATTCTGGCCGCAAGCTTTGAATGGCGGCTGATGATTCCATTTGCCTTGTGGCTGGCCGCCTATATCGGCGCCTGCGTATTCTTTGTTCCGCGCCTGGGCAAGATCGGCAAGGCCCAGGCGGATGCGCGCGCGCTGATGACTGGCCGCGTGACCGACGCCTATACCAACATCGCCACCGTCAAGCTGTTTGCGCACACCCGCCGCGAGGCCGAATATGCCCGCAGCGCGATGGACGCCTTCAAGCAGACCGGCCACGCGCAGATGCGCCTGGTGAGCCTGTTCGAGATCACCAACCACCTGATGATCACCTTGCTGCTGCTGGGCTCGACTGGCACGGCGCTGTACCTGTGGACCAACGGCCAGGCCACGGCCGGCGTCGTGGCGGCGGTGATTGCCATGGCGCTGCGCCTGATGGGCTATTCGCACTGGGTGATGTGGCAGATGACTGGCCTGTTCGAGAACGTGGGCACCATCCAAGACGGCATCAATACCCTGACCAAGCCGCGCACGATCGTGGATGCAAAGGAGGCCAAGCCGCTGGTGGTGAACCGTGGCGAGATCACCTTCGACAACGTGAGTTTTGCATACAAGGACGCGGGCCGCCCGGTCATCGACCATCTCCACCTCACCATCCGCCCGGGCGAGCGCATTGGCCTCATCGGGCGCTCGGGCGCTGGCAAATCGACCCTGGTCAACCTGCTGCTGCGCTTTCACGATGTGGCGGGCGGCCAGATCCGCATCGACGGCCAGGACATCGCCCATGTTACGCAGGACAGCCTGCGCAGCAACATCGGCATGGTGACGCAGGACACCTCGCTGCTGCACCGCTCCATGCGCGACAACATCCTGTACGGCCGGCCCGATGCCACCGAGGAGGAGATGCTGCGCGCCGCCGAACGCGCCGAAGCGGCAGATTTCATCGGCAACCTTTCCGACCGGTTTGGCCGCACGGGCTATGACGCGCAGGTGGGCGAGCGCGGCGTCAAGCTTTCGGGCGGTCAGCGCCAGCGCGTGGCAATTGCACGCGTGATGCTCAAGGACGCACCGATCCTGCTGCTGGACGAGGCTACCAGCGCCCTGGACAGCGAGGTTGAAGCGGCCATCCAGGAGAGCCTGGACAACCTGATGCATGACAAGACGGTGATTGCGATTGCGCACCGCCTGTCCACCATCGCCGCCATGGACCGCCTGATCGTGATGGACAAGGGCCAGATCGTGGAAGAAGGCACGCACCAGCAGCTGCTGGCGCGCGGCGGCATCTACGCCAAGCTGTGGGCCCACCAGAGCGGTGGCTTTCTGGCCGAGCCCATGGAAGGGCCCCTGTAGTACCGCTGCAGGCCGCTTTTTGAGATGGCACTTGCGGCCGCTTCATCAAACTCCTGAATCAATAGCATCCAGCGCTTACACAGCAAGCGCTGGATGCTATTTTTATTTATCTACCGTCGATAGCGACCACCAGGGTAGGCCATCGCGCACCTGCTCCGCCGATCGATTGATTGATTGATTCGATATTCAGAACAATCAATCCCGTATCAAGGGGTTTATCCCAAACGGTCGCAAAAATACACTGAATACATCGATCAACGAGAAGCAAACGCGGTGACAGAAGCCGCCACCCGTTGAGCGAACCGGCAGGCCATGGTGACCCGTCGGAATCTCAAAGGAATTTAATAATGATGAACGCACGTATTTTTTCGATTGCAGGTCTCACCGCTGTTCTGGCCATGGGTGCCGGTGTTGCACAGGCCAACCCATTTGAAGGCGACCAGGCCATTGCACCACGCGCTGCAGCTACCAGCAGCCTGAGCCGCGCCGAAGTGCAGGCCCAATTGGCCGATGCGCAGAAGAATGGCACCCTGCTGCTCAAGGGCGACAAGCTGCAAGCCAACCCCTACGAGCAAGGCCAGGGCCTGTCACGCGGTGCAGTGGTACAAGCTGCCCATGACGCCCTGATCGCTGGCAAGCTGCCTGAAGGCAACGGCTCCTTCGGCGAATAAGCACGGTAGCCTCATCCGGATCGGGCGGCGCTGACGCAGCCTCCCCGTCCTCCAGGCGACCGCCATGAACCCGGTCGTCTTTTGTTCAAATTAATAAACGCAGATTGACGGTGGCGGGCAAAGCGCCCACCGCCACGGCATGAAGTGCGTGGCACGGCTTGAACGTCGCAAGACAGGGAGCCGCAAAGCTCTCAGGCCGTGCTCTTGATGGCCACTGCTGACCCCAGCAGTGGCCTTTTTTGCACTTTTGCCGAGGCAAGCCGCTACAGAATCAGGAGTCATGGCGCTTGATGGGCAGGCGCAACAAGCCTTTTTGGCAAATACTTCCACCAGCAGCCCGAGCCTCATAAAAAAACGCAGCCACCCCGCCAGGTGGCTGCGCTCGTCCTCGCAACTGAAATCAGAAGCGGGATCAGCAGTCGCCGATGCGCTTGCTGGTCACGGTGGTCTGCATGTTCTGGCCTGCCATGTCCATCTTGGTGGTCACGACGTTCTCGGTCGGTGACTTGTAATCGGCTTCGAGCACCATGCTCATCTTGCCCTCGCCGCAGCTGAACGACATGGTTTCCTTGCTGCCGCTGGTCTTGATGTCTGGCGCATTGCAGCCGGACATGTTCTTGAGCTGCGAATCGGCCAGCGCCTGCAAGGTCTTGGAAGCCATATCGGCGGTGATGCACATCTCCTGGATCAGCTTGCCGCCTTCAATGCGGGCATTTTCCAGATTGGCGGCCTTCTTCTGCTCAGGCGTCATGCTCTTGAACGCCTGCTCCATGCCTGCCAGTGCCTGCTGGCCCATGGGGCCGCTCATCTCGGTGGTAGCACTCCACTTGCCAGCCTGAACCTTGGCCGCAGGTGCTGCAGCCGGGGCAGGTGCTGCTGCGGGGGCGGCTGCAGGCGCAGGTGCGCTGCCAGCCTCATCCTTCTTGCCGCAACCCACGAGGCCAGCACCAGCCACCACGGCAGCCACTGCCATCCAATTTGCAAACTTTGCCATATGCTTCTCCGTATTGCAGCGGGCGCCCCGCCTGTCAGCTGCGCATGTCACGTTGCCGCCCCCTATGGGCGCAATCATGGTGCGGCGGATTATAGAACCCCGAAATTCCATAGAACAAATCAATTAATTGCCTTGCTTCAATGAAACCATTGTTATTATTTATAACCATTCGGGTCCGGTCGTCTCTTGCAGCACGGCAGCAGGCACTACGATAAGCGGCTGTTCTCGCCGATCACCACATGCGCATCCTCCACACCTCCGACTGGCATCTGGGCCAGCATTTCATGGGCCAGAGCCGCCAGGCCGAACACCGGGCGCTGATTGACTGGCTGGTGGCGCAGGTCGATACCCATGGGGTGGATGCCGTGCTGATTGCCGGCGATATCTTCGACACCGGCGCACCGCCCAGCTATGCCCGCGAGCTGTACAACCAGTTGATTGCCCGGCTGCACCAGGCCGGCGTTGCGCTGCTGGTGCTTGGCGGCAACCATGACTCGGTCAGCGTGCTCGATGAAAGCCGCGACCTGCTGCGCCACCTGGGCACTCAGGTGATTGCCGCCACAGGCGCGCCGCACCAGCATGCCATCACACTGCCCCTGCGGGTATCTGGCGATCCCGGCTGCATCGTCTGCGCCCTGCCCTTCATCCGCGCCCGCGATGTGCAGCAAAGCCTGGCCGGGCAAAGCGCACTCGACAAACAACTGGCCCTGCAGGCCGCCATCCAGTCCACCTACCAGCAGGTCTACGACGCCGCGCTCACCCAGCAGGCTGCGCTGCTGCAATCCCTGGGCCGCAAGCTGCCCATCATCGCCACCGGGCACCTCACTACCGTGGGCGCCAGCAGCAGCGAATCGGTACGCGAAATCTATGTGGGTTCGCTGGAGGCGTTTCCGACCAATGCGTTTCCGCCTGCCGACTACATTGCGCTTGGCCATATCCACCAGCCGCAGAAGGTAGGCGGGCTGGACCACATCCGCTACAGCGGATCGCCGATTGCACTGGGCTTTGACGAGGCGCGGCAGACCAAGCAGGTGCTGCTGGTCGATGTGGGAGAGGATGGCCTGCAGGCCGTCACGCCGCTGCCGATTCCGGTGTTCCAGCCCATGTACGCCCTTCGCTGCAGCCTGGCAGCATTGCCAGATGCTCTAAAAAAAATAGCAATCAGCGCAGACACAGAACGTGCCACCTGGCTGGATATCACCATTGAAGAAGACGACTACCTCGCCGACCTGCCCGCCCGCGTGCAAGCCCTGACCGACGGGCTGCCCGTGCAGGTGCTGCGCATCAAACGCCAGCGCGGCACGGCCGCGGCGCAGTTGCAAAGCGCCACCATGGAATTGCTGGGCGACCTCACTCCGCTGGAAGTCTTTGCACGCCGCCTGGCGCTGGAGGCGCTGGAGGCGCCACTGCAGCAGGCCCTGACCGAGCGCTACCAGGAGGTCGTGCACACAGTGACTGCCCCAGGCGGAGACGCGGCATGAAAATCCTCAGGCTTCGCCTCAAGAACCTCAATTCGCTCAAAGGCGATTGGGACATCGACTTCACCGCCGCGCCCTTTGCCGACAACAGCCTGTTTGCCATCACCGGCCCCACGGGGGCGGGCAAATCCACCCTGCTTGACGCGATCTGCCTGGCGCTCTACCACCAGACGCCGCGCCTGTCCGCCATCAGCGCCAGCAGCAACGATGTGATGACCCGCCATACCGCGAGCTGCGAAGCCGAGGTGGAGTTCGAGGTCAAAGGCGTGCGCTACCGCGCCTTCTGGAGCCAGCGCCGCGCGCGCGACAAGGCCAGCGGCGCGCTCCAGGCACCCAGGGTCGAGCTGGCGCGCGTGGCAGATGGCCACATCCTCAGCACCCAGAGTGCAGACAAGCTCCGGCAGATCGCGCAGATCACCGGGCTGGACTTTGCGCGCTTCACCAAATCGATGCTGCTGGCCCAGGGCGGTTTTGCAAAGTTCCTGGAAGCCAGCGCCAATGACCGAGCCGAACTGCTCGAAGAGCTGACCGGCACCGACATCTACAGCCAGATCTCGCAAGCCGTGTTCGAGCGCGCGCGCGAAGCACGCCAGGCACTGGAGCGGAACAAGGCCCATGCAGGCGGCATGCAACTGCTGCCAGAGGACGAGCGTGCCCGGTTGGAAGCGCACGCGGCCCAGTTGCAAACCACCCTGGGGGAGCTCCACACGCGCCACACCGCACTGCAAGCCCTGCAACACTGGCAGACGCAGACTGCGCAAGCTGCCCACGCACACACGCAGGCCAACCAGGCCCTGGATCAGGCCCGGCAAGCGTTGCAGGCTGCTGCGCCTGACTTGCAGCGCCTGCAAGCCCATGGCCCGGCACTAGCCATCGCACCGCTGCATGCGCGCTGGCTACAGGCTCAGGCTGCCAGTGCAGCAGGGCGCACCCAGCAAGAACAACTGCAAGAGGCATGGGGCCAGGCCCGCAGCGCGCAATGGCATATCCATCAGCAAGCCAGCCAACTGGCCGCGCAATCACTGCAAAAAGAAGAGCAAAAACTCCAACAACTGCAGACGCAGCAAGCCGACAACTCCCACTGGCTGCATAGCCACGCAGCCCATGCACAGCTGGGCGAACACCTCAGTGGCTGGCGCGAGCAACTGGAACGGCGCCAGTTCCATCTGCAGCAGCTGCAGCGTGAACAAGACGAGCTGCAGCAAGCCCAGCAACAGGGTGGCGCCTTGCAGCAGCAAGCCACGGATCAGGCTGGCGTGCTGGAGCAGGCCCAGGCTGCCCGGCAGCAGGCAGACGCCGCAGCGCGCGATGCCTTGCAGGCGCAGCAAGCCCGGCTCACTGCCCATGGCGGCAGCCTGGCCCAGTTGCGCGCAGCCTGGCAGACAGCCCAGCAACATCTGCAAGCCTGGCAACAGCTGCAGCACCATGCCAGCCAGCGCGAGCCGCTGGCCCAGCAAGAGATACAGCTCACCGCCGAACTGAACAAATGCGCGGCCCAGGCGCAAGAGCAGCAGGTTGCCCTTGCCGCAATGCGCAGCCAATACAAGGCCCAGAAGGAGCGGGTGGCCGACAAGCAACAATTGCTGGCTCAGGAAGAGCGCATCCAAAGCCTAGAAGCGCACCGCCATGCATTGCAGCCCGGCCAGCCTTGCCCGCTGTGCGGATCGCAGGAGCATCCGGCCCTATCGGCATACGCGGCGCTGGATATCTCTGCCACCGCAACGGCGCTGCAGCGCGCGCAAGCCGAGCTTGAAACACTGCAGCACCAGGGCGAACAATTGGGTGCAGGCCACGCGGCGAGCCTCAGCCAGCAGACCAGCCTGCACAGCCAGCTGGAAGGCCTTGCGGCACGCATTGCCCAATGGAACAGCCAATGGGAGCAACTGCGCCAGACCACGGTGAGCGCATTGCCGCAGGACGCCTGGCAGCAGCCAGCGGTGCTTGCCCAGGCCCAGCAGGCACGCGCCACGCAAACCGACGACCTGCAACAGACCCTGGAGAATGCAGAAGCTGGTGAACGCAGCCTGCAAAGTGCCAAGGACGCCGCCCACGCGGCCGCACAGGCGCTGCAAAACGCCCAACACCAGCATGAGCGCCTGCAGCAAGCCCGGCAGGACAACGCCACATTGCAACAGCGGCTGGCCGCCTCGGTGCAAAGCCTGCAGGCCAGCGCCACTTCCGCAGATGCGGCGCTGCAGGCGGCACTGGCCCCCCTGGGCTTGCAAGTGCCCGGCGACGCCTCCACCAATGCCTGGCTACAGGAGCGCCAGCATGACTGGCAGCAATGGCAGCAGCACAGCGCCCAGCAGCAGTCTCTGGCACAGCAGTTGGCCCTGCAACAGCAGCGCGTCAGCCAGTGCACCCAGGAAGCGAGGCAATGGCAGCAGCGAGCCGCGCAGTTGCAGCCTTTGAATACACCTAGCCCGGCGGCATCCGCCCTGCCCGCCACGCTGGACGATTGCACCGTTTTGCTGGAGCGCACCAACCAGCAACTGGCCAGCCTGGAAGGCCAGACCCAGCAAGCGCGCAGCCACCTGGCGCAACTGCAGCAGGAGGAGGCGCAAGCCCATGCGGCGTGGAATGCCGCCCTGCAAACCAGTCCGTTCAGCGATGACCGCGCTTTTGCACGGGCCCTGTTGCCGCAGGCCGAACAGCAACGGCTTTCCGCGCTGAGCGATGCCTTGCACGCTGCCGTGCAGCGCGCGGCCACCCTGACCGAGGAAGCAGAGCAGCACCACCGCCAGCTGCAGGCCCAGGCTTTGACGCAGGAGGCGCCGCAGGCCATTGCCGAGCAATTGCTGGCGCTGGAGGCCGAGCGCACCCGCACTGCAGAGCACATGGGCGCCCAGCGTGCACGCCTGGCTGATGACCAGGCCCGCCGCACCGGCCAGCAGGCCCTGCTGGCACAGATTGCGGAGCAGGAGCAGGACAGCGACCTGTGGCAGCGGCTCGACAGCCTCATCGGCTCGGCCAAGGGCGACAAATTCCGCAAGTTTGCGCAAGGGCTCACGCTCGACCACCTGCTGCTGCTTGCCAACCGCCACCTCACCCGCCTTCATGGCCGCTACCTGCTGCGCCGCAAACCCACGGGCGAGCTGGAGCTCGACATCGTGGACAGCTGGCAAGGCGATGTGGCACGCGACACACGTACGCTCTCGGGCGGCGAGGCTTTCCTCGTCAGCCTGGCCCTCGCGTTGGCGCTGTCCGACCTGGTCAGCAACAAGACCTCGATCGACTCGCTGTTCCTGGACGAAGGTTTTGGCACGCTGGACGGCGAGACGTTGGAGGTGGCGCTCTCCGCTCTGGACGCGCTGAACGCCAGTGGCAAGATGATCGGCATCATCAGCCATGTGGAAGCGCTCAAGGAACGCATCCCCGCGCAGATCCGCGTGGAAAAAGGCGCGGGGGTGGGTCACTCCAGGTTGGTGATGTGAGGGTGGGTCGGCACCCTGTGTAGTTGGGAAAGCAGCCCGTCGAACCAGGATGCGCGATTTGCCTCCTGAAACTGAAGAAAAACAGCCTGTAGCGTCTTCCCATCAAGCGCTTATTGCTATCAAAATAAAAGTGCCTTGTGTCGCTTTTCCGAGCATATGCCAAGGCCAAGCGGGCCATTGCCGCCGCCCGGGCAGGCTTTGCCGTACCATCCCCAGCCTTGCTTGATAGGTACAAGCCATGATCCGGATCGCAGAACTCAAACTCCCCCTCGCGGCGGTGCCCTACCACCCCGAGAACCACACCGAATTCCCTCCCACGGAAAAGCTCACGCAGCTGGCGAGCGAGCGCCTGGGAATTCCCGCCCAGGCCATTGCCAGCCTGCATGTGCACAAGCGCAGCTTTGACGCCCGCAAATCTGCACTGCTGGCGGTCTACATCGTCGATGTCACGCTGACCGATGAAGCTCTGCAGGCGCAGTTGCTGGCCCGCTTTGCAGACGATTCGCACGTGAACCCCACACCCGACATGGCCTGGAAGCCGGTGGGCCAGGCGCCCACCAGTCTGGCAGAGCGCCCGGTAGTGGTCGGCTTTGGCCCCTGCGGCATCTTTGCCGCCCTGGTGCTGGCGCAGATGGGATTCAAGCCCATCGTGCTGGAGCGCGGCAAGCAGGTGCGCGAGCGCACCAAGGACACCTGGGGCCTGTGGCGCAAGCGCGAGCTGACGCCCGAATCAAACGTACAGTTTGGCGAAGGCGGTGCTGGCACCTTCTCGGACGGCAAGCTCTACAGCCAGATCAAGGACCCGCGCCACCTGGGCCGCAAGGTGATGACGGAGTTCGTCGAACACGGCGCGCCGCCCGAAATTTTGTACGCCGCCCATCCGCACATCGGCACCTTCAAGCTGGTGAAGGTGGTGGAAGGCATCCGCGAGGAAATCATCCGCCTGGGCGGTGAAATCCGCTTTGAACAGCGTGTGACCGATGTGGTGATTGATGCTGCCCCCCATGGCGAAGACGTACAGCGACAGCTCACTGCCCTGCAGGTGCTGAACCAGGCCACTGGCAAGAGCTACACCCTGCCCGCCCGCCATGCCGTGATGGCGCTGGGCCACAGCTCGCGCGACACGTTCGCCATGTTCTATGAGCGCGGCGTGGCCATGGAAGCCAAACCCTTCTCGGTGGGCTTTCGCATCGAACACCCGCAAAGCGTGATCGACCGCGCGCGCTGGGGCAGGGATGCCGGCCACCCGCTGCTGGGCGCTGCCGACTACAAGCTGGTGCACCATGCCAAGAACGGTCGCGCCGTCTACAGTTTCTGCATGTGCCCCGGTGGCACCGTGGTGGCCGCCACCAGCGAACCGGAGCGCGTGGTCACCAATGGCATGAGCCAGTACTCGCGCGCCGAGCGCAATGCCAACGCCGGCATGGTCTGCGCCATCACCCCGGAAGACTACCCGCAGGACGCCGAAAGCTTTGCCTGGGCCTTTGGCGGCAAGACCTATGGCGTGGAAGAGCTACAAAAAGGAGAGCATCACCCGCTCTCCGGCATTGTGCTGCAGCGCCAATTGGAATCCAGGGCCTATGTGCTGGGGGGCAGCAACTACAGTGCGCCCGGCCAGCTGGTGGGTGACTTCGTCACAGGCCATCCATCCACGGAGTTCGGCGCCGTGCAACCTTCGTACAAGCCCGGCATCAGCCTGGGCGACCTGCACCAGGCCTTGCCAGGCTATGCCATCGAAGCCATGCGCGAAGCCCTGCCTGCGTTCGGCAAGAAAATCCGTGGCTACGACATGGCAGACGCCGTGCTGACCGGCGTGGAAACGCGCACTTCCTCCCCCGTCAAGATTGGCCGGGGAGCAGATTTTCAGAGCGACAACACGCGCGGCCTCTATCCGGCCGGAGAGGGCGCCAGCTATGCGGGCGGCATTCTGTCAGCTGGCGTAGATGGCATCAAGGTCGGCGAGGCTGTGGCCTGCGACATTCTGGGCCTGCCCGTGCCTTCATCGGGCGCGCGCGGCTCGGGCGGGGCTCTGTAAAAACAGCTGCGGCATCACGCCAACTACAGCGGCCTGGCCGCGCGACCCCGGTGCAATGCCGGGGCGCCGTAGCGTGCCCCATATGCCTGCATCTCCACGCGCGGTTCCATGTGCCACGCACATGAAGCCGACTTTCTTGGCTTGTTTTTAGAGCCGCCAACACAACCCAACAAATCATAGATTTGCGGTTGGGACGAGGCGCCGGGCCACGTCAGGCCGTGCCGCGTCAGGCCGGGCCACGTCAGGCGAGGCTGCAGGCAGTACAAAGGTACAACAAGGCTTGGCGCCCCCGGCTAGGCGCCCCCGGCTGGGCGCCCCCGACAAAGCAACAACATATCAAGGGTTGTGTTGGCGGCTCTTATTGGCGGGAGCCCGTCCGCGCCTTTCATGGCAGCCTACTTCAGATGGTCAGGCGGCACATCTACGGGACCTTAGATCTACTGGCCGCAGCGGCTACAAGCACAAGAACCGAGCTTGGCCAGTGGTGACGATCAGCTCGGCCAAGCACATCAGACCCACCTGCGGATAGTCCAGATTTTTACCGCTTCCACCTGCAGTTTGGCATGAAGGCGCAAGGCCAAGTCTCGCCCCCCAGTCCATGCAATCACCCAACCCGGAAAGGCAGATCTATACACCTGAAATGTGAATAAATTTAGGCATCTAGCACAAAATTAAATTTATGTTTTTATATTTCTTGATCAAATAACTCTATCGGAAATAGTTGAATTGTGTGTGAATGTACACTCAATGTGAGTGATCACCAGCGTCCAACTCAAGTCACATACCTGTTCCAACTGCTTTAGTGAGAGTAAATTGAACAAATTTATAAAATCTAAATTACTTTATCTAATTGCCACGATAGTGACAATTTTAGGAATGGCAGGTGCACCAGCCCAAGCCGCACTGGTCAACTTCTACAGTGCGACTGGCAAGCTGGGGCTATCGGTTGACGGTTGTGGTACGTTAGCCAATGAATGCAATATCCGCGTCAACAAGCCCAGCGCAACCTCCACCGTCAAGATTGCGTTCTTGATGACGGCCGCCAGCCCCGGAGCTACCTTGGCTGACAACAGCATTTCTCTGGCAGGACAGCCCATTGCCTGGACAGAAAATGTTCTGAGCAACGTGATTGGCATACGCAACTACCGTGCAGACGTCACTTCTGTCGTCAAACCCATCATTGATGGCGCAGCGGTGGGCCTGTCCAACATCGTTGTCAATGAGTCGGTTGCGACGAGCGGGCAAGTGGACGGCAGTGTGCTTGTTGTGGTGTTTGATGATCCGAGCCAGACCAAGGACTCAAGCGTTCTGTTGAACTTCGGGGCACAGTCCTCGGCCGGCGATACCTTCAACGTGACACTGGCAAGTCCCATTGACCCAGCCGTGCCGGGTGCCCAATTGGATATGGGGTTGGGAATTTCTTTCGGTTATCAGGAAAATTCCACCAACCAGAACAGCATGGTTCAAATCAATGGCCAGACCCTCACCTCTTCTGCTGGAGGTGATGATGATGGCGAGCATGCCAATGGCGCACTGCTCACGGTGGGCGGAATCGGCGACAGCAATGACAATCCTGCAGACCCGCTTGCATTGGCAACAAACGCGCGGTCAGACGATGAGCTGTATTCGTTGCTGCCATTCCTGACCTCCAGCACAACAGCCATCTCCACCTATACCGTCAACGCGTCCTCGGACGACAACATCTTCTTTGCCTACTTCCAAAGCTCGACCCCGGCGATCATTGGTTCGGGCATTCTGCTGAGCCAACTGGTGGACACCCATACGGTGGGTGCTACCCATGATGTGCAAGCCGTCATCACCGACACCAATGGCGTCCCACAACCCAATATCAGTGTCACTTTCACGGTCACCACCGGCCCCAATGCAGGCCAAACCTTTACGGCCAATACCGACGCCAATGGGAAAGCCAACTTCAGCTACCCGGGAACCGGTGGTGTAGGCAGCGACGCTATCGAGGCATCTTTTGTTTCTTCCAACAATACGATTACCTCCAACGTGCTGAATGTCACCTGGACCGCTCCAGTGCTGCAGATTGCTCTGAGCCAGACCGTGGACACGCACCCCGTGGGAACTTCACATGAGGTACAAGCCGTCATTACCGATGAAAATGGCGCACCACAACCCAACGTCAGCGTCACCTTCACGGTCACCTCCGGCCCCAATGCAGGCCAAACCTTTACGGCCAATACCGACGCCAATGGGAATGCCAACTTCAGCTACCCGGGAACCGGTGGTGTAGGCAGCGACGCTATCGAGGCATCTTTTGTTTCTTCCAACAATACGATTACCTCCAACGTGCTGAATGTCTCCTGGACTGCTCCGGTGATCAAAACACCAGCACCGGTTCCAGGCTTAGGAGGCTTTGCGCTGCTGTTTACGGCTCTCCTCTTGGGTTTTGTGGGCGCATTGATGAGCCGCCGCAATCCCGCACGGTAAAAGCGCAGCCGACATTCAATGACACAACTCTCTTCGAGAGAAATCTTATAGAGATTTAAAAAAATGAAAAATGCCACCTTCGGGTGGCATTTTTATTGAACGGTACGCGCTTGCATGTTTCGGATTTTCGAGTTATTAATCTCGCGCAAATAGGCTTAAAAATTCCTTAAGAATGCCGCTTTTTACACCATCGCAGCCTTTGCACCACAAGTGATGAACATTCTTCGCAGGCCCATCCTACAATTTTGGATTGTTCTGACTGAAGATATTGCTGAAGGTTTTTCATGGCTGGCTCCATCCTCCGCACGTTGAATTCCTGCCTGGGCACAGCGCTTGTGTGTGCGCTCTCCAATATGGCTTGTGCCGCCGATATAGACAGCCTGGGCAGCGGCAGTGGCTCGGCACTATCTGGGTGGTCATTCGGCTACGCCCCTTATACCTACCACTTTTCGGACGCCAAAAAAGAGCACGATTACGAACCCGATGACGAGAAGCACAAATATGTGTGGCTGGTCAATGCAGAAAAACAGCTTGATGAACGCCAAGTAGCTGGTTTTGCGTATTTCAGCAACTCATTTGGCCAGCCCAGCCAATATGCCTATTACGGCTGGCAGTTCAGGCCCCTGTCTGGCACGCCACAGCTGTTTTTCAAACTCACCGGTGGCGTAATCCACGGCTACAAATACCCATACCATAAGAAGATTCCGCTCAACAACAAGAACGGTTGGGGCCTTACTGCCATTCCTGCGCTGGGCTGGAACTTTGACGAGCACTGGGGCGCCCAGCTCAATCTGTTGGGCAAATCAGCGCTGATGTTTCAGCTGAACTACTCAATCCGTTGATCGCCACCAGTCGGCGCTCCCCAAGCAAAAGCGCCGCGAGGCGCTTTCTGCATGAAGGGCTGCCTCAGCAGGATATTCAACGCCGCTCCCAATGTCCGCCACGGGCCTGCCAGCCGCGCGGGCCACGCACCCATTCGCGGGGCACCCAACGGTCACCACGGTGCGGCGGCGTGGCCCAGCGCCCCTGGCGCCAAACATAGCGGCCTCCGCTCCAATCCCAGAAGCCGCCAATCCAGATCTGCGCCGCTACCGGCGCCACGGCAACCGGTGCCGGCTCATACTGTACGGGCGGAGGCGCTTCGGGTGACACCACCACGGCCCCGGCATTGCCGTAGTAGTACGGGTCGGCAGGTGCCACGACACAACCGGTCATCAGCGCGGCGACCGCCAAGGCCCCTGCGCAGAGCACCGCAGGGCGCCAGGAATGGGGGGTGGGGGACATGGTACATCTCCAGTCATTGCGATGGGCCTATTACAGAAAACACGCCTTAACGCTGCGTGAGCCGTGCGTAAACCGCTGGTAAAAGGCAGGCCCGCGCGGATCTGCGCCAATAACCCACACCGACCTCAAGCACGCCAACACATCCGGCGCGGGCAGCCGATAACCATAAAAAAAGCACTGCCGAAGCAGTGCTTTTGAGAAAGGGCTGGCGGCCTGTTATTGCGCCTGGCTGTTTTGCAGTGCGGCAACGCGCTCTTCGATGGGCGGGTGCGAGCTGAACAGCTTGCCCAAACCGCCGGTAATGCCCATGGCCTGCATGCTCTGGGGCAGTACACCGGGCTGCATGCCGCCCAGGCGGTACAGCGCATTGATCATCGGCTGCTTGCGGCCCATCAGTTTGGCAGCGCCGGCATCTGCACGGAATTCACGCTGGCGCGAGAACCAGGCCACGATGATGGCTGCGAGGAAGCCGAACACGATATCCAGCACGATGGTGGTGATCATGTAGCCAATGCCGGGGCCGGAGCTTTCTTCGTCGTTGCGGCGCAGGAAGGAATCGACCGCATAGCCGATGACACGCGAGAGGAAGACGACGAAGGTGTTCATCACACCCTGGATCAGCGCCATGGTCACCATGTCACCGTTGGCGACGTGGGCCACCTCGTGGCCGATCACGGCCTCGATTTCCTCGCGCGTCATGCCCTGCAGCAATCCGGTGGACACCGCGACCAGCGCCGAGTTCTTGAACGCGCCCGTGGCAAAGGCATTGGGCTCGCCTTCGTAGATACCGACCTCAGGCATGTTGATGCCTGCGGAGTCGGAAAAACGACGCACGGTTTCCACGATCCAGGCTTCGTCCGCATTGGCAGGCTGGTTGATGATCTTGACGCCCATGCTCATCTTGGCAATGGGCTTGCTCATCAGCAGCGAGATGATGGCGCCGCCAAAGCCCATGATGAAGGCAAAGCCAAGCAGAGCGCCCAGGTTCAGGCCATTGGATGTGAGATAGCGGTTGACGCCCAGCAGGCTGGCGACAATGCCCAGCACCACCACGACAGCGACGTTGGTCAGCAAGAACAGAAAAATTCGTTTCATTGAGGGGTTTCTCCAATAAGGGGAACGCATTGATCGCTAATTGAGGCAAAGTTTCGGTAATTCAAGGCCTTACCTGCCTTTTTCTGGCATCGACTGGTGTTGTTATCAAGGTTTTGGCAGTCGTGCCGCGCGAAATACGCAAGAGTCATCGTAGAAGGAAAAGTTCTCGTTTTCCTGGCTCCACCCTGGAACACCCAACACTGGCAGTGGTGTAAATGGTTTGGTCGCGAGCGGCGCTGCGTCCAGGGCTTGTGCGATGGCTGTATCGATATTGTCCCCCAAGCGCGCAGCGAATGGGTGGCAAAAAACATGCGCGGTGATCGGTTTTCTCGGCTGGACGAGTTTCTCGAGCAGCGCGTGGCCCGTCAGAATCAGTTGCGCATCGGACCACAAGGGCCGAAGGTCGACGAAAAGACGCTGCCACTCGCGCGCCCGCAGCGCCTGCCACAGCGGCTCGGGGGCCAGCAACACTGCCCCGTTTTCGTCGAACAACGTAAGCGCGTCGCGCAATGCGCCACGCTGCGCGCCCACACCCTGCAATGCAATGGCCTGCGCCTGCCAGGCATTGAGCCGCGCCTTGGTGCGCGGAAAACGGTGCCAGACAAGGCCGTTGAGCGCATCGTGCAGATGCTCGCGCGTGGGCACACAGCCGGTGCGGGCGATGAAGGCTTCATAGGCCTCACCTTCTGGCAGGTCGGTCTGCGGTACAAAGCGCAGCTCGCAGCCTCCCAGCTGATTGAGCACGTCCGCCACCCGGTTTTCCGGGTTTGCGGACAGCATTTGCACTCGCGAGACCAGGCCACGGTATGGCGCCAGCCAGGGAGCGCTCCAGTCCAGGGCCGACCAGAGGGATTGGGCTGCCGAAGTCAAAGCGCTGAGGCAAAACAGGCCGCCAAAGCATGGCTGGCTAGCGCGAAAACTCATCTTTCAATAGCAACTATCTCAGGCAGCCACCAGCTTCCAAGGCAGGGCTTCACCAGAACGCAGGGGCTTGAGTTCTGTCTCGCCAAACGCGAAGGCTTCCGGCGGCGTCCAGCTCTGGCGTGCCAGGGTGATGCGATCCGTGTTGCGCGGCAGGTTGTAGAAATCAGGGCCGTGAAAGCTGGCAAAGCCTTCAAGCTTGTCCAGCGCACCCGCATTGTCAAACACCTCAGCGTACATCTCGATGGCTGCGTGCGCGGTGTAGCAACCTGCGCAACCAGTGGCTGCCTCCTTCAACTGCGCAGCATGCGGGGCACTGTCGGTACCCAGGAAAAACTTCGGACTGCCACTGGTGGCCGCCTTGACGAGCGCCTGGCGGTGCACCTCGCGCTTCAAGACCGGAAGGCAGTAGTAGTGCGGGCGGATGCCACCGGTGAAGATGGCGTTGCGGTTGTAGAGCAGGTGCTGTGCGGTGATGGTGGCGGCGGTATGGCTGTCGCTGTCTTCCACATACTGCGCGGCTTCCTGGGTGGTGATGTGTTCGAAGACGATTTTCAGCTCCGGGAAATCACGGCGCAGCGGAATCATGTGTTGGTCGATGAAGGCGGCTTCGCGGTCGAACAGATCGATGTCGCTGCTGGTGACTTCACCGTGCACGAGCAGCAGCATGCCTGCGCGCTGCATGGCCTCGAGCGTGGGGTAGATCTTGCGAATATCGGTCACACCATGGTCGCTGTTGGTGGTGGCGCCTGCCGGGTAGAGCTTGCAGGCGACCACACCCGCTGCCTTGGCACGCACGATCTCCTCGGGCGCCAGATTGTCCGTAAGGTACAGCGTCATCAGCGGCTCGAACGACAGCCCCTGCGGCACCGCCGCCAGGATGCGCTCCCTGTAGGCCTGCGCCAGAACAGCCGTGGTGACTGGTGGCTTGAGATTGGGCATGACGATGGCACGCGCAAACTGCTGCGCCGCGTGCGGCACGGTTGTGGCCAAGGCAGCGCCGTCGCGCAAGTGGATATGCCAGTCATCTGGACGAGTGATGGAGAGGGTCTGGATCGTGCTCATCACACGATTGTCGCATTGGTCATATCTCCGTAACATGCAATCGAGAAGAGCCTCATGCCCGCCAAGGCACCTGACCCGTCCTAGATTAGGTTGACACCTGGGACGGTAATTCAAGCCGGCGGATGCCGGCCAAGGACGCCCGATGCACCGCATCGGGCGTTTGCATTTTCAACGATAGATGGGGACGCTCGGTGTTGTAGATCCTCACCGACTCGCCCACCATGCGCCGGGCCTGCTCCAGGTTGGCGGGCCGCTGCAGCAACAGCTCGCCTTTGAGGATACCGTTGACCCGCTCGGCCAGCGCGTTCTGGTAGCAGTCGTAGCCATCGGTCATTGAGCAGTACAGGCCGTGGCGCCGATGGATGCTCTGGTAGTAGCTCGAGCAGTACTGGATGCCCCGATCCGAGTGGTGCACCAAGCGCTGGTGGCTTTGGCGGGCACGCAAGGCCATCTTCAGAGCCTGGGCCATCGGCTCGGTTTGCAGGCTGTCATGCACATGCCAGCCCACGATCTTGCGCGAGTAGGCGTCGGTGACCAGGCTCAGGTAGACGAACTTGTCAGCCGTGGGCAGGTAGGTGATGTCGGCCACCCAGACCTGCTCGCTGGCCCTGGCGCACACCTGCTGCTCGCCCGCCTTGAGCAGGTTGGGATGACGACGAAGCCGGTGATGGCTGTCGGTGGTCTTGTGGTACGCCCGCCGTGCGGGCACCAGCATTCGGGCGTTGCGCAGCACATCGAACAGCGCATCGCGCCCCAGACGGATACCCGCCTGCCCCAGCGGCTCGCGCAGCACATGGTGCAACTTGCGCGTACCCAGCCTGGGCTGGCGAACCCGCCAATCGCGCACCAGCTGCACCACCGCCTCGGCCCGGCTCTCACGCCGTGCGTGGCGCCGTTGGCCCTGGTAGTACGCCTGCCGGCTCAGCCCCATGCAGCGGCAAGCCCTCGCCACGCTCAGCCCTTGGACGAGCCGCTGCGCGAGGACTTGCCCGAAGGCTTTTTTACGACGCGCACTCCATAGTCCTTCTTCAGAACATCAAGCATCGCCTCGAACAGCTGGGCCTTCTCGTTGGCCTCTTTGAGCTGCACTTGCAAGGCCTTGATCTGCTGCTCGGGCGTCAGTGCTTGGGGCGTTTTGTCTGGGGGCATGGCTGCACATGATGCACCACGCCCCCAACCTTGGCGACCATGCTTGCGCAGCCATACCAGCACCGTTGATCGACCCTGGATCCCATAGCGCGTCTGCGCTTGCTTGTATGTCAACTCGCCTTTTTCCACCTGCTCGACCACTGCCAGCTTAAAAGCCAGCGTGTAGTCCCTCTGGGTTCGCTTGGAGCCTGATTCCATGAGACTTGCCTTTTCCTTCAAGAAAAGGTGTCAACCTCCGGCAGGACGGGTCAACCAGAGGAAAAAAGGGAGGGCTGCAGTGCAAGTGCGTGCCCAATGAAAGCATGATTACTGATGAAACTTAGTCCAAATGTTGCTAAGACACCTATTGCCTGCCGCTTCGTTGTTGGTCATTGCCAACATCTGCTTTGCGCAAGATCAAACCTCCTCATCGGGAAGTTGGGACAAGATTAAAAATGCGCGCGCGATCACCATCGGATACCGACCGGACGGCCTTCCATTCTCGTACGCGATAGAAGGATCGAAAATACCGGTCGGTTATGCGATTGATATCTGCCAAGCGTTGGTCGCCAAGCTGCAGCAGGCCATGGCCATTCCCCAACTCGACATCCGCTACCACGCCATCAATGGGCAGACGCGCTTTACCGATCTTGCCAGTGGCAAGATTGACATGGACTGCAGCAATACCACCAACAACAGGGAGCGGCGTGAAACACGGCGCGTTGCGTTCAGCATGCCGTACTACGTGACAGGGGTACGCATCCTCACCCTGAGCAGCAGCAAGATCAACGATATGTATGGCCTAGAGGGCAAGCGCGTCATCACCAGCAAGGGCACCTCCTCCTTTCAAACGCTGAACAGCGTACTGAACAACGGCCTGAAGTTAGAGCATTCCGAATGCCTGCAGCACCAGGACTGCTTCAATGCAGTGCAGAACGGCATAGC
The DNA here is from genome assembly GCF_020080045.1 of Comamonas odontotermitis. Lineage (NCBI taxonomy): Bacteria > Pseudomonadati > Pseudomonadota > Betaproteobacteria > Burkholderiales > Comamonadaceae > Comamonas > Comamonas odontotermitis. The sequence goes on from NZ_CP083451.1 coordinate 4,037,153, forward strand.
CGACGCCTGGTTGATGGACGATGTGCTGCTGGCCGCCTATCGTGCACAGGCCGCCAAGCCCGAGCAGTTCAAGATCGTCGGCAAGCTGATGTCGATCGAACCTCTCTCGGTGATGATGCGCGAGAGTGACACTCGCATGAAGAAGGTGTTTGACGAAGAAATGCGGGCCATGGCGAGCAAACAGGAGATCGCCCGCCTCTACAAGAAGTGGTTTGAGTCGCCGCTGCCAGGCAAGCGCTTCAACCTGAATACGCCGATGTCTTACCTGCTGACCGACATGTTGCGCTACCCCAGCGACAAGTTCGACAACTGAGCCTCAACAGGCCGCGCTAGCCACAGCTTTCGACAAAGCACCTACCGCAGCGGCGCAGGCAGAAAGCGACACGCGTCCAATGCATGCACTCCTATGCGTATGTCGTCACCAGTTACTTAAAAAAGAGCTGCCAGCGCACTCCTGTTGTGGGTTTTATGATGATTTTCATCTAAAACCCAAACAAGACAAGCGCTGGCAGCTCTTGTTTTTGAAGCAGTACCGAATCAGTGCTGCAGGATCTTGCTCAGGAAGTCCTTGGTACGAGGCTGACGGGCATCGGGGTTGCCGAAGAACTCGTCCTTGCTGCAGTCTTCGAGGATCTTGCCGCCCACGTCCATGAAGATCACGCGGCTGGCCACCTTCTTGGCAAAGCCCATTTCGTGCGTCACGCACATCATGGTCATCCCTTCATGGGCAAGGCCGATCATCACGTCCAGCACCTCGCCAACCATTTCAGGGTCCAGCGCGGAAGTGGGCTCGTCAAACAGCATCACGGTCGGGTCCATCGACAGCGCACGTGCAATGGCCACACGCTGCTGCTGACCGCCGGAGAGCTGGCCTGGGAACTTGTCCTTGTGCGCCATCAGGCCCACGCGGTCCAGCATCTTCAGGCCTCGGGTCTTGGCTTCGTCCGCACTGCGGCCCAGCACCTTCATCTGTGCGATGGTCAGGTTCTCCGTCACCGACAGGTGGGGGAAGAGCTCGAAGTGCTGGAATACCATGCCCACGGTGCTGCGCAGCTTGGGCAAATCGGTCTTGGGATCGTGCACTGCGGTGCCGTTGACCCAGATTTCACCCTTCTGCACCGGCTCCAGTGCATTGATTGTCTTGATCAGCGTGGACTTGCCGGAACCCGAAGGGCCGCACACCACCACCACTTCACCCTTGCTGATGCTGGTGGAGCAGTCGTTGAGCACCTGGAAGCTGCCATACCACTTGGAGACATTCTTCATTTCAATCATTTGGATATCCTTTGTATTGCAGCATCAACGGATGATGGCGATCTTTTTGTGCAGACGCTTCACAAACCACGACAGCGTAAAGCAGATGATGAAGTACAGGACGGCAGCCGCCAGATAGGCCTCGACCGGACGGCCGAAATTCTTGCCTGCCACTTCAAAGCCCTTGAGCATGTCGTAGGCGCCGATGGCGTACACCAGCGAAGTGTCCTGGAACAGAATGATGGTCTGCGTCAGCAGCACGGGCAGCATGTTGCGGAAGGCCTGCGGCAGCACCACCAGACGCATGTTCTGGCCGTAAGTCATTCCCAGCGCCTGGCCGGCATACACCTGACCGCGCGGAATCGACTGGATACCGGCGCGCATGATCTCCGAGAAATACGCCGCCTCAAACGCCACGAAGGTGATGATGGCCGACATTTCAGCGCCAATCGGCTTGCCGATCAACAAAGGCACCAGCAGGAAGAACCACAGGATCACCATCACCAGCGGAATGGAGCGCATGCCGTTGACGTAGATCGTCGCTGGCACCGTGAGCAGCTTGTTGCCCGACAGGCGCATCAGCGCCAGCAAGGTACCAAAGAAGATGCCACCCAGGGTCGCGATGATGGTCAGCATCACGCTGAAACCCAGACCCTTGATGATGAAGTTCTGGATCAGGTCCCAGTTGTAGAAGGAAAAGTCAAGATTCAGATTCATCTCAGTGGCCTCCCGATCCGCCGGCAGTAATGAAGCCTGGAATGCGGCTCTTCTTTTCAATGAAAGCCATGATGCGATTGATCACAAAGGCCGAGATCATGTAGAGGCCCGTCACTGCCAGGTAGACCTCGATACCGCGCGAGGTTTCTTCCTGTGCCTGCATGGCGAACAGGGTCAGCTCTGCCACCGACACGGCAAACGCCACGGACGAATTCTTGAAAATGTTCATCGCCTCGCTGGTGAGCGGCGGAATGATGATGCGGTAAGCCATGGGCAGCAGCACATAGCGGTAGTACTGGAACGTGGTGAAGCCCAGCGCCATGCCTGCATAACGCTGGCCACGCGGCAGCGCCTGGATACCAGCGCGCAACTGCTCGGCGATACGGGCAGAGGTGAAAAAACCCAGCGCCAGCACCACCAGCAGGAACCCGGGTACCTGCTTCAATACGGGGAAGATGGCCGGCACCACGTGGTACCACAGGAAAATCTGCACCAGCAGCGGCACATTGCGGAACAGCTCCACCCATGCATTGCCAAAACGCACCGTCCATGGCCGGTCTGGCAAGGTACGCAATGTACCGATGATCGAGCCGACGATCAAAGCGATCACCAGCGCACACAAAGACACGGAGACCGTCCATCCCCATGCAGACATCAACCAGTCCAGATACGTGATATCGCCGTTCTTGCCGAAACAGCCTTGCACGACCTGGCGCTCGATGGTGTCTTCACAAAATACTTGCCAATCCCAATTCATAGGGCCACCTCTTTTTTTGTCGTTGTAGCAATGTTTGGCACCGGCACGCAACTATCAATTACCAGTACCAACAAAAACGCCCCTCCAAACCGCTGGTTGGAAGGGCGGTACCCGTGAGGTGTGCTTACTTGACTTCGTAGGCTTCCATCGGCTTGTCGTTAGGATGCTCCCAGGCTTCCTTGGTCGCAGCCGACAGTGGCAGACCCACCTTCACGTTGTTCGGTGGGATGGGTTGCATGAACCACTTGTCGTACAGCTTGGCCAGCGAGCCATCCTTGATCTGGCGCACGATGGAGTCATCCACGGCCTTCTTGAAGGCGGCGTCGTCCTTGCGCATCATGCAGGCGATGGGCTCGACCGACAGCACTTCACCAACGATCTTGAAATCGGCAGGAACCTTGGACTTGGAGATGTTGGCAGCCAGGATGGAGCCGTCCATGATGAAGGCGTCAGCACGGCCCGATTCCAGCATCAGGAAGCTGTCGGCGTGGTCCTTGCCCATGACTTCCTTGAAGGTCAGGCCATCGGCGCGCTTGTTCTTGCGCAGGGTTTGCACCGAGGTGGTGCCCGTGGTGGTCACAATGGTCTTGCCATTGAGGTCCTTGATGCCGGTGATGCCCGAGTTGGCTTTCACGGCAATGCGGATTTCTTCCACATAGGTGGTGAACGCAAAGGCTGCGTCCTTCTGGCGGGCCTGGTTGTTGGTGGTGGAGCCGCACTCCAGATCCACGGTACCGTTCTGCACCAGAGGCACGCGGTTCTGCGAAGTCAGCGGCTGGTACTTGACTTCCAGCTTGGCCAGACCCAGCTGCTTTTGCAGGTCATCGGCAATGCGCTCCGACATCTCGGTATGGAAGCCCACGTACTTGCCGTTGCCCAGCGTATAGCCCAGGCCCGACGATTCACGCACGCCCAGGGTAATACTGCCGGAAGACTTGATCTTCGCCAGGGTATCACCCGCTTGCGCAAACGCGCTACCTGCAGCAACCGCTGCCACCGCAAAAGCCAGCAAATGTTTCTTCATCATCAGACCTCCAGAAAAATCAGTTTGGTTGTAGTCACGCTGTCAAAAACCATCAAGACACCAATGCGACAACCCGCGCGCTCGATTGTGCACCGGTCAGGCTAATGTGATGAGATCATGCTGACACATCTTCAGCAATTTAAATCCCATCATCATTGCCCATAGCATTTTCCAAAGAAAACCCTAAGCTCCGGCCTGCAAAAAATAAGCAATCCGTAAGCATTGCACAAAATAGTTGCGGGCCGTATTAGAAATTACCCTGCAAATCAGAAAAATAAATAGCGCTATCCATATCAGGGATGGCGTGCGGGATTCCGCGACGACAGATAGTCCCACAGGGCCTGCGCACTGCTTTTGACGGAGTCCTTGGACTGCGGCTTTTCCCGGTAGACGCGAACATCCATCTCCACCTCCCATTGCGCGGAACTGGGATGGTCTGCGCGGACCAGTTTCTTGGCCTTGAGCTCCTTTCGGACTGCACTTTGCGGCAGGAAGGCAATGCCATGACCTTCCATTGCCATCGCTTTCAGGCCTTCGGCCATATCGGTTTCGTACACGCGATCCAGATAGGCGGGCTCTGGCGCCTGTTTCAGTGCCAGATCGGTCACGCGGCTCAAATAAGCGCCAGGTGCGTAGCCCAGAAAGGGCAGGGGCACCTCCGAGGTGCCGGGCAGAGGAAACAGCGGCAGGCCGTCAAGCCCCGGCTTGCAGTATGGTGCCATGGCCTCGCAGCCCAGGCTCACCATTTCGTAGCGCTGCGGGTCGAGCTGGATGGGCTGGGATTCATGGTGGTAGGCAATCAGCAGGTCGCAACCGCCTTCGACGAGGCGCACCACCGCATCGTGCACGTTGAGCGCCATCAGGCGGCTCTTGAACAGGCCGAAATCATTGCGCAGGCTCGACACCCAGGCCGGAAAGAAAGTGAATGCCAAGGTGTGCGGCACGGCAAAGTCGATGATGTCCTTGCCGGAGGAGGCATGCACCCGCAGCATGGAGCGCGTGCTCTGCACCGCCTGCAGGATTTCAATGGCCTGGTTGTACAAGGTCTTGCCTGCGGGCGTCAGCCGGGTCGGGTAGGAGCTTCGATCCACCAGATCCGCCCCGGCCCAGGATTCCAGTGCCTGGATGCGCCGTGAGAATGCCGGCTGCGTGACATGGCGCAACTGCGCCGACCGGCTGAAACTGCGCGTTTCCGCCAGACTCACAAAATCTTCAAGCCACTTGGTTTCCATGCGCGCATTATCCACACGCTTCGCACCGGCCCAACCAATGCAGCGCAATTTGCGGCGAAGCCATTGGTCACTACGGCGACGTGTACCTTGCTTTCCGTGCATATGCGCAACGTTTGCGGGAAATTCATGGCATTTTGCCCTCCGCAACCGCGCCATAATCAGCGGCAACTGGTCTACCCACCAGGCAAATTTTGCTGGTTCAGCAGCCCATCTACCCGATTGCGATGGTCCGCCCACAAGGCGGCTTGTGTTTCATGCCTCTGCGTTTTGTCTGGCTCTGCCGAGCCTTTTTGGACCCCGGTTGTTATGACCCCACCTTCCTCCACCCGTCCGGGCGGCGCCGCCGCGCCTGACACATCCCCTCTCGCTCCCGCCACACCACCACCCGCCAAAGGTCTGTGGCTGGAGGACTGGCTCACGGTGCTGATCATGGCGCTCCTGGCGCTGATCACCTTTGCCAATGTCATCGTGCGCTATTTCACCGACGGCTCATTCGCCTGGACCGAGGAAATCTCCGTCTTCCTGATGATTCTGCTGGCCATGGTGGCAGGTTCTGCTGCCGTGGCGCGTGACCTGCACATCCGCATCGAGTACTTTGCCGACCGTGGCAACGCCCGCCGCCGCAAGGCCTTTGCCCGCTTTGGTGCACTGATGGTGGCCCTGCTGTTTGCTCTGATCTGCGTGCTCAGCATCCGCGTGGTCTACGACGACTACCGTTTTGAAGAAACCTCCCCTGGCATTGGCGTGCCGCAATGGTGGTACTCCGTCTGGCTACCGATTTTTTCGGCGCTGATCACGATCCGCGCGCTGGGCCTGTTCGCGCGCCAGGGCAAGGCCAGCTTTGAAGCACCGGCGGACGATACCGGCGACAGCACGGTCACCACCAAGGAGCTTGCATGATTGCCACGCTCCTGTTCATAGGCTTTATCGCACTGATGCTGATCGGCGTACCCATTGGTGCCGCGCTGGGATTGGCCGGAGCCGTGGCAATTGCACTGGCCAACGCCGATGCGCAATGGTTCGGCCTGCTGGCCGTGCCGCAGAACTTCTATGCAGGCCTGGGCAAATACCCGCTGCTGGCCATTCCGATGTTCGTGCTGGTGGGCTCCATTTTCGACCGCTCCGGCGTTGCGCTGCGGCTGGTCAATTTTGCAATTGCCATCGTGGGGCGTGGTCCGGGCATGCTGCCGCTGGTGGCGATTGCCGTGGCCATGTTTCTCGGCGGCATTTCAGGCTCGGGCCCTGCCAATGCTGCAGCCGTTGGCGGTGTGATGATCGCTGCGATGAGCCGCGCGGGCTACCCTGGCAGCTTTTCGGCCAGCGTGGTGGGCGCGGCGGCTGCAACGGACATTCTGATTCCGCCTTCGGTGGCATTCATCATCTACTCGGTGCTGGTGCCCGGCGCCTCGGTGCCCGCGCTGTTTGCGGCAGGCATGATTCCGGGCGTGCTGGCCGGGCTGGCGCTGATCATTCCGGCGGTATGGATGTCGCGCAAGCACAAGATGGGCGCACTGGAGTCGAGCCTGCCACGCCCACCGTTCTGGAAGAGCCTGCGCGAGGCCGCCTGGGGCCTTGCAGCACCGGTATTGATTCTGGGCGGCATGCGCATGGGCTGGTTCACCCCGACCGAAGCGGCCGTGGTCGCCGTTTTCTATGGCTTGTTTGTCGGCATGGTGATCCACCGCACCATCAGCCTGCGTGACCTGTTCCCCATCCTGCGCGAAGCGGGCGAGCTGTCGGCCGTCATCCTGATCGTGGTGTCACTCGCCGGCATCTTTGCCTTCTCGCTCTCGACGCTGGGCGTGATCGACCCGATCACCACGGCCATCGTCAACTCGGGCCTGGGCGAATGGGGTGTGATGGCGCTCCTGATCCTGATGCTGATCACCGTCGGCATGTTCCTCGACGGCATTTCGATCTTCTTGATCTTTGTGCCGCTGCTCATGCCCATCATGCAGCACTACCACTGGGATCCGGTGTGGTTCGGCGTGATTCTGACCTTGAAGGTGGCGCTGGGGCAGTTCACGCCACCGCTGGCCGTCAACCTGATGGTCAGCTGCCGCATCGCTGGTGTGCGCATGGAGTCGACCGTGCGCTGGGTCGGCTGGATGCTGTTTGCCATGTTCTGCGTGATGGTGCTGGTCATTGCCTTCCCGCAGCTCGCCCTGTGGCTGCCTGCCAAGCTGGGTTATTGATAAAAACATGCAAAAGCGCTTACCCAGTAAGCGCTGATTGCTCACTTTTTAGTATTTCAACAAGGAGACCGTCTGATGAAAACCCGCCAATTCCTCGCCTCCACGCTGGCCGCAGCTGCTGCGCTCTGCCTTGCCGCTCCTGCCGTGCATGCACAGGGCAACTACAAGAGCGAATACCGCATGTCGCTGGTGCTGGGCACCGCCTTTCCCTGGGGCAAGGGCGGCGAGATCTGGGCCAACAAGGTGCGCGAACGCACCCAGGGCCGCATCAACATCAAGCTCTACCCCGGCGTGTCGCTGATCCAGGGCGACCAGACGCGTGAATTCTCCGCGTTGCGCCAGGGCGTGATCGACATGGCGGTGGGCTCCACGCTGAACTGGTCGCCGCAGATCAAGGAGTTGAATCTGTTCGCCCTGCCCTTTCTGATGCCCGACTATGCCGCCGCCGATGCACTGACGCAGGGCGAGCCCGGCAAGCGCCTGTTTGCCCGCCTGGAGAAAGCTGGCGTGGTGCCACTGGCCTGGGGCGAGAACGGCTACCGCGAAATCTCCAACTCCAAGCACGCCATCAAGACGCCTGCCGACCTGAAGGGCCTCAAGATTCGTGTCGTCGGCTCGCCCCTCTTTGTGGACACCTTCACCGCGCTGGGCGCCAACCCCACGCAGATGAGCTGGGCCGATGCCCAGCCTGCCATGGCCAGCGGCGCCGTGGATGGCCAGGAGAATCCCGTGGCCGTGTACCAGGCTGCCAAGCTGTACACCGTGGGCCAGAAGCACATGACGTTGTGGGGCTACATCAACGATCCGCTGATCTTCGTCGTCAACAAGGACATCTGGAACAGCTGGTCCAAGGCTGACCAGGACATCGTGCGCCAGGCCGCCATCGAGGCGGGCAAGGAAGAGATCGCCATTGCCCGCAAGGGCATGATCGAAGCCGACAAGCCACTGGTCAAAGAACTGGCCGCCAACGGTGTGACCGTGACCCAGCTGAGTCCCGCCGAGCGCGACGCCTTTGTGAAGGCCACCCGCCCCGTGTATGACAAGTGGAAACAGCAAGTGGGCGCCGATCTGGTCGACGTGGCAGAAAAGGCCATTGCTGCGCGCAAGCAATAAAAGCTGGCCCCGCGCACAGGCGCGGGCTGTGCAATCAGTACAGAAAGCGCAAGAAGAACAAAGCCACCGGTTTGCGCCGGTGGCTTTTTTTCATGCGCGCAAGAGCGCGAACGGAGCAATCAATACGTGTTCTTCACGGCGCCGTCCGTGCCACGGTAGCTCGCCACCAATTGCCGGGCTGCCGCATGCAGCAGCATGGTATCGGCGCCCACCGCCACGAACTGTGCGCCTGCGGCGAGCCATTTGTCGCCCTGCGCCTTGTTGGTGGACAGAATGCCGGGCGCCTTGCCCGCCTTGCGGATGCGCGCAATCGCGTCGGCAATCATCGCCTGCACCTCCGGGTGGCCGGGGTTGCCCACATGGCCCATCGATGCAGACAGGTCGGCCGGGCCGATGAACACGCCATCCACCCCGGGCGTGGCGGCAATCGCGTCCAGGTTCTTCATGGCCTCCACGGTTTCAGCCTGTACCAGCAGGCACACCTGGGCATTGGCCTCGTGCAGGTAGTTGGGATAGGCCTGCCAGCGCGACGAGCGCGCGAGCGCACTGCCCATGCCGCGAATGCCCTGCGGCGGGTAGCGCATGGCATGGGCGAGGTGTACGGCCTGCTCGGCGGTATCGACCATTGGCACCAGAATGGTCTGTGCACCAATGTCCAGATACTGCTTGATGAGCACCGCATCGCCCGTGGGCACGCGCACCACCGGGTGCGGCGCAGGCATGCCCGGCGGCAGTGCCTGCGTTGCACTGGCTACCGCCTGCAGTTGCGCCAGCGTGCTGCGCAGGTCATTGGGCGCGTGCTCGCCATCAATCAGCAGCCAGTCAAAGCCGGTACCGGCGCTGATCTCGGCCGCGTAGCTGTCGGCCAGCGCCAGCCACAGGCCCAGCTTGACTTCGCCCGCCGCCATGGCTTGCTTGAAGGAATTGATCGGGGTTTGCATGCGTGTTCTCCAGATAGGCAGGCGCCCGTGCACAACGCGGGGCCTTGAACAGGTATTTGGTGCGATTATGGGCTGGAGCGGCGCGCCAGCCCGTCCCGCGCGGAACTGCCCCAAAACAAAACGCACCCGGACAGGGTGCGTTTGCGTGGTGGTATCGACTCTCTTTTTTATAGCGACTTGCGCTAGCCAGTCAAGCGCCAGTGCCTATTCGATCTTGAAACCCGTGTCCTTCACCACCTTTTTCCAGCGCTCGGATTCGGCCTGGATCTGCTGGGCAAACTCTTCCGGCGTCGTCTTGACGGGGATGTAGTCGTACTGCTTGAGCTTGGCCAGCACGTCGGGCATCTGCATGACCTTGTCGATGTTCTGCGACAGGGCAGCAATGACTTCCTTGGGCGTGCCCTTGGGGGCCAGCAGGCCCGCCCAGGAGCTGAATTCCATGTCCTTGATGCCCAGCTCGTTGAACGTGGGCACATCAGGGAAGGACGCAGCGCGCTGCGGCAGGATCACGCCCAGCGCCTTGACCTTGCCGGATTTGATCATCTCAACCGCTGCGAACGAGTCGAACGAGAAATCCACCTCGCCTGCCACCACGGCCTGCATCTGGGGACTCGTGCCCTTGTACTGCGCATTGATGAGGTGCGGCGCCTTGATCACGTGCTTGAACTGCTCGGTGATCAGGTTGATCATCGCGCTGCCCGACGAGATGGTGAGCGGCTTGTCCTTGTTCTGCGCCAGCGCGATCAACTCCTGCATCGAATTGACAGGCAGATCCTTGCGTGCAATCACCACAAAACCCACCGTGCACACCTTGGCCACGGGGGCAAAACTGGCAGCGGCCTCGTAGTTGGCCTTGTAGATGACCGGGCTGAGCGTTTGCGCACCTGCCGTGTTGAACAGCAAGGTGTAGCCATCGGCCTGCGCACGCGCCACCTCGCCGGTGCCGATCATGCCGTTGGCACCGCCCTTGTTGTCGATGACGAAGGATGCCTTCATCAGCTCGCCCATCTTCTGCATCACCAACCGCGCCACCACGTCGGTGGTGCCGCCTGCCGCAAAGGGAACGATCACCCGCACGGGTTTGCTCGGGTAGGCCGCTTGCGCGTGTGCCCATTGCGGCAGGCCCGCAGTGGCAGCGGCACCAGCCAGGGTGGTCAGAAAATGGCGGCGTTGGATGTCGCTCATGGTTTTGTCTCCTATTGCTCGAATGGTGGTTATGGGCCGACTCTGGGCTGATTGTGGGCGGCGCCACCTGCGCTGTCTAATATCAATCGCCAATGCTGTGATTCGCATTCGCTATAGGCCACCGTATGCCAGCCACCTGTGCCGCCATGCTTGCACAGGCGACAAGCCAGGTGCGCCAAACCCACTAGCATGGCTGTCTCCAACGTGTCTTTGCTCCCCTGCCAGAAATGAATTCCGTACCCTCTCCACTCTCCTTGCTACCTGCCACCGAAGAACTGTTCCGCGCCGACAGCTACCTGCAAAACTGTGAAGCCACCGTGCTGGCCGTGACCGATACCGGCATCGTGCTCGATCGCACCGTGTTCTACCCGCTGGGGGGCGGCCAGGCTGGCGACGCGGGGGTATTGCGCTGTGCAGATGGCCGCAGGATTGCCATTGCCGACACCCGCAAGGCCAAGGCGGAAGACGGCCAGCCCCTGCCCTTGGTGCTGCATGTGCCTGCGCAGGAAGACCATGGACTGCAAGCGGGCGACCAGGTCACCGCTGCCATTGATTGGCAGCGCCGCCACCGGCTGATGCGCCTGCATACAGCGTCGCACGTGCTCTGCCACCTGGTGCCTCACCTAGTCAATGGCTGCTCCATCACGCCCGAGCAAGCGCGCATCGACTTTGTGACCAATGAAGCCATCGACAAGGATGCCGTCACCGCAGGCCTGGCCGCCATCGTTGCCCAGGCGCTGCCGGTGCAGATATCCTCCATCACCGACGCCGAACTGGATGCCAACCCCGCCCTTGTCAAAAGCATGAGCGTTCAACCGCCCCGGGGCAGCGGCCGGGTGCGCACCGTTCGCATTGGAGGGGACGGCACAGGGGATATGCCCGCCGTGGATTTTCAGCCCTGCGGCGGCACGCACCTGGTCAACACGACGGAGATCGGCGCCATCGCCATCAGCAAGACCGAGAAGAAAGGCGCCAACAGCCGGCGCGTGATCCTGGCATTTGCGCCGTAGCGTACAAACAACGGGCGTTTTCAGCTATCGTTTTTACAGCGCCTCAACACAGAGAAATTTTGCCCAGGATAAAACCCATGACCAAGGGTAAATACCAGGGTCAGCTGTCACATATTTGTAAAAGTTCCAAGCTTATTGGATCCAAAAACGAAACAATGCGTCTGCAATTTGGTGATTTATCTGCATTCATACCAAAACTAAACTTCATTCCATCGTTAAACAAAACGCTGTCGCGCAAAGACGCACAGCGAGCGATACGGCAGGCCATGTGACCTGCCGCGACTTTGAAAGGAATGAAAAATGAACGCACGTATTCTCGCTATCGCCGCTACCCTGGCTCTGGGTGCCACCGTTGCCAACGCCAACCCTTTTGAAGGCGACCAAGCCATTGCAGCCCGCGCCACCGCCACCAGCGCCGTGAGCCGTGCCGATGTGCAAGCCCAGCTGGCCGATGCCCAGAAGAACCACACCATGGTGGTGCAAGGCGACAAAGTGGCCGTGAACGCCTACGAAATGGGCAAGGGCCAACTCAGCCGCGCTGAAGTGACCCAGGCCGCTCACCAGGCCATGGTCAACGGCTCGATCGTTGAAGGCGAATAATCGTTTCTGACCGCTGGCAGCCCACGACCCTGCCAGCTACCAACCGGGCGGCGCACACACTCCCCGCCCGGTTTTTCTTTGCCAGACCAACGAGCCAACGGGCTGCTGTTTTCAGGAACAGCAGCCTTTTCCTTTGGAGCGTTGCATGGCACCCCGCTTGCATCGACTCCCAGCCGGGGAACCAAACCCGGTGACTGCAGCTCCGACAGGGAGTGACTAATATGGTCAGCGCGCGGGCCGAACGAGCTTGCGCACGGAACACATCAGGCTGGACATCGGCACGCCACGCGCCTCGCGGATGGGCCGGCATTGGAGCGATTTGGGGTTTTACATGGCATATGACGGCAAGCGCCTGCCTTTGCGGGCGCTGTTTTTTACTCTTCTTTTCATAGCTACCAGCGCTCTGTGGACGGGCGCCAACGCCCAAATCAAACTCAATATTGGTGGCAGCGGCAATGCGCCAGCCATGGATACCCCGGCAACCGGCGGCACGGGCAGCCATGTCGTCACCACACCCAGGGTGCGCGCCGAACTGGTGGCCAATGCGCCTGATGGCATCGTTCCGGGCAAAGCCATTGAACTGGGCCTGCTGATCGAACACCAGCCGCAATGGCATACCTACTGGAAGAACCCTGGCGACTCCGGTCTGCCGACTCAGCTGGAGTGGCAGCTCCCCCCCGGCTGGGATGCCGCCGACATCGCCTGGCCCACGCCCCACCCGATCCGCATTGGCAATCTGGTGAACTACGGCTATGAAGGCAAGGTGCTGCTCCCCGTCAAAGTGCAGATTCCCACCACGTTCGCCGCAGACAGCACCAGCGCCACGGTGCAGCTCAAGGCGAGCTGGCTGGTATGCCGGGTGGAATGCATTCCTGAGGAAGGCAGCTTCAGTCTGACCATTCCGGCCAAGAGCAGCACCGGTATGTATGCCGCCGAATTTGCGGCCGCCCATGCCCAGGAGCCTATTGCGCTGCAAGGTGAGAGCAGTGCCACCGTGGAGGGCAGCAAGCTGCAGCTGCGCGTCTCCGGCTTGCCCGCTGCGCTGCAGAACCAATCGCTGCAGGTGTTGCCCGAAACCGCCAACACCCTGCACCATGCGATGGAAGCCGGCAAGGACTTCACCCAGCGGTGGGACGGCGCCGTCTGGACTGCCACCGTACCGCTGTCGGACGCGCGTGGCGACACCCCCACTGAACTGCCCCTGGTGCTGACCACCGCCGAACGCACCGCAACGGGCAGCACCGTTGCCTGGCGCACCGTCGCCCCCATCAGCGGCCAATGGCAAGCCGCTGCCGTGGCCCAGGTATCGCCCGAACTGGCTGCCGCATTGGCCAAAAATGCCGAGCAGCAAGGCGCTGCCCCAGCGGCACCGCCAGCAGCGTCGGGCAGCCTGTGGCTGGCTTTGCTGGGCGGCCTGATCGGCGGCCTCATCCTGAACCTGATGCCCTGCGTGTTCCCGATCCTGGCGATCAAGGTGCTGGGCTTCGCTGGCCATGGCAACCAGTTGCGCGAGCAACGCATGGCAGGCCTGGCCTACACAGCAGGCGTGGTGCTGTCCTTTCTGGCGCTGGGAGGCCTCTTGCTGGCCCTGCGTGCAGCCGGACAGCAGTTGGGCTGGGGCTTTCAGTTGCAGTCGCCCCTGGTGGTGGCACTGCTGGCAACCCTGTTTACCGTGATCGGCCTCAATCTGACGGGCCTGTTCGAGTTTGGCCATTTTGTGCCCAGCAGCCTGGCAGGCAAGCAGGCCAGCAATCCGCTCACCAATGCATTTCTGAGCGGTGTGCTGGCCGTGGCCATCGCCTCTCCGTGTACCGCTCCATTCATGGGCGCCTCCATGGGGCTTGCCATCAGCATGCCGGCAGGGCAGGCGCTGCTGATTTTTGCCGCACTGGGTATCGGCATGGCCCTGCCCTACCTGCTGGCCAGTTGGGTGCCAGCCGTGGTGCGCTGGCTGCCACGCCCAGGGGCATGGATGGACACTTTCCGCCGCGCCATGGCCTTCCCGATGTTTGCCACCGTGGTCTGGCTGGTGTGGGTGCTGGGCCAGCAAAGCGGCATCGATGGCGCCGCCACCTTGCTGGCCTTTCTGGTGCTGCTGGCCGCACTGATCTGGTCACTGACACTGCAGGGTCGCACACGCTGGGTACTTTCTATTCTTTTGATAGCTGGAGGCGCTTATCTGATAAGCGCTACAGGCAAAAATCTCTCCAGCCCAGAACCTCAGATCGCCAGTTCGACCCAGCCCAATGCACGCTGGCAGCCGTGGTCTGCCACGCTGGTGGCCGACACAACAGCCGCTGGCCACCCGGTATTCGTCGACTTCACCGCCGCTTGGTGTGTAACGTGCCAGTACAACAAACGCACCACGCTCAGCAATCCCGAGGTACTGCAGGCCTTTGACGGCAAGCAGGTCACCCTGCTGCGCGCCGACTGGACCCGCCAGGACCCTGCCATTACTGCAGCGCTGAACCAATTGGGCCGCAGCGGCGTGCCGGTGTATGTGCTGTACGCACCGGGCAAGGCCCCGGTGGTGCTGAGCGAAGTGCTGAGCGTGCAGGAGGTGGTGGACGCGGTGCAAGCGTTGCCACCGCGTATCTGAACCTGACTTTTCAATCGTAAATTGCAGAAGGGCACTTTCACAGTGCCCTTCGCTCTCTTGAAGGCCGCTGGAAGGCCGCGTCAGCCTTGCCCTGCAGTGTCGTTTTCGACACAGGCCACCGACCACTGCTTCCTCCTTTGGATCAGTAAAGCCTGCACCCGCTCACCCAAGCAGCGCGGCAATGCTCGCTCTACCACCCACACCGTTGTCGCCACCAAGCCAGTGACTGCGTGGAGATTCCCAACTTAAATAATTAGAAATTTGTAATCAATCGTTGTAAATTGATTTATAAACAGAAATCACAAAGCCAGCCCATCTTGACCATTGCCCACCGTTTGTGGGCAGGCCTTCCATCTCCTCGAAGGGACCGACGCATGATCCGAGCGAACAAGACCAAATGGAACCTGACACTGGGGGCCTTAGGACTATGCTGTGGCTCCACGGCCTTCGCCGTCTGCACCAACACCCCCAACTCGATCGCCGCAACAAACAACAGCAGTTGCACTGCGGCGGGAGGCTCCTACACGCCCACCGTGGGTTGGACCACCTTCATGTCAGCAGGCTACGGAGGCATATTGGATGCCACGGGAGACATGAACATCACCGTGACGCCTTCTTCGACTTACAACCCGTTCAGCACCACTGGCGTCGGTGTCAATGAGGTTCGCAATGGCACTGCAGCGCAGATTAACGCGCAGAGCATCACTCTCGACCTGACGGCCGGCCCGGCCAATGTAGCCAAGATCGGCTTGGGCGCTTCCAATGCAGGCCTCTACAGCGGCAAAGACTTCGCGGTTGACATCCTCATCAACAACCAGAGCACCTCGACCCTCAACATCCCATCATTGGGCTGGTATGCGTACACGCTGTACAACTACGGAATCCTTGCAGGCAATTCTGTAGATGCAGGTGCTGGATCTGCTGCCGCGCAAGCGCTGCTGTACTCCTACGTCACGCTCGACAACGCTGACATCACGATGGATACCACGCCATCCAGTGCATCCGGTGCTCAGCTCAATATCAGCGCAGGCATTCGTGCAATCTCGGTGCAAGGTACGTCTGGCCATGTCACGGTCAAAGGGCTGACCAAGATTGACACCACTGGCCAGTACAGCCCCGGTATCTACATTTCGGGCGGCGACAGCCAGGTTCACCTCAACAACAGCAACATCACGACAAGAGGTAACCTGTCCAACGCACTGAAGCTGGGCAAGGTGCGTGACCTGGGAGCCGGCAGTGCGCGGCTGTATTCCACCGGCACCATCTCCTGGGATACGACGGGAGCGCCCGGTACGCCAAGTGTTCTGCTGCTGGGCGACAACACGCTGTTGCAGGCCGATGGCGCGGGCAGTGCAGGCTCCATCAAATCCGCCGCAGAGACCATTCTTTTCGGAAACCGCGATATCACCGCCCGAACCCTGTCACAGAACGCGAAGGCGAGCTTCAACAACACCAGTTTCAGCACCACATCCGCCACAGCGTCGCTGTTCAAAGTCAGCGCAGGCCAGACGAATGCGTCGCTGGGCCTGAAAGGAGCTTTGTCCCAGTCCGTAGCCGCCAGCAATGGATGGTTGATGGAAGTGGAGAACGCCAGTGCCTGGCTCAACAATCCAGCCTCCGCCACGCTCACGGCCTCCGATGGAGCCACCCTGCAAGGCCTCACCAACAAAGGTAGTACAGGCTCGGACCTGGGAGTCAGCCTGAGCAACTCATCCACCTGGAACCTGGTGGAAAAAAGCAACGGCGACAAGACATCCACCTACACCACATTCGGCATGACGGCAGGGTCGACACTCAACGCCTTCAAGGCGGGAGCGGCAGCATTCGTGATGAACGGGCCGGTGAGCTCGGACGCCTCCACCGTCAACCTGGTGGACGGCGCGCCTGACGATGTACTGACCGTGCAGCCAAGCTACGCCGGCAGCAATGGTGCCGCGCTGGCGGTGGATACCTGCCTCGCAGGCAGCGGCGCGGCGTCGGATGTTCTCCGGGTCGCGGGCGACACCACCGGCACCACCGTGCTGAAGGTGACGCCATTCATCGATGCAGCCTGCCCCGGCGCAGACACCACAACCACCGGCGATGGCAACGGCATTCTCGTCGCGCAGGTAACAGGCAACTCCAACGCCGTCTTCTCGTTGGAAGGCGGAGTCGTCACCCAGGGCAACTACGTCTACAGCCTGGTGAAAGTGGGCAACGACTGGTATCTGCAATCGCAGCTTGGCACTGGCACCATCACCGTCGCCAAGCAGGTGAATGTTCCTGCCGGCGTGCCCGCCTTCAGCGGCGCCATTCCATTCACGCTGACCTGCTCCACACCTGCTTTCACGCAGGCGGGCAGCATTGCCGTCGCCAGCAACCAGGGCAGCGCGGCCCCCATCACTGTCGCAGCTGGCAGCACCTGCTCGGTGGAAGAAGGCGCGTTGCCGACTCCTCCAGCGGGCTATCGCTGGGGCCCGGCCAGCCTGCCTGCGGCCAGCACGCCCATGGTCTCTGCGGGCACGCAAACCTTAACCATCATCAATACCTTGGTGAAAGACACGGTACAACCTCGCACGCCCGCGCCCGTGCCCACCAACGCGCCGCTGGCCTTGGGTGGTCTGAGCGCCTTGATCGGTATGGCGGCATTGCTGCGCCAGCGGCGCAGCCGCAAGCACACCAGCTGATGCGGTATTGCCGCTGAAGGCGGCGCGATGCGCGTTTCTACAGGGGCAGGCAGCTTGAAGAAGGGAGCGTAGCAACGCTCCCTTCTTTGTTTTGCGCCTTTGCGCACTTGCCTGCCTGCAGATCCGCCAATGCGTTGACAAGCGTCATGCAGCGGCAATGCGCGCCCGGCCTTACACCGTTCAACGCCTCTGGCCTGCCAGCCGCCGCACCACAGCCACCAATTGATCGATCTCGTCAAAGGTGTTGTAGAAAGCAACCGAAGGCCGTACCGCAGTCTCCACGCCAAAGCGCCGCAGAATGGGCTGGGCGCAATGGTGGCCGGTGCGCACGGCAATGCCCTCGTCGTTCAGCGCCTTGCCGACTTCTTCCGTCGTGTAACCGGCCAGGGTGAAAGACAGCACGCTCGCCTTGCCCGGCACGGTGCCGATGAGACGCAGGCCGGGGATGGCAGCCAGCTGCTGCATGCCGTAATCAACCAGCGCATGCTCGTACTGGCTGATGGCATGGATGCCGATGCGCTCCACGTACTCCAGTGCCGCGCCCAGGCCCACGGCATCGGCAATGTTGCCGGTGCCCGCCTCGAAGGTATTGGGCAGCGGCTGGAACACGGTCTTCTCGAAGGTCACATCCGCAATCATGTTGCCGCCGCCCTGCCAGGGCGGCATGGCTTCAAGCACTTCGCGCCGCCCCCACAGCACGCCGATGCCGGTGGGCGCGAAGATCTTGTGGCCGGAGAAGACGAAGAAGTCCGCGCCAATGTCCTGTACATCGACCGGCGTATGCGCAATCGACTGCGCGCCGTCCACCAAGGTGGCAATGCCGCGCTGGCGGGCGATCTGCACCACCTCCCTGACCGGCACCACCGTGCCCAGCACGTTGGAGACATGGCCAATGGCGACGATCCTGGTGCGGTCGTTCAGCAGCTTCTGGTATTCGTCCAGGCGGATCTGGCCCTGCTCGTCTACCGGAATCACGCGCAGCCGCGCACCCTTGGCCTGCGCCAGTTGCTGCCAGGGCACGATGTTGGCATGGTGCTCCAGGTGGCTGACGATGATTTCGTCGCCTTCGCCCACATTCTGCCCGCCCCAGGCCTTGGCCACCAGGTTGATCGCCTCGGTGGTGCCGCGCACAAAGATCACCTCGCGCGCGTCAGGCGCATGGATGAAGCGGCGCACCACTTCGCGCGCATGCTCGTAGGCATCCGTGGCGCGGGCGGCCAGCGTGTGGGCCGCGCGGTGGATGTTGGAGTTTTCGTGTTCGTAGAAATGCCGGATGCGCTCGATCACCTGGCGCGGCTTGTGCGTGGTAGCGGCATTGTCCAGCCAGACCAGCTGCTTTCCATTCACGCGCTCGGCCAGAATCGGGAAGTCCCGCCGTACCGCGTTGATATCAAAAGGCGGGTGGCGGTCTGCCTGCGACTGCGGGGTTCTGCCCTGCTCGCCGTGTGGATGGGGCTTGGCCGGTGTGACAAAGCCGCTCGGCAGCTGAACTGCGTGGGCAAAGTAGTACTGCGGTGCGGCGGAAGAAGCCGGTGCTGCTGCCGCCGCACTTGCGCCGCGCGGCCCGCGCAGATCAATGCCATCTAAACCGGAGGCAGGTGCGCCAGCACGGGCCTGCTGGGCCAATGCCAGCAGGCCATCCTCTTGCACTGGTACCGCTGGCGATGGCTGTAAAAAATAATAGCTGCTCGCGCTTTCTGCATGCGCATGAGAATCGGTTTTGACATCGACCGGCACCGCCTGCGGCACGCCTTGCACACTGCTGCCCAGGCGCGGCTCGTAAGCGGGCAGATTGCTCAGCACGTTGTCGGGCACGCCGTTGCCGGCCTGCGCATGCGGCAGCAAAGCAGGCGCCCGGTGGGCGAGCGACAGCACGGGCGTTGGCGAAGCCGGCAGCAGGTTGGCACCCGGTGCCACGCCCTGCGGTATCGGTGTGCCCGGCACGCCCGGACCCAGACCTGCAGGGCTCGCCAAGGGCGAACCCGGCGGCGCAATGTTTACGGGCGCCTGTATGCCTGGTGGCACAGCGCCAGCACCCGGACGCTCGCTGAACAAGGCGCTGGCCATCTGCGCCAGCACCTCAGGGGAAATGGGCGCGGTCGCCAGATCCGGCGCGCCCGTGACGGTGGAAACCATGGCAGCCCCCTTCGCTTATTTATAGGTATCGGGGTAGTCGTGGTACTTGTTGATTTCCACGTCATCCAGAACCGCCAGCGCATCCGGGGTGAGCACGGCCAGCGAGCAGTACAGTGAAATCAGATAGCTGGCGATGGCATGGTTGTTGATACCCATGAAACGCACCGACAGCCCCGGCCCCTGCTCGCCCGGCAGGCCGGGCTGAAACAGCCCCACCACGCCCTGGCGCTTGTCGCCCACACGCAGCAGCAGGATCTTGCTCTTGCCATCGGCCACCGGCACCTTGTCCGAAGGGATCAGCGGCACACCGCGCCAGGTGATGAACTGGCTGCCGAAGAGGCTGACGGTCGGCGGCGGCGTGCCGCGGCGCGTGGCCTCGCGGCCAAAGGCGGCAATGGTCAGCGGATGGGCCAGAAAGAACGCAGGCTCCTTCCACACCTTGGTCAGCAGCTCGTCCAGGTCATCGGGCGTGGGCGCTCCGGTCAAGGGGAAGATGCGCTGCTCGTCCGTCACCTGGGCCAGCAAGCCGTAGTCGGGGTTGTTGATCAGCTCGCTTTCCTGGTTTTCCTTGATCGTCTCGATGGTCAGGCGCAGCTGCTCCTTGATCTGATCGTGCGGGCTGCTGTAGAGGTCGGACACGCGGGTGTGCACATCCAGCACGGTGCTGACGGCGTTCAGATAGAACTCGCGCGGTGCCTCTTCGTACTCGACAAAGGTGCGGGGCAGCTGGTTCTCGTGCTCCTTGGCGGTGCATGCCACCTTGATGGCTTCAGGGTTCTTGACTTGGTTGAGCCGGTAGATGCCCGCCTCCACCGGCACCCACTGCAGCAAGTGGGTGAGCCAGCGCGGGCTGATGGTTGCGAGTTGGGGAACTGTCTTGGTGGCATTGGCCAACTGGCGTGCTGCCACATCGCCCAAAGCGGTGGTACCGCCCACATTTGCTGTCATAAAGCACTCCGTTGTGATCGAAAGGAAGGTTGAGGGATGCCGAAATTGTTGGCGAGCGCCTTGCCGCGCTCAACCGGCTATAGCCGCCAAGTGGCTAAACAGTGGCTGGCGCCTGGCTGCAGAGGTGCTGAATCTGTGCGGACCGCGCCAGGTAATGCTGGTGCAGGGTTTCGCCGCGCTGCACCAGGGCGGACTGCGCCAGATCCATGGCACGCGCCAGCTTGCCCACGGTGGCCAGCGATACCGCCACCCGGCCGCGCTCCACCTCGCCAACGTAGGAACGGTTCAGATCCGCGCGCGCCGCCAGTTGCTCCTGCGACCAGCCCAGCGCCTCGCGCGACTGGCGCACAGCCAGCCCGAAATGGTGGGAAAAACCATTCATAGCGCCGCCTCCGCCGCCAGCCGCACGCGCCGCTCGGCCTGGGAGACCGCCTGCGCCTGCAGCGAGGCCTGCGTCACGCTGGCGCCTGGCGGCACATCCTGCGTCAGCCACACATTGCCGCCGATCACGGCCCCCGCGCCCAGTGTGACGCGCCCCAGGATCGTGGCGCCCGCATAGATCACCACACCGTCTTCCACCACCGGGTGGCGCGGCAGGCCTTTTTGCAGGTGACCCTGCGCGTCCTGCTCAAACCGCTTGGCCCCCAAAGTCACCGCCTGGTAGATACGCACCCTGCGGCCGATGACGGCGGTTTCGCCGATCACGACGCCGGTGCCATGGTCGATGAAAAAGCCCGCGCCGATCTGCGCGCCCGGGTGGATGTCGATGCCGGTTTCACTGTGCGCCAGCTCCGCCACGATGCGGGCCAAAAGCGGCAGGCCTTGCTCGTAGAGCTGGTGCGCGAGGCGGTGGTGGATAAGCGCCAGCACGCCGGGATAGCACAGCAGCACCTCATCGACCGTGCGCGCAGCGGGGTCTCCCTCGTAAGCAGCCTGTACATCGGTGTCGAGCAGATGCCGGATGCCGGGCAGCGCCAGCGCAAACTGGTGCGTCAGCCCATGGGCCTGGCTGGCCGCTTCTGCCAGGTCGCGCCTGCCGTAGCGCAGCTCCAGTGCAATCTGTGCCTGCAGGCCATGCAGGGCGGCATCCAGCGTATGCGCGACGTAGTAGTTTTCACTCTCTTGCAGCAGATCATGCGGCCCCAGCCGCATGGGAAACAGCACACCCTTGAGCTGGGCCACTACCTGGGCGAGTGCATCGCGTGAAGGGAATTCACGCCCGCCCGGCTCCTGCGTGCGCTGGTGCGCCTGGCGCCATTGCTGGCGTGCCTGGGCCAGCGCTGCGCTGACTTCGTCTATGGGAAAAGAACTGGTCGTCATGGCACGCTCCTCAATCCTGCACCCAGGGGAGGTGGTGAAAGCGCCAGCCATCGCTGCCGCCACGGTGCTGCGTGGCGTCGATCCCGCCTTCAAATCCTTCCAGCACATTGAACACCTGCGTAAAACCCGCTGCAGCAGCCGCCTGCGCCGCGAGGACCGAGCGCTTGCCACTGCGGCACAGCAGCAGGGCGACGGCCTCCTTCCCGCCATGCGCCGCGAGTCTGGATTCCAACTCGCGCACAAAACGGGGATTGCGCGTCAGCGCCGTACCGGTAGCCCAGGGCACATGCACGCTGCCGGGTACATGGCCGACAAACTTCAGCTCTTCCGCAGAGCGCACATCCACCAGCACCGCCAAGCCCTGCTGCACCAGTTGCCAGGCCTGTGTGGGCGATACGCCTCCGGCGTAGCCCAGCCCTTGCAACTGCGCCTGCTGCCAGGCGGCTTCCAGAGCGGGCGGGAGAGAGATTTCCAAGGTAGTCATCGCAGGAGCCTTTTCATTCGAAAGATGGGTATAGCCACCAATTTAGGCGTCGGCCTACAAATCAAAAACGAATAAAAACAAGCTTGCTAATGAAATTTTCGCATATTCAGCCATGAGCGGATGCGCCTCTGGCCTCTAGCTTCCACTACGGAATCGGTCTATATTGAAACCACGGTTCAGAGGAGGTCCCTCAACGGGCCACCACTGCACTTACATGCCGCGCTGCGCTTCCGAAATGAAGCAGGAGCGGAGTCACCCAGGGCTGCAATGCCCGCCGCAAGTGCGCAATACCGTGCCTGCGGCCAGGCAAGACAGCCACCACAAGGAGACCACCATGGCTGTCATCACGCATGCAAACCCCCACGCCTCCATGCAAACCGCGCCACAGGGTCGGCACGCGCATTTCAGTGCGCGGCGCGTTTGCCTGGGCGTCCTGCTGCTGTGCATCGGCATTGCGGCGTTGGCCCTGCCGCTGGTGCGCGATGCGCTCAATCTGGTTCAGGCACAGGCGCACTGGAAGCCTCTGGAGCATTGGCTCGCCCAGGCGCCCATGGCCAGTTGGCTGATGATGTTTGTCTGGGGCACCCTGGTGCCGGCATCGCTGCTGGTGATGCTGCGCTTTCACCGCAATGTGCTTGGAGTGCTGGCGGCGCTGGCCTTTGCTGTCGTGGCCGTGGTCTGGTACGTGCACATGCCGCAACAATCGCAATGCACGGCCTTGTACAACGACAGTCTGTGGTGCGCCGCCATCGCCTGGGGCTACAGCCTGAGCCTGGGCATTGCCAATGCCGTCTATCTGTTTGCCCTGGTGATGCTGCTGCTCGGCGGTATCAGCTTTGCCGCCATGCCCAAGGACGATGAGGACGAAAGCCCCGCCTGAGAAAGCCGCTCAAGAGCCCTGCAAGCAATGCTGAACAGCCAGCGCTGTCCTCCATGTGCCACGGCCTCTGCAGCGTTAAAGGCAGTTTATATAACCTAGGTCAACTAGGTAAAAACCGAGGGGGGAGAAGATGGCTGGCCGCCATGGCATGGATGTAAGCTATGCATTGAAAACAATCGATAGCAAAAAAGGATTATTACCATGGCTTCAGCAGCGGGCAAAAAAGGCATCCCGGTCGCGTTCCTGATCCTGGGCGCGATGGTACTGGGCATCTTGATCGGCTACCTGATCTACATCGAGTTCCCCGACAAGGGCGCCGCAAAGGATATTGCGGGCTACATATCCATCGTCTCCGATGTATTCCTGCGGCTCATCAAGATGCTGATCGGCCCGCTGGTGTTCTCGACCCTGGTCGTCGGCATTGCACACATGGGCGATGCAGCATCGGTGGGACGGGTGTTCCTGAAGGCCATGCTGTGGTTTGTCACAGCCTCCCTCGTATCTCTGGTGCTGGGTCTGGTGCTGGCCAATGTGCTGCAGCCCGGCCACAACCTGGGCCTGCCGCTGCCCGATATCGGCGCCTCCGCCAATCTGGCCACCGGCAAATTCACGCTGAAGGAATTTGTCAATCATCTGATTCCCAAATCCTTCGCCGAGGCCATGGCCAACAACGAAATCCTGCAGATTGTCGTGTTCTCGATGTTCTTTGGCGTGGCACTGTCCGCGCTGGGCGAAAAAGGCAAGACCCTGGTGGCTGCGATTGATGAACTCTCGCATGTGATGCTCAAGATCACCGGCTATGTGATGAAACTCGCTCCACTGGCAGTGCTGGCGGCCATGGCCGCCACCGTGGCGGTGAACGGCCTGGGCATCCTGCTCAAATTCGCCGTGTTCATGGGCGACTTCTACCTGGGCCTGTTCCTGCTGTGGGCACTTCTGGTGAGTGCGGGCTTTGTATTCCTTGGCCCACGCATTTTCAAGCTGATTGTGCTGATCAAGGAAGCCTTCATGCTGTCGTTTGCCACCGCCAGTTCCGAAGCGGCCTATCCCAAGATCCTCGACGCACTCGACCGTTTTGGCGTCAAGCGCAAGATTTCCAGCTTCGTCATGCCGATGGGGTACTCGTTCAACCTCGACGGCTCAATGATGTACTGCACCTTTGCCACCTTGTTCATTGCACAGGCCTATGGCATTCATCTGCCCATGTCCACGCAGATCACCATGCTGCTGATCCTGATGCTGACGTCCAAGGGCATGGCAGGCGTTCCGCGCGCTTCGCTGGTGGTGATTGCCGCAACGCTCAACCAGTTCAACATTCCGGAAGCTGGCCTGCTGCTGATCCTGGGGGTCGATACCTTCCTCGACATGGGCCGCTCGGCCACCAATGCGGTGGGCAACTCCATCGCCTCCGCCGTTGTCGCCAAGTGGGAGGGCGAGTTGCTGCCCGAAGCCGAAGCCGCCGAACTGGCCCGCAAGCTGGATGCCGAGGCGGCCCTGGCGGCCCATCCCCTCCCCACACCGGACGTCGCCTGATGATGCGCGCGGTGATACGCTCCATCTCCAGACTATGCCGGGTGCGCCCCTGGTTGCTGCTGCTGGCGCTCGCGCCGCTGGCTGCCAGTGCCCAAGCACCAGCCGCCCCG
Source organism: Comamonas odontotermitis (assembly GCF_020080045.1). Classification (NCBI taxonomy): domain Bacteria; kingdom Pseudomonadati; phylum Pseudomonadota; class Betaproteobacteria; order Burkholderiales; family Comamonadaceae; genus Comamonas; species Comamonas odontotermitis. Next base: position 4,061,857 of record NZ_CP083451.1, read on the forward strand.
GTGGCGCTGACGGGTACTCTGGCCAAAGTCCACCAGAAGGGCGAGGTGGCCCTGGCCTACCGGGACAGCTCGGTGCCGTTTTCGTACCTGGATGCACGCGGAAAGCCCATTGGCTACTCCATTGAGTTGTGCAAGGCAGTGGTTCATGCCATGGAAGTGGCCGTGCACAAGCCGCTGGCCATCCGCTGGGTGCCCGTGACCTCGGCCACACGCATGGACGCGATCACCAGCGGCCAGGCCGACCTGGAATGCGGCTCGACCACCAGCAACAAGGAACGCCAGCAGACCGTGGCGTTTTCGCCCACCTTTTTTGTCTCGGGCACCAAGCTGCTGGTCAAAAAGGGATCGCCAGTGCGCGACTACATGGGACTTTCTGGCAAAAAAGTGGCCGTGACCGCAGGTACCACGAACGAGAAGACCATGCGCGACCTCTCCACCCGTTTTCAGTTGAACCTGCAGATCATGTCCATGCGCGACCATGCCGAGTCCTTTGCGCAGGTCACGAGCGGCGCAGCCGATGCCTTTGCCACCGACGACGTGCTGCTCTACGGCCTGGTGGCGCAAACGCCGGGAGCCCGCGAGCAGTATGCCGTCGTCGGCGATTTCCTGTCCTACGACCCCTACGGGCTGATGTATCGCAAGGGCGACGCCCCCATGGCGCAACTGGTGACGGAAGCCTTCCAGGCGCTGGCAGCCGATGGAGAGATCGAACGCCAGTACAACCGCTGGTTTCTGAAAAAGCTGCCGACCGGCCAGACCCTGGGCCTGCCGATGAGCCCCCAGCTCAAGATCATTCTGGAAAGCCTGGCGGCCACGCAAGGCGAATAGGACAGAAAAAAGACAGAAGCAGGACAGGGTCACTCACCGATCAATAGCAACCTACACCCTGCCAGCGTGCGCTGGCAGCTCAAATTACCTCAACCCGGGCGGCGCGGAAACCTGGCCACTGCAATCAACAGCGAAATCGGAGGAATTTTTCAATCCGTTATGCTGGCAGCTTGTTTCACTACCGCACGTCCTGCATTCCAAGACAGTGTCAGACCCCCATCCTTCGCGATTCCCTGACAAGGAAGACAAAAAAACCTTTTTGCAAAAGGTGGTGGAGTTCATCCACCCGGCGCCAGATTCACCCGATGAACTGATCGAAACCCTGGCCGAAGCCGAAAACAACGATGTAATCAATGCCGACTCGCGCGTCATGCTGGAGCGCGTGATCCGGATGGAGGACATGACCGCAGGCGACGTGATGGTTGCCGCGACGCGCATGGACCTGGTGGACATCGACTCCGATTTTGAATCGGTGCTGCACACCGTCATCAACACTGCGCACTCGCGCTTCCCAGTCTTCCAGGGTGAGCAGGAAAACATCATTGGCATCCTGCTGGCCAAGGATCTGCTCAAGCTCCAGCGCTCGCCCCAGCTCAATATCCGCTCCCTGCTGCGTCCGGCAGTGTTCGTACCGGAAAGCAAGGGACTCAACGATCTGCTGCGCGAATTTCGCGGCAACCGCAACCATCTGGCGATCGTCATCGACGAGTTCGGCCGCGTGGCCGGTCTGGTCACGATCGAAGACGTGCTGGAACAGATCGTTGGCGAGATCGAGGACGAATTCGACCTGCCCGAGGAAGAAGGCGATATCTTTGCGCTGGCCGACGACACCTTCCGCATCTCCGGAGACACGCCGGTCGAGCGTGTGGCCGACGCGTTCAAGGTCACGCTGGAGAGCAGCGACGCCGACGAATCCTTCGAAACCATTGGCGGCCTGATCGCTCATGAACTGGGCCATGTGCCCAAGCGCGGCGAGCACATCATGCTGGGCGGCCTGCACTTCGAAGTGCTGCTGACCAAGGGCGGCGCCGTACGCTGGTTCCGCGTGCAGCGGGCTGCGCCCGTGTCAGACCCCGAGGCAGATGCCTGATCACGGCGCACAGCCCAGGCGCCATACGCATCGCGTATAGTGCGCAAGGCGGCAGCAGACGGTGACGTCGCTGCCGTTTTTGTTTTGACGTAACCCCATTGCTGCCCTACCGTGCCCGCATCCTTTTCGCTGTATGAGACGCCGCGCCGCTTTCCGTGGCTTTTCCTGTTGCTCTCCATCGTGGCCGGGGTGCTGCAGGCCTGGTCGCTGGCCTGGCCGTGGCGGCTGGACGGGTATGAAGCCTGGTATGGCCAGCCCCTGTGGTGGCTGCAGATCGTGTCGCTGGCCGCATTGCCGGCCATGCTCAGCCGCCAGCAGCGCGCCTGGCATGGGGTGCTGCTGGGCTGGGGCTTTGCCACGGCATGGCTGTGCGCCACCTTCTGGTGGCTGTTCATATCGATGCACGTCTATGGCGGATTGGCTGCCCCGCTGGCGGTATTGGCCGTTCTTGCACTGGCCGCGTTTCTTGCAAGCTATTACGCCGCAGCCTGCGGACTGTTCGTCGCCTATAAGGGTGAGCGCCTGACCCGCGCCGTACTGCTGTTTGCCGCGTTATGGCTGCTGGGCGAGCTGGCTCGGGGGCAGTGGTGGACCGGCTTTCCCTGGGGGGCGGGTGGCTATGCCCACACCGATGGCCCCCTGGCGGGCCTTGCGCCTTTTGTCGGGGTGTACGGCATTGGCGCGGCGGCAGCGGCCATCGCCGTGGTGCTGGGCGGCCTGCGGGCACGCCATGCATTCCAGTGGCAAAGCTATGCGGCTGTGGCCCTGTTTGCAGCAGCGCTGTGGATAACCCATCAACCGCAACAGGATTCCGCCACCGGCACCAGCCGCCCGCCCGTCTCTGTCGAACTGTTGCAGGGCAATATCTCCCAGGGTGAAAAATTCCAGCCCAGCTCAGGCATTCCGCAGGCGCTCAGCTGGTATGCGGAGCAACTGAAGGCCAGCCAGGCCGATATGGTGATTGCGCCGGAAACCGCCATTCCAGTACTGCTGCGCCAGACACCGGACAATTACTGGCCCGCACTGCAAGAGCGCTTTTCCAGCGGCAGGCAGGCCGCATTGATTGGCGTGCCACTGGGCGATTTTGAAGTGGGCTACACCAATTCGATGGTGGGCCTGGCGCCCGGACAGCCTGCCGCCTACCGCTATGACAAGCACCATCTGGTACCGTTTGGCGAGTTCATTCCGCCCATGTTCCGCTGGTTCACCGATCTGATGCAGATTCCGCTGGGCGACTTCAACCGGGGGGGCATGAACCAGCCATCGCTGGCCTGGGCGGGCGAACGCTGGGCACCCAACATCTGCTATGAAGACCTGTTTGGCGAAGAGCTGGCCACCCGCTTTGTCGATGCAGCCGCTGCGCCCACCATCCTGGTCAATGCCAGCAATATCGCCTGGTTCGGCGGCTCGATTGCGATTGACCAGCATCTGCAGATCAGCCGCATGCGCAGCCTGGAGCTGGCGCGCCCGATGATTCGCGCCACCAACACCGGCTCCACAGCCATCATCAACCACAGGGGCCAGGTAGAGCATGCCCTGCCCCACCAGACCCGCGCCGTGCTGCAGGCCCAGGTACAAGGCGTGGATGTCCCCCCCACCCCATTTGCGCGCTGGGCCGGTCATTTTGGCCTGTGGCCGCTCTGGCTGGCAGGCTTTGTGGTGCTGGCAGGAGCCATGCTGACGCGGCCACGCCAGTGATTAACCCCGCAGCACCCGGGGTACGCGAGATCGCCGATGATGACGGCAACTGCATGCAGATGCATGCCGCACTGCCAGAACATGCGCCGTGCATGTTGACTTTCTGGCATCTTCAGGGCTGGCAAGCATCAAATGTAAGTGCTGTTAAAAACGACCAAAGCGTGCTTTTTTTCGACATAGCACAGTGCAGTCCACGGCTATGTATGGCTGCATTTGCGCGATAAAGCTGGATAATGGATAGCGGCAGTGTTTAGCTGCCGTCCGGGAAAAGCGGCCCATGACTGCGCCCCGGATCCCTGGAGTTGGACTGACTGGATATTCAATGGCTGAATCTTTTTCCTATGAGCAACTGATCGCCTCTGGTGAGGGCAAGTTGTTTACCCCCGAAAGTGGCCGTCTGCCACTGCCGCCGATGCTGATGTTCGATCGCATCACCCATATTGACGAGAACGGCGGCGCGCACGGGCTGGGAAAGATTGTGGCGGAGCTGGATGTCAATCCGGAACTGTGGTTCTTCAAGTGCCACTTTCAGGGCGACCCGGTCATGCCGGGCTGCCTGGGGCTGGATGCCATGTGGCAGCTGATCGGTTTTTACCTGACCTGGCTGCGCCTGCCGGGCCGCGGCCGCGCGCTGGGCGCGGGCGAAGTGAAGTTCACCGGAGAAGTCGGCCCCGACGTGAAACTGGTCACGTACGAGATCGACATCAAGCGTGTGATCAAGCGCAAGCTGAACATGGCCATCGGAGATGCACGCCTGCTGGCCGATGGCAAAGAAATCTATGTAGCCAACGATCTGCGCGTGGGCCTGTTCCTGCGTGACGGTGACGGCAAGGAAAACGCAGCATGAAGCGTAGGGTGGTCATTACAGGGGCCGGTATCGTCTCCTGTATCGGTGTGGGACTGGAAGCCGTGGAGACTTCGCTGCGCGAAGGGCGCTCCGGCATCCAGCACATGCCTGTGTTCAAGGAACTGGGCCTGCGCAGTCAGGTGGCCGGCATTCCACAGATCAATGTGGAAGAGTTCATCGACCGCAAGCAACTGCGCTTCATGGGCGATGCAGCCGCCTACGCACAGATCTCGCTGCAACAGGCGATCGAGCAAGCGGGCCTGAAGCCTGAACAGATCAGCCACCCACGCACCGGCCTCATCATGGGCTCGGGCGGAGGCTCGCCCGCCAACCAGATCGAAGCGGCCGATACCCTGCGAGAAAAAGGCATCCGCCGCGTCGGCCCCTACCAGGTCACACGCTGCATGGGCTCGACCGTGTCTGCCAACCTGGCGACCAATTTCAGAATCAAGGGCATCAATTACTCCATCACCTCGGCCTGCTCCACCTCGGCGCACTGCATTGGCGCAGCCGCGCAGCAGATTGCCTGGGGCATGCAGGATGTGATGTTTGCCGGCGGCGGTGAAGAGCTCTCCTGGGGCCTGGCACTGCTGTTTGACGGCATGGGTGCCATGTCCAGCAAGTACAACGAAACGCCTGAAAAAGCGTCGCGCCCCTACGATGCCAACCGCGATGGCTTTGTCATCGCTGGCGGCGGCGGCGCACTCGTTCTGGAGAGCCTGGAGCACGCCCAGGCGCGCGGCGCCAATATTCTGGGCGAGATCGTCGGCTTTGGCATCTCCTCCGATGGCGAAGACATGGTGGCGCCTTCCGGCGAAGGCGCCGTGGCGGCCATGCAGCAGGCCATCGAGGGGCTGGATGGATCCATCGATTACATCAACACCCATGGCACCTCCACGCCCGTGGGCGACGTGCCCGAGCTGCACGCGATCCGCAAGGTGTTTGGCAACCGGATTCCGCCGTTCTCCAGCACCAAGTCGCTCACCGGCCACTCGCAGGGCGCCACTGGCGTGCAGGAAGCCATCTACAGCCTGATCATGCTGATGAAGGGCTTCATCGCAGGTTCTGCCAATGTCGAAACGCCTGACCCGGCCGTGGGCGATATGCCCCTGGTCACCAAGGCACGCATGGCCGAGCTCAAGCAGGTGCTCTCCAACAGCTTTGGCTTTGGTGGCACCAATGCCTGCCTGGTACTCAAGCGCTGGGAAGCTGCCTGAGCCGCACCATCGCCTGCTAGGCACTTGCAAGAAAAGCGCCTTCGGGCGCTTTTTTCATGGGCTTTGACCCGTCCTGAATTGGGTTGACACCTTTCTGAAGAACAGAAAGGAAAGTCAAATGGAACAGTGGGTTAAGAGAACGCAACGGGACTACACGCTGGCTTTTAAACTCGCAGTAGTCGATCAAGTAGAAAGAGGTGAGCTGACCTACCGGCAGGCCCATGAGCGGTACGGAATCCAGGGCGCCTCAACTGTACTGGTGTGGCTTCGCAAGCACGGACGGCAGGACTGGAAAGCTGCATCATCAAGGGGCAAAGGATTACAGAAGATGCCTGAATCGCCCAAGCTGCTGACTCCAGAGCAGCGCATCAAGGAGCTGGAAGTGCAACTGAAAGAAGCCCGCGAGAAAGCGGCCTTCTTTGAAGCGGTAGTGAACGTGCTCAAGCGCGACTACGGAGTCCAAGTCACAAAAAAGCCTGCGGGCAAGTCCTCACGCAAAAGCTCGTCAAAGGGTTAAGCGTCACGAGGGCTTGCCGCTACATGGGAATCAGCCGCCAAGCGCACTACAAGCGCCTGGTCTGCCAGCGTGCACGCAGCGAGCGGGACAAGGCGGTGGTGGAGTTGGCCAGTGAAGAGAGGCGCCATCAGCCACGCATTGGCACGCGCAAACTGCTGCACTTGCTCAAGCCGCCGCTTGAACAGGCGGGAATCCAGATCGGGCGCGATGCACTGTTCGTTGTCCTGCGCCAAGCACGCATGCTGGTGCTGCCACGGCATGCGTACCACAAGACCACCAATAGCCATCATCACTACCGCAGGCACCCCAATCTACTCAAGGAGGGCCCGACCAAAACAGTGGCAAGTGGTTGTGAGCAGCTATGGGTCGCTGACATCACGTATCTACCCACCAAGGAGAAGACTGCCTATCTGAGCCTGGTGACCGATGCCTACTCGCGCAAGATCGTGGGCTGGCACGTGCACGATAGTCTGGAGACCAAGCAGGTCAGCCAAGCGTTGAAGATGGCACTGCGTCAGCGGCGAACAGATCAGCCGCTCGTACACCACTCTGATAGAGGTGTTCAGTACTGCTCGGCTCAATACCAGCGCATCCATGCACGCAACCGCATCACCTGCTCCATGACCGATGGCTACGATTGCTACCAAAACGCTCTGGCTGAGCGGGTCAATGGAATCCTCAAGATGGAATACTTGTTGCAACGACCTGCCGATCTCTCGCAGGCCCGCACCATGGTGGGCGAATCGGTACGGCTGTACAACGAGCGTCGGCCGCACCTGTCCCTAAAATACAAAACGCCCGATGCAATACATCGGGCGTCTCTCGCCAACCAGCTTGGGCTGGAGATTAGTCGCGAATAGGTGTCAACCTATGACAGGACGAGTCACTTTTTATCGAGTTTCTATTATTTTTATAGCTATTGGCGCCCATCAGCCAAGCGCCAGCTGCCATTTTTGATTCTAGGTTTGCATGCGCAAGGCATACACCCAGACTACGAGGTGCGCCCAGGTGAGCAGATACAGCAAACGATTGAGCCGCTGCGATGGCGCGCCATAGGCCTCGCTGCCGTAGATGCGCTGCTTCAGCTCTGGCGTCAGGTGCAGGAAATCAAACAGGCCCATGGCCGGCTCCTGCCCGATGGAGCTGGGCGAACGAGCCTGCATGTACTGCTGCCACCAGCTGCGCAAAACGGTATCGCCCGCAATCACATGGCGCACCAGGCGCGATTCGATGAGCAGCCACACCACAAGAATGGCAGCGGCAATCGGCAATGCCACCACCAGCAGCGGGAGCCTGCCCTGCCATGCGCTGGGCAACAGGATCAGATAGTCGCTCACCACCAGCAGTCCGGCTGCGCACAGCAGCAATACCCGTCGCAGAATACCCGTCAGGTTGCGCCGGTAGACGGGTGTGCCAATGGGGATGTAGCGCACCATCGCATGCGCACCCGCGTGGTCGATCAGCCAGAACAGGGCACACAGGCCGCTTCCGGTCAGCAAGGCCTGCAGCCAGGGCTGCGTCTGAATCTGGACAAGCAGTGAACTCCACACAGTCAGCGCTCCCCCTACTGGTTCACCAGCAGTTCGCCCTGGTGCAAGGCTGCCCCCGAGCGCTCCAGATCGGCCACCAGAGAGGCATACCAGTCGCTGGCGGGCTGATCGTTGAAATAGGCGGCATGCAGCATGGCGTAGTACGGCGTGGCAGCCAGCCATGCATACACCCGGTTCAGAGGCATCTGCTGCCACTCCAGCAGCTTGTACTTGAGCAGCACCTTGGCGGCATAAAGCGCATGGCGCTCGGGGCTGCGGGCAAAGCCCTCCAGCCTGCGCCGCGCAGTGGCCAGCGCCGCGCACACATCCACAAACAGGCTGCCGTGCCCGGGCAGCACCACAGCGGGCTGCAGTTGCTCGATGACATCCAATGTGGCGGCGACTTCGTCAAACGCGGCAATGCCTTCGATCTCCGGAAAAACTACGCCAAAGCCGTTTTCCCACAGGGCATCGGCCGATATCAGCGTGCGCGATTGCGGCTCGAACAGAATGACCGAATGCGGATCATGCCCGGGTGCCGCATGCACCTGCCACTGCTGCAAGCCCAGCAGAACCTCTGCTCCTGGCTGCAGCACGCCATCGGCGCGAAAACGCGGGCAGTCCTGGCCCGTGGGTCGGTAGGTCAGCTGCGTCTCGTCCCAGTCCATCACCGCCTGGGCGTGGCCAGGTGGAATGAAGGTCTGCGCGCTTGGCCAGCGCTGCTGCAGCGCTGCGTTGCCGCCGCAGTGGTCGCTGTGCAGATGGGTGTTGGCCAGGCACTGCAGGGGAACACCTTGCAGCACCGATTCCACCAGCGCCACGGTCTGTTCGGCATGGCTGCAGTACCCCGTATCCACCACAGCCGTCACCCCGGCAGCAAACACCGTGTTGTTGGCAGACAGCCAGCCACGCTCGATGAATTGAAGGCCGACAGGCAGGGCAACCGTGGGGCTCGATAACAAGGGATCCGACATAAATAAAAGTGCAACAAATCCAGGTAACAGACTATATCTTGATCAGAATTTCATCGATTCATTAAATGATCTGATATATAAAATTGATTAAAAATCAGGAATTGCAAGGCCGTCTGCTCTGCATCCATCGCGGCATTCCAGGTTCAACAACATCCACAACAAAGGAAGACATATGCGCATGCGCTCCACATCTACGGTATTTTTGCCTTCGCTGATGACAGCACTTGTGCTGACCGCCTGCGGCGGAGGCGGCAGCGACGATGATGACGATACGCCTCCGCTGCCCACTCCCACCTATGGCATTGGCGGAGAAGTGACGGGCATGGCCAGTGGCAAATCATTGGTGCTGCAGAACAACGGCATCCACGATCTGACGCTGTCGAGCAATGGTGCGTTCGAGTTCTCGGCCAAGGTGGAAGCTGGCAAGCCTTACGACGTCACGGTGGCAACGCAGCCGCAATCGCAGACTTGCATGGTCACCAACGGCAGTGGCTCAGCCAGCGCCACCGTGGCCAATATCCAGGTGCAGTGCACAGACGAACCCATCAGTACGGATACCAGCGCGGCCTGCTTTTCTTCGGACAAGCCCTATGTCACTGGCAGCGTCTGGACCTATACCACCCCGGGTGCAGCCCCATCGCCGGACAAGACCAGATATGAGGCAATGGGTGAAGCCACCTTTGAAGGAAAGCGAACCTACCGGGTACGCCAAACGTTTAACAGCACTCCATTTCGCAATACCTACACCAACAATGCCGATGGCATGAACTATGTCCACGGGCATAGCGGCGGTAGCGGCGATGTCTATGTGCGCTACATCTACGAGGAGACTTACACACCGGCACTGGCCGTGCCGCTTGCCATCCCACTCAACCGGCCGCACACCGCCAGCTATACCAACGACAACAAAAACAATATCCAGAACACCACGACCCAGGTCGTCCAGACCACGGCCTACCTGGGACGTGAAACCATCCAGACCGCATTCGGTACCTTTGAGACCTGCAAGATGCAGTACACCATTCAGAGGAATGGCGGCCAGCCCGAGGTGAATACAGACTGGGTCATTGCCACCGGAAAGCTGACGGGGCTGATTGCACAAAGCAATGCCAATGGCACCACCACCCAGCCTACCAATATCGAGGTGAACTGGAACTGAGAGCCAGCGAGGCTGCACACCCATGAAGCATCTGCCGTCTCGCAACGGCGGATGCTTTTATTTTGATAGCAATTGGCACAATACCAACAAGCGCCAAAGCCCGAAAATCTCTGGCTATCTGCTTCAGTGGCGTGCCATGGCCCGTGCTATGGCGCCAGCGTTGTCTCGCCTGGCAGCAAGGCGTTGGCAGCAATGGTGGGCTGTTCGCGCAGTTTTTCGTACAGCGGGGCAAAATCGGTCGCCGCGAAATCCAGCAGTTGCTGCATCGAATCGATGACGAAATAGGTCTGCTGGAAGGTGTCGATCTTGTAGCGTGTGCGCATGGCGCGCTCCAGCTGCAGCGGCAGACGATGCGGCTCGGGGCTGGTCACGCTGTAGGCCAGCTCGCCCGAAGAGCTGAGAATGCCCGCACCGTAGGCCCGGACGCCACCTGCCTCGCGGATCAGGCCGAACTCGATGGTGTACCAGTACACACGCGAGAGCAGCTCGCAAGCGCCCAGCTCCGAGGCGCGCAAGCCCCCTTGCCCATAGGCCTGGATGAAGTCGGCAATCACCGGGTTGAACAGCAGCGGCACATGGCCGAACAGGTCGTGAAAGATATCGGGCTCGACCACGTAGTCGAACTCTTCAGGCTTGCGAATCCAGTCGGTCACGGGAAACTGGCGGTTGGCCAGCAGGCTGAAAAAGGGCACTTCCGGAATCAGACCGGGCACGGCCACAATCTCCCACCCCGTGGCAGGCTTGAGGCGTGCATTGATGTCCTCAAAGCGCGGAATGCGGTCTTCGGCGCCGAGCGATGGCAAGGCATCGATGAACGCCTGACTGGCCAGCCCGGGCAACAGTGCCTTCTGGCGCGCATAGAGACGGCGGTAGGTATCGTGGTCCGCCTCCGTATAGGCCGCGTAATCCTGCGCGCAGGTGTAGTCGCTGCTTGCGCGGCTGTAGTCGCCGCGCGGCGGGCGGTCGGATTGACCATAGACCACAGGTGCTTGTCCCATTGTGTACTCCTATCTCGTTATAGAAGACCACCAGCACCTGCGAACCGCAAGCGCTCAGTTGGCCTTGATCTTGATCGTATTAATCAAAAATTGAAACTTGCGGCCCTCCTGGCCGACAAAGTGCGACAACTCCTGCAAACGCATGTCTTCGGGCGCAATGCCCATCTTGCGATAGGCATCCTTGAACTGAGGGTCGGCCAGCGCCGTCTGGAATGCATAGGCATAGCGCTGCGCATCCTTGTCGGGCAGGCTGGCCGGGGCAAATACGCCAAACCAGGTGGCCACATCGAAACCAGGCATGGCCTCGTTCACGCTGGGCACCTTGGGCAAGGCCACATTGCGGTCCGGCGTGGTCACGGACAGGGCCACCAGCTCGCCACTGTTGATCAGCGGAAGCGCGGAGGCGAGGTTGTCGAACACCATGTCCACCTCACCGCCCATCAGCGCCTTTTGCGCAGGCGCTGCGCCGGCATAGGGGTGGTTCTGCAGTTGCAGGTTGGCCAGCGACCTGAACATCTCGCTGGCGATATGACCAATGCTGCCGTTACCACCGGTACCCATCTTCAGCACCCCCGGATTGGCCTTGATATAGGCCACTGCATCCGATGTGCTTTTGATCCCCAGTTGCGCCGCGCGTTCCTTCTTCATCACCAGGACGTTGGGCACGCGAGCGACCAGGATCAATGGCTTGAAATCCTTCTGCGCGTCATAGGCAGGGGGCGTTCCCAGGTAGGGCAGCACCGCGTGCGTCGCCACGGCGCCCATCACCACCAGATTTTCCTGGGGCTTGGCATGGGCGATCAGGGCCGCACCCGTGGCACCGCCTGCCCCAGGCTTGTTGGTGACGGTGATGCTGCCCAGCGCCTGCTTGGCGCCTTGGGCCAGCATGTGGGCGGAGGTGTCCAGCGGACCGCCGGGCGGATAGGGCACGACGAAGGTCAATGGCTGGCTGGCATTCTGCGCCAGCGCACCAAAAACCGAACCACACAGCAGCGCGGCGAATACAAAAGAGCGTTTCACAATGTTTCCAAGGTAACTATGTTGAGCGCTCCGGAGTATAGAGAGAGTGGCTACCGCCCGCCAGGAATCCTTACAATAAACTTACAAAACACCCCGGCGCATCTGGTCCAGTTCGATGCTTTCGAACAGCGCCTTGAAGTTGCCGTTGCCAAAGCCATCGTCGCCCTTGCGCTGGATGAACTCGAAGAAGATCGGGCCCAGCTGGTTTTCGCTGAAGATCTGCAGCAGCAGCTTGCGGCCCGCGCCGTCCACCAGAATCTTGCGCTTTTTCAGCTCCGCCACGTTCTCGCCGTGGTCGGGCAGGCGCTTGTCAATCAACTCATAGTAGGTATCGATGGTGTCCAGCAGGCGCACGCCTCCGGCGCGTAACTGGTCCACGGTGTCGTACAGGTTGTTCGAGCCCATGGCGATGTGCTGAATGCCTTCGCCGTTGTACATGTCCAGGTATTCCTGAATCTGGCCCGCCTTTTCCTTGCCCTCTTCATTGATCGGAATGCGGATCTTCCCGCAGGGGCTGGTCATGGCCTTGCTCTTGACGCCGGTGACCTGTCCTTCAATATCGAAGTACTTGACCTCGCGGAAGTTGAACAGACGCTCGTAAAAATCCGCCCACTCGTCCATGCGGCCACGGTGCACGTTGTGCGTCAGGTGGTCGATATAGGTCAGGCCAAAACCCTTGGGGTTGAGCGCTTCTTCGGCGGTCACGCCAGGCAGCGGTTCAAAATCGACGTCGAAAAAGCCGATATTGCCGATATCACCCGGCTGCGCGCCGTTCTTGCCGCGCCAGCGGTCCACCAGATAGATCAGGCTGTCGCCAATGCCCTTGATCGCGGGAATGTTCAGCTCGCCAGGCCCCGCCTGGCCGGCATAACCCCAGGCACCCAGGTTCTGCGCACGCTCGTAGGCCGCCTTGGCGTCCTGTACGCGGAACGCAATGGCGCACACACTGGGGCCATGCAGGCGGGCAAAGCGCTGGGCAAAGCTGTCGGGCTCGGCATTGATGATGAAGTTGATATCACCCTGGCGGTACAGGGTGACGTTCTTGTGGCGATGGCGTGCGACAGGCTTGAAACCCATGGATTCGAACACCTTGCCCATGGCCACCGGATCGGGTGCGGCGTATTCGATAAACTCGAAGCCATCGGTGCCCATGGGGTTGTCCCAGGTGGTGAATTCGATGGTCTGGTGGGGGGTAGCGGCTGTCATCGCAGGTCTCCTGTGAATCGTCTTGAGGCGAGAGCGCGAGGGCGATCGCCCCGCGCGGAAAACAATGCCACTGTACCGATTCTGACCCGCATGTTTTTGGCGATTTGAAGCATGAAAACTCTCTTTTATATTATTTATCTGCAATTTTCTTTAAATTCATGCAATAAAATTGCCTGAATTGAAGAACATTCGCTGTTGCAGTGCAATATCGCCGGTTTCCCATCCTGCCTTCGCCATGAATTCCACACCCTACCCTCTGGACAAACTGGACCGCGCCATCCTCCAGCGCCTGCAGCACAACGGCCGCGAAACCTATGACGTGATCGGCGAGCAGGTGGGTCTATCGTCCAGCGCCGTGCTGCGCCGCGTCAAACGACTGGAGGAAATGGGCGTGATCGAGCGCTATGTGGCCCTCGTCAAACCCGAGTCGGTAGGTTTGTCGATGACGGCCTACCTCAATGTTCGGCTGGAGAAATTCACCGAAGCGAGCAAGCGCAACCCGCTGGACCTGTTCCGCGCCAGCGTGCAGACCTGGCCCGAGGTGGTGGAATGCGTGGCCCTGACCGGTGACATGGACTACCTGCTGCGCGTGGTGGTGGCCGACATGGCCCACTACAGCCGCTTTGTGATGGACACCCTGCTGCGCCACCCTTCCGTGCAGGATTGCAAGACCAGCTTCGTGCTGGACCGCGTCAAGGTCACCACAGCCCTGCCCGTGCAGCCCGGCCTGTCGTCCTGAGGGACTGTGCGCGCAGGCAAGTTGTTCCGGCGTTGCTTTCTCCCCCGCACTTTGTTTGAGCCAACGCAGTATTTGCCCTGTACCCTGACCTTTGTTGACAAGCCCTTTTTACAGCAGCAAACGGCCGCAAAGCCGCGCCAGTGCTGGCTGCAATATCCTCTGTAAGCGGAGGGTAAGGTTTACACATGGTAGATGCTGCATTGCAGCATGATTGATAATACACGGGTTAACCCGTATATTTGCATCATGATCACGACGAAAGAATGGTTCCCCTCATCCGTTGCCAACGGCATGATGGCTTTTTTCCCCTTCTTTGGCCGTATGGGCAATGGCAACCAGCAGAACCCCGACGGCAGGAAGCGCAGCACTTCTTCCTCTATGGTTCCGATCCGCGCCCTCAGTGAACGCCATCGTCCTCGCATCCTCGCCCACTTGCTGAGCCTGGACGAGCATGACCGCTATCTGCGCTTTGGATATGCCGCCAGCGACGCGCAGATCCAGCGCTACGTGGACAACCTGAATTTCGAGCGCGACGAGATCTTCGGCGTGTACAACCGCAGCCTCAAGCTCATCGCCATGGCTCATGTGGCCTATGCGCCAGCGTCGTCCGACATGGAAAGCTGCGCAGAGTTTGGCGTGTCGGTGCTCAAGACCGGCCGAGGCAAGGGCCTGGGCAGCCGCCTGTTCGAGCGTGCGGCCATGGACGCGCGAACCAAGGGCGTGCACCTCCTGTTCATCCATGCACTGTCGGAAAACACCGCCATGCTCAAGATCGCCCGCAAGGCCGGAGCCACGGTGGAGCGCGACGGCTCCGAATCCGAGGCCTACCTCAAGCTGCCTCCCGCCCGCCTGGACACCCGCATGGCCGATCTCGTGGAAGACCAGATGGGCGAGATGGACTACCAGTTCAAGAAGCAGGCCCGCCAGTTCTGGGACTTTCTGGCCACCGTGCAAGAGGTACGCCGGGATGTGCAGGAAGGCCGTCACAAGTCGGGTCAGTAACCCGTTACTCCTGAAACAATAGCTGCTTGTGCCCGTCAGATGGGCGCAAGCAGCTATTTTTTATGGATATGGTACGGCACGGTCTTCCCTGCACTGGCAAAGGCCAATCACCAGTCGGCAAGTTCATCGTTTTCCCGAGTACCTGGCATTGTTCTCTTCTGAGAAACGCACAAAAGAAACATTTAGTTTCAAATAAATACAACTGCAAGGCCCGCTACTGCTGTCCATCTGACTACATTGTGGTTCCTCAATAGGTCTCATTACGCCAATTTATTGCGCTCACTAGGCCTATCACAAAGATAAATTACCAGGAGACAACATGGCGGTAGCCTATCCTTTCTCGCGCCCGCGCCATCAGCGGGCCCCTCAGTGGCATTCCATCCAGCGCGCCGTTCTGGTGGTGTTGGCTCCTGCGTGGGCCGCATCCGCGTCTGCGCAGGTCTATACCAACTACGACGGCAGCTCCAACACCGATCTGGCCGAAGCCGCCCAGACCTGGGCCGACCACGGCGAGTTCAAGGGCGATTGGGGCCTGGGCGCCATGAACGCGCAATTTGCCTACGCGCGTGGCTTCTCGGGCAAGGATGTGAAGGTGGGCTCGGTCGACTCCGGCCTGCGGCTCAACCACGTCAAGTTTGTCAACCGCGATCCCGTCGCCATCACGGTCTCGGGCACGTATCTGAACAGCGGCTATCTGGTGCCCCCCACCCGCAAAGGTGCCTGGAATGCAGGCGACGCTTTCAACGTGAATGGCGCCATCAACTACGACTTCACCAAGCCCTCAGCAGAGCGAGTCAACGACAACCACGGCAGCCATGTCTCGGGCACCATTGCTGCGGCCAAGACAGGTGATGCAACCAGCATGATGGGTGTGGCCTTCAACAGCAGGTACTACATCGCCAACACCAACGGGGCCGACGCCGCAATCTACGGCTCCAACATGGATTACAACTACTTCAAGGCTGCCTACGGCGACCTGATCGCACAAGGGGTACGTGTCACCAACAGCAGTTGGGGCAGCCCCGGCACCACCCGCGACACCTCGACGCTCACCAGCCTGGTGCGCAACTTTGGCAAGTATTTCCTGGCCACCCACGCCCGGCTGGAGCCCGATGCGAAGGACAAGACCTGGCTGGATGCGGTTGTTGACGTCACCCGCGGCACCGAGGCGCTGCAGGTGTTTGCAGCTGGCAATACCCAGTACCCCAATGTCAACCTGCGCTCGGCGGTACCGTTCTTCAAGTCCGACATCGAAGCCAACTGGATCGCGGTGCCAGCGCTGACCAACACCGCTCCGCTGACGCTTGCCTCGTTTTCGCAGCATTGCGGTCTGGCCAAATACTGGTGTGTCTCGGCGCCAGGGCATCTCATCAAAAGTCTCAGCGCAACGGCCAACGAAGCCACGCAAACCACCGCCTATGTCAGCTCCAGCGGAACCTCCATGGCCGCGCCTCATGTGACCGGCGCGTTGGGCGTGCTGATGGAGCGTTACCCCACCCTCTCCAACCAGGCGGTGCGTACCGTGCTGCTGACCACCTCGCGCCACCTGGGCGATGGCCCCGAAGATGTGCCCAATGCGCGCTTTGGCTGGGGTGTGCCGGATATGGACAAGGCCATGTCCGGCCCGAGCCAGTTGCTGGGCACCTTCGAGGCCCAGATTGCTGGCAGCGCCTCGGACGTATGGACCAACCCGATCACTGAGGCCGCTCTGAAGCAGCGCAGGGTGGACGACCAGCAGGAAATTGCCGAGTGGCCCACCAATCGCGACCTGCTGCAGAAAGAGAAATTCAATATTCCGGCCATCACGCCCGAAGTGTTGGCGGGCTATGAAAACGCACTGGTCAAGCTCAAGGCCATATTCGACCTGCCGACAACGCCAGCCTCTGCCGCCGACAATCTGCGCAACGAGTTGCTGGCCGATGTGACCTACGGCAAACCGTTGCTGGCAGCACTGGAAGACCAGAACCTGTACCCCGACTGGCGTACCAATGCCACGTTCAAAACCACTTACGACAAATTTGTCAATGGCCGGGATCTTGCTGCCATGGCGGCCTATATCCAGGCCTATGCAGGGTACAACAACACCAGTGTGGATGCAGGCCTCGCCGCGTGGCAGGCGCGTATCGACCAGTTGGCCGCCAAGACCGATGCAGACTACGTGGGCACGCTGGTCAAGACCGGCACGGGCAACCTGACGCTGGCCGCCAATGCAACCCATACCGGAGGCACCCGCATTGATGCGGGCAGCCTGCGCACCGGCGTGGAAACCGCACTGGCCACCAGCCAGATCATCATTGCGAGCGGTGCCACCCTCGACATCACCGCAAGCGGCAACGCGAGTGCGGCAGGTATCCGCAATGGCGGCACCGTCAACCTGGCAGACGGCATTGCCGGCCAGACCTTGACCGTGAACGGCCCTTGGGTGGGACAGCAAGGCACCGTCAAGCTGGATCTGGCGCCTGCAGCCGCCGCCAAAAGCGCCACGGCCACCACCAAGGCCGCCGTCGTGCCGGATACGATCGTGATCAATGGCGCGGTGAGCGGCCAGACCACGCTGAGCCTGTCCGGCCTGCAGAATATCGACCCAGCCACCCTCAACGGACTGCAGCTCATCAAGAGTACGCAGCCTGTGCCCGCCAACAGCTTTGTGCTGTCCGCACCGCTGGTGATCAACGGCCAGACCTATACCCTGCAGTCCAGCCAGGACGGCGGGCTGATGCTGGCCCTGGTCACCACGCCACCGGCCACCGCCACTGCCGTGCCTTCGCTGGGCACCTGGGCGTTGGGTATGCTGTCGGCATTGCTGGCAGGGTTCGCTGCACTGGGCGCACGCCGCCGCCGGGCCCAAGGCTGAGAGGCGTCTTACCGCCCTATCCATTGAACATTGATTGATTCAGGAGACTTTGATGCACATTCGCACATCCCTGGCCCTGGCGGCAACGCTGCTGGCATCCACGGTGACCCATGCCGAAGGCTTTACCGCCTATTTCGTACAGCGTATCAACAACGGACAGTTGTCCAAGCAAGTCACCTGTGAAGTGCTGTCCATGCCCAGCCCCACGGGCCTGCAGGGCGTCATCACCGCCAAGGCCCAGGCGGTGGATTTTGACGGCAAACCACTGTCTTCGGCGCTGCTGCTGGGCGACGGATTCCCCGTGGGCGCCGATTGGGATGCGGCCAAAGGCTGCAAAAACAATGGCGTCCCCCAACCCGTACCCGCGCCGCTGAGCAAAATACCGGCCGCCACCAAGTAGCGCGAGTGCAGCGGCACCCGTGCCGCGTTGCCACTGCGCAAATAAAAAAGCTGCCAGCACCCTTCTCAAGGGCGCTGGCAGTTCTGTTTTTGCAGCACCAGCCGCTGTTTCAACGCTGCGGCATATCGTCCTCGGTGTAGCACAGGCTCACGGTCGCGTCGTCGGGGATGGCTGGCATCGTCGCACTCCAGCTTTCCCAGGCAAGCAGCATGCTGGCCAGGCGCTCGGGCATCACGGTCGCGAGATTGGCGCGTTCGCGCTCATCCGCCTTCAGATTGAAGAGATAGTCAATGCCATCGACGCGCAGGTACTTCCAGTCGCCATGGCGCATGGCGCGCTGACCGCGGTGGTTCATGCGCCAGAACAGTGGTCGGTCATTGCTCCACAACGGGTTTTCCAAAAGCGCCATCAAGGATTGGCCGTCCAGCGGAAAGTCGGCCTGGGGCTTGGCGCCACCGATGTGCAACATGGTTGCGCTCCAGTCCATGGTCATGCAGGTCTGGCGACTTTGGCTGCCCGGCGCAATCAGGCGCGGCCAATGCGCCACCCAGGGCACGCGGATGCCGCCCTCGGTCAGATCCATCTTGCCGCCAACGAGCGGCCAGTTGTCCGAAAAGCGTTCGCCACCGTTGTCGCTGGTAAAGACAATCAGCGTGTCCTCCAGCAGGCCCTGCGCCTGCAGGCCCGCCACGATGCGGCCGATGCCCTCGTCCATGTGGTGGATCATGCGGCGGTAGGTATCGACGCTGCCGCCGTGCAGGTGGTAGATGGCCTGCTGGTTCTCCACCAGTTCGCGCGAAAGCGCCTCGTCGTCGCGCGTCTCCCACGGCCAGTGCGGCGCGGTGTAATGCACGCTCAGGAAGAAAGGCGTGTCTCCCCGAGCGCCTTCTGCCATGCGCTCGATGTAATCCAGCGAGTAGTCGGTGATCAGGTCGGTCAGGTAGCCTTGCTGTGCACGCTCGGCCTCGCCAAACCACAGGTCATGCTGGCCGTTGGCGCCGCAATGGGTGAAGTAATCCACACCGCCCGACATGGGACCGAAGAACTCCTCATACCCCGATTTGAGCGGGCTGAAGTGCGGCGGATAGCCCAGATGCCACTTGCCCATCAGCGCGGTGCGGTAGCCAGCCTCCTTCAACAAGGAAGGCAAGGTGGGCATGTGCGGCGGCAGGCCCAGGTCGGGGTTGCCGCGCGTGGCGGTGCGGATGGGCTCCTCCAGCGCACCGCGCAGCCGGTACTGGTAGCGCGCCGTCATCAACGCAAAGCGCGTGGGCGAGCACACGGGCGAGTTGGAATAGCCCTGCGAGAGTAGTAGGCCCGCCGCTGCCAGTGCATCAATGTGGGGAGATACGGCGCCAAAGCTGGCATCGCGCCCGCCATAACAGCCCAGATCGGCATAGCCCAGGTCATCGGCCACGATAAAGATGATGTTCGGTCTTTTCAACACAGTATTCAGATCAAATCTGCCCTCAGCGCGCACCTGGTGCGCGCCTGGCATTCAAAAACAATAGCAATCAGCACCCTGCTCCCAGAGACCGGCCTCCAGCGCCCACGGCGTGGCTCTCAACATCCATCAAGGCTTGTAGCCGGACGCCTGGATCACCGGCGCCCATTGCTTCCTGTAGGCCTCCAGGCGTTGCTGCGTCTGGGCCCTGTTGCTGACCACCGGATCCAGGTAGTTGGCAGCGAACTGTTTGTGTACCTCGGGGTCCTTCATTACCTTCTGGATCGCATCGGCGTAGCGCTGTACCTGCGCAGCCGGCATCGCCTTGGGGGCGAAAAAGGTGTTCCAGCCTGCAGCGGCCAGGTTCACGCCAGCTTCCTTCAAGGTAGGCACCTGGGGCACGGCAGCATTGCGCGCGTCGCCGCTCACAGCCAGAATGCGCAGCTTGCCCGCGTTGTGCTGCTGCACCAGGGTGTCGAGCGTATCGACCGCCACCGGCACCTGCCCGCCCATCAGATCGGTCAGCAGCGGCGACGAGCCTTTGTACCCCACGGCTTCGGCCTGCACGCCCGCCTGCTGGCCCAGCATCAGCGCAAAAAAGTGCGGCAGGCTGCCTGTCGCGGGTACGCCGATGTTGGCTTTGGCCGGATTGGCCTTGAGCCACGCCAGCAGATGCTGCATCTCCTTGACCGGCACGGCACTCGACACCGCCACGCCAAACACATAGCTGTTCACCTCGCTCACCGGCACAAAATCCTTGTCGGCGTCGTAGCCCAGATCGCCCACCACCAAGGGCGCCACCACCATCACGGCGGGGTTCGCCAGCATCAGCATCGGCTGGCTGGCCGGGACGTTTTTGACGTACTGCGCCGCTACACGGCCGCCAGCACCCACCTTGTTCTCTACGATCACGCTCGCGCCGATCTCGGCCTGCAGCTTGTCGCCCACGATGCGCGCCACGCGATCCGTCGCACCGCCGGGTGGGTAGCCCACGATGATGCGCACCACCTCCTGCGCCTGGACAGGCGTGGCCCACAAGGCGGCCGTGGTGGCCAGAACAGGCGCTGCGGCCAGTGCCGCCGAGCGGCCAATAAATTGACGGCGTTGAACCATGGGGAACTCTCCTTGAATCGTTACAGCAATGCTGCTTGGAGCCACTACCACAACCCTTGATACGTCGTTACTTCGCCTTGTCGTACGTCTGTACTGCCTGCGGCTTCGCCTAACGCGGCCCGGCGCCTCGTCTCAAACGCAAATCTACGATTTGCTGGGTTGTGCTAGTAGCTCTTATGTTGCCGGTGCTTTGATGACTGGCGGAAATAAGCTTGTGTCACCCGCTGCGCCTCGGTCGTGTTACCTCAATATAAAAAGCACAGGCACAATTGTTCTAATCAACTGTTCACAGGATTTACCCGCATGCCGCGCCTGCCGCAGCCCGCCCCCGCCAGCACACCAGCGCTCGCCAACCCGCAGCAGCCGGGTGATCTGCTGATGTACCGCCTGCACAAGCTCTCGTCCGCTGCCGGGCGCCTGGTTACCCGCATGCTGGAGCGGCGCTATGGCATCACGCGGCGCGAATGGGGCGTGCTGATGTGGCTGGCTCGCGCGCCAGGTCTGTCGCCTTCTGAGCTGGCCGCACACCTGGAGCTGGACCGCGCACGCATCTCGCGCGCCATCGCATCCATGCAAGCCAAGGGCCTGCTCCACAAAGAGGCCTCCAGCGCCAATCGCCGCAGTGCCGCACTGCAGCTCACAACTGAAGGCCTGGCTCTGCACGACGAACTGCTGCCGCAGGTGCGCGCCATCAACCTGCAACTGGCCTCAGTGCTCGATCCCCTGCAGCAAAACCAGCTGGAACGCAGCCTGGAGCTGCTGCAGGCGCAGGCCAGTGCACTGGAGCACGGCGACGCCGCTGGCAGCTGCGCCATCTATCCGCCGCGCCAGTCCGGCAAACGGTAGGGCTTCACTATTAAAATATGAGCATCTGGCGCCTGCAGATTGCATACGGCCAAGGCATTCCCATCACGACAAGAAGATGAACGACTATCTCAAGGTACTGGCGCTGTCCTCAGCCATCTCCGTGCTCACGCCGGCTGTGCTCGCCAATGCTGGTAGTGCTGTTCATCTCGTCGATGCCAAGCAACGAACCATTGCCTTTGCGGCGCCTGCCCGCCGCATCGTCTCGCTGCAGCCATCATTCACCGAGGCCATCTGCGCGTTGGGGGGGTGCGACACACTGGTGGGTGTGGACCGCTTTTCCACCTGGCCCCAGCAGGTGGCCTTGCTGCCCCAGGTGGGCAGCCTGCGCGACCCGGATATCGAACGCATCGTGGCCTTGAAGCCCGATGTGGTGCTGGCGCGCCCGGGCCACAAGGTGGACGAACGCCTGGAGAGCCTGGGGATCAAGGTGTTGACACTGAACGCCCAGACCTACGAAGACATGGCGCGCGAGCTGGAAGTGCTGGCCACCTTGCTGGGCCGGCCCGGCGCAGGCACACGGCTGTGGCAGCAAATGCACGAGCGCATGGCCGTGCTGCGCAGCGAAATGCCCAGGCAGTGGCAGGGCAAGAAGGTGTACTTCGAACTGCACAGCGGCATGGCGGCTGCAGGCGAAGCCTCGTTCATTGGCCAGACCCTGCATGGCCTGGGACTCGTCAACATTGCCGGGCGCGATCTGCCCATGTACCCCAAGCTCGGTCCCGAATACGTGGTACGGGCCAACCCCGACGTGATCATCACCATGGCCGACATGCCGGTGCCACCCCCCAAGCGCCAGGGCTGGGGCAGCATTGCCGCCCTGCGCAACCAGCGCTATTGCCGCATTCCCAATGCGGAGTTCGATGCACTCGTGCGGCCCGGACCGCGCATTGACGAAGCAGCACGGCGCATCGTGCAGTGCCTGCGGCAATTGCCACTGCCGTAGGCGCAAAGCGCAGTACCCAAGATGGCCGCTGCGCCCGTTCAAAATGGTTGCAGCCGCACGGCACCGGGCCAGGCTTTTGCCAGGCGCTCCGCTCCACCGAAACCGCGCTGGCCTGTGCGAGCAGCGGGCTCGCAATCCACCAGAACGTGCAAAGGCGCAGGCGCCCCCTCCTGCACCAAGGACAGCACATCGGCGCTGCGAAAATCGCTCAGCACCCAAAGATGCGGGCGCGCCTCGGGCCGCTTGGCCAGAAGCTTCCAAGCTGCATGAAAGGCAGGTGCCAAGGGCGTTCCGCCGCCACCGAGCAGTGGCTCGATCAACTCGGCGTTCCACTGCGGCGCCCGGCGCGGCAACAGCTTCCACTGAAGCTGCCCTGCGCCAAAGCACAACAGCGCCACCGGCAAGCGCTGCAGATAGGCCCAGCGCAGCCATTGCAGCAGCAGTCCCTTGGCTTTTGCGAAAGCGCCGCTCTCCAGCATGGAGGCCGAGCAGTCCAGCGCAAACACATGGAGCGCCTGGGGCTCGCCCAGGCTCCGGCGCCAGCGCAGATGCTCGTCTGCCAGAGGCTGGCTCTGGCGCGCGCGCAATGTTGCAGGCCAATCCAGCACAGCCCCCGCTTCGCGTTGCGCCATGGGCTGCACATGGCCTGCAAGCGCAGCACTGGCCATGGCTGCAAAAGCCTGCCCCCGGCCGGAGCGGTATGCCGATGGCGTCAGCGCGGCAGGCCGGGGGCGCGGGCTTTTTTTGCGGCCAGTGCCTCCATGGCAGCCTGCGCCAACGCATCGGCCTGCAGCGCAGCAACCGGCGCACTGGCCATAGGCTGGGGCGCCCCCCAATCGGGTGGCGGTTGCTCCAGATTCCGCTCCGGGGGACCGCTCTGCACTGGGTTTGCGGATTGCTCCGGTAGTGCCGATGGTGCAGACGCCGCTGGAGATGGGTCGGGCAATGATTCGGGCGACGACACGGGCGATTGCTCAGCCGTTGGCGCAGACGCGGACGATGGAGACGGGGCCTGCCGTTGCGCGGCATCACCTGCCGTCTGGTTGGCCCGATGCAACAGCACCAGGGGCGCCACTTGTGCCACATGGCGGCTTTCGATGGTTTTGCAGCCCTCCCAGACAGCCAGCGCGCGTGCCGCACGCAGCATCACCAGATCGGCGCGCAGCCCGTCCACGCAGGCGGCGATACACTGGCGCGCCACTTCCTCATGCACCGCATCGCTCCATGGCAGCTCGGCGGCTTCGGCGCAGCGCGCGCGGGCCTGCCTCAGGCGTTCGGCCATGTGTGTCTGCTGGGTGGCGTGTGTCGCCAAAAAATCAACAGGATCGAGGTCAAATCGCAGCCGCGCCTTGACGATGGCGCTGCGCAGCGCCGGGTCCTGCGCATTGGCAAGCTGCACGCACAGGCCCAGACGGTCCAGCAATTGCGGGCGCAGCATGCCTTCTTCGGGGTTCATGGTGCCGATCAGCACGAAGCGCGCCGCGTGATCATGCGAGATACCATCGCGCTCCACACGGTTCACGCCCGAAGCTGCAACATCCAGCAGCACATCGACGATGGCGTCGGGCAGCAGATTGATCTCATCGACATAGAGAACGCCACCATGCGCCCTGGCCAGCAAGCCGGGGGCAAAGGCCACCTCATTGCCCGACAGCGCCTTGGACAGATCGAGGCTGCCCACCACATGCTCGATGGACGCCCCCAGCGGCAGCGTAACAAAGGGCGCGGGCGCCAACAGATCGGCCAGCGCGCGCGCCGCCGTCGATTTGGCCGTGCCGCGCGGCCCCTGGATCAGCACGCCGCCCAGCGCGGGCTCAATGGCCGCGAGCAGCAAGGCCTGCACCAGTTGCGCCTGGCCCTGGATCGCAGACAAAGGGAATGTCGGTGTCATTGCCGTACCCGTCCTTCCATGAATTCCTCCTGCGCCAGCATGTGTGCCAGCAGCGCATCGTGCAGCGCGCTGGGCTGTTCCCACATGCCGCGGTCAATGGCTTCGAGCAAGAGGCCCACGATATCGCTCAGGGCCTGGGGATTGTGGTCGCGCAGAAATTGCCGCACGACCTCATTCTGCACATAGGCTTCGGTGACCAATGCATAGTGCGCGTCTGACACCAGTTGCGTGGTGGCGTCGAAGCCAAACAGATAGTCCACCGTCGCCGCCATCTCGAATGCCCCCTTGTAGCCATGGCGCATGGCGCCCGTGATCCACTTGGGGTTGGTGACGCGTGCGCGCACCACGCGGCCGATCTCTTCGGCCAGCGAACGGACCCTGGCCGATTGCGGGTTTCCGTGGTCGCCGTGGTAGACGGCCGGCTCGCCACCGCCCAGGTGGCGCACGGCGGCCACCATGCCGCCCTGGTGCTGGTAGTACTCGCTGGAATCCAGCAGATCGTGCTCACGGCTGTCCTGGTTCTGCAGCACCACATCCAGGCCCTGCATGCGGCGCTCCAGCGCCTGGCGTGCCGAAACCCCATCGGCCTGCTGTCCGTAGGCAAATGCGCCCCAGTGCAGGTAGTGGCGAGCAAAATCACCTGCATCGTTCCACTGGCCCGAGCGCAGCAGCTCGTGCATGCTGGCACCATAGCTGCCCGCAGGGGCACCGAATACGCGCCACAAGGCCTGCTCGCGGGCCTGGGCTTCGTCCATGCCCTGCTCCACCCATGTGGCGGCATCGCGCAGCACGCGGGCGCGAATGGGGTTGTCCTCGGCATCCTCGTCCTGCGCTGCCACGGCGCGCACGGCAGCATCGAACATCTGCACGACGCCCGGAAACGCGTCGCGGAAAAAGCCACTGATGCGCAGCGTCACATCCACGCGCGGACGGCGCAGGCCTACACGCGGAATGACCTCGAAATCCACCACACGCTGGCTGCCCGGCGCCCATTTGGGACGCACGCCCATCAGTGCAAAAGCCTGGGCGATATCGTCGCCACCCGTGCGCATGGTCGCCGTGCCCCAGACCGAAATCCCAATGGCTGCGGGGTACTCGCCATGCTCCTGCAGGTAGCGCGCGATCAGCCGCTCGCTGGCCTGCTGGCCCAGCGCCCAGGCAGTCTGCGTGGGGATGGCGCGCGTATCCACGGTGTAGAAATTGCGCCCCGTGGGCAAGGTATCGCAACGCCCCCTCGAGGGTGAGCCGCTGGGCCCCGGTGGCACAAAGCGCCCCCGCAACGCACGTGAGAACTGGCGCAGTTCTTCATGACCGCAGGCATCGAGTGCTGGCGCGATCTGCTCGTGGATGCGCGCCAGCACCTGTTGCGTCTGCGGCCAGCCATGGGCTGCCGCTGGTTCCTGCAGCACGCGCAGCGCCAGCAGCTCCAGGCGCTCGCGCGTGTCGCCGCCATGGCGCCAGGGGCTCGCATCCAGATCGGCCAGCACCTGCGGGCGCGGCCCATTCCATGCGGCAGCGGCATCCATGTCAAGCGGATTCCAGTCGCAACCCGGCAGCAGGTCGGCAGCCAGGGCATGGAGCAACCCTTGCTCTCCCGGCGCCGGATAGCGCGCGAGCGCCAGCAAAGTGCTGTCGCGCAATGCGCCCTCAGGCGAGCTGCCGAAGATGTGCAGACCGTCGCGAATCTGGGTTTCCTTGAGCTCGCACAGGTAAGCGTCGATGCGCTCCAGCAGTTGCTCGTCCTGCTCACCCGGCCCGGCTTGCACCCCCAACTCGCGCAGCAGATCCTGGCTGCGGGCGGCCTCCAGAATCTGGCCGCGCAGCATGGTAGCGCGGCGCTGGTCCACCAGGAGTGCGTCGTAGTATTCGTCCACCAGCCGCTCCAGCTCCTGCATGGGCCCGTGGCTTTCGGCGCGCGTGAGCGGCGGCATCAGGTGATCGATGATGACGGCCTGGCTGCGGCGCTTGGCCTGCGCGCCTTCGCCAGGGTCGTTGACGATGAAGGGATAGACATGGGGCAGCGGCCCCAGAATGGCATCAGGCCAGCACTGCTGCGACAAGGCCAGACTCTTGCCCGGCAGCCATTCAAGATTGCCATGCTTGCCCACATGCACCACGGCATCGACCGCAAACGCATCGCGCAGCCAGAAGTAGAAGGCCAGATAATGGTGCGGCGGCACCAGTTCGGCGTCGTGGTACTGGGCGTAATCGTTGCCGCCATCGAGCGAGCGCGCAGGCTGGATGCCGACGAACACATGGCCCAGCTGCACTCCGGCCACCATGAACCAGCCATCGCGCAACATCGGGTCCTGCTCGGGCGTGCCCCACCGCCGGGTGATGGCATCGGCCATGCCCTCCGGCAGTTGCGCCAGGCGCTGGCGGTAGGCCTGCAGCGAGTAGCCCTGGTGTGCACGGCGCAGTGGCCACCTGGCAGGGTCATTGGCAATGCCTTGCTGCAGGCGCTCCATCAAAGCCAGACCGTCTGCGGGCCAGTCGGCAGGATCGCCCAGATTCCAGCCATCGCGCGCCAGTTGCGCCAGCAGCGCGATCACCGATGCGGGCGTATCCAAGCCCACGCCACTGCCCATCCGCGCTTCGCTGCCGGGGTAGTTGGCCAGCACCAGTGCGACACGCTTGTCGGCAGCGGGCTTGCTGCGCAGCACGCACCAGCGCCGCGCCAGCTCGGCAACCCACTGCACCCGGTCAGGCTCTGCCTGGTAGGCCACCACATCGGTCTGCGTCAGCTCGCAACGGTGGGCCAGCCCCTTGAAGCTCATGGCGCGCGTCATGATGCGGCCATCCATCTCGGGCAACACCACCTGCATGGCAATGTCGCGCGGGCGCAGGCCCTGGTGGTCGGCCAGCCAGTCATCGCGGTTGGCGCCGCTGGCAATCACCTGCAGCACCGGAATGTCACCCGCGAGGGCATCAGCCTCTGTTCCCGCACGCGCATGTTCGCCCAGTGCAGCAAATGCGGTGGTGTTGAGGATGAGCTGCACATCGTGGGCCGCACACAGCGCGCGCAGGGTTTGCAGGCACAGCGAGTCCTTCAGCGATTCCAGGGCCAGCGGCAGCGGGTTCATCCCTTGGGCCAACAGCGCCTCTGCCATGGCATCGAAGGCATCCGTATTGGCGGCCAGCAGGTGCGAACGGTAGAACACCAGCATGACCACCGGCGCGCCCTGCGTCCATCGTGCCTGCAGGTCGTCCAGGCCAGCGATGTGGCCCGGTCCGGCGTGGCCCTGCTCAGAATTCACCCACGCGATAGGCACATGCACCGCCACGGGGGGAAGCACACGCACCGGCACGGCGTCCATATCGCTGCCCAATCCCCAGGCCGCACCCATGCGCAGAAACTCACGTGCATTGGCAAGGCCCCCTGCGCGCAGGTACTGCCACAGCGCGCGGCTTTGCGCGGGTGCCAATGTGCCCTTGGCCAACAGCTCGGCATCTTCCTGGCTGTCTCCCGAGAACATGGCCAGTTGCTGCCCACGCTGCAGTGCAAGCTTGCGCAGTTGCTTGATGCCATAGGGCCATGCCGATTCTGCGCCCAGGTGATCAACGATCACCAGCCTGGCATGCTGCAGTACCTCATCGATGTACAGATCCAGCGATGCGCTCTGGCGCAGGTGCAGCAGGTTCGCCAGGCGCAAGGTGGGAACCGCCCCGGGCGCTTCAGACTGCCGCCATAGCCGGTATGCATCGGCCAGCAGAGACAGTGTGGTGTCGGCCGAGCTGAGCACCACCATCTCGGCGGGCGTCTGGTCCAGCCGGGTGATGATGCTGTCGTCTTCGACAAAGCCACCCGGGCGGGTGCTGAGCAAGTGCATGGTTCAGACTTCCGCTGCAGCCAGCGCCGTGCGCAGCAGCCCTGCATCCAGCCCCTTGCCGATGAACACCAGCCGCGTTGCCTGGGCTTCGCCCTCCTTCCAGGCGCGGTCGAAGTAGGCATCGAAACGCCGCCCCACGCCCTGCACCAGAAGTCGCATCTTCTTGCCCGGCAAAGCAGCAAAGCCCTTGACGCGCAACACCGCGTGCTGCTGCACGATGCCTTGCAGCGCCTGCATCAGGCGTTCGCGGTCCACAGCCCCCAGGTCGATGAACAGCGAATCGAAGTCGTCATGGTCATGCTCTTCGTCGTGGTCATGGTTGGAGTGCCGTGCATCGATATGGATTTCTGCCGCACGCTGTTGGCCCAGCAGCACGGACAGCGGCACGCTACCCTGCACGGCCTCCACCATCTTGACCTCTGCCGGCACCTCATCAGCCACCAGGGCACGCACCTGCGCCAATTCCTCCGGCGAGACCAGGTCTGCCTTCGAGAGCACCACCAGATCGGCGGCAGAGAGTTGGTCCTCAAACAACTCGTGCAGGCTGGCTTCATGGTCGAGGTTGGGGTCTGCCAGGCGCTGCGCATCAACGGCATGCGGATCATGGGCAAACTGGCCAGCCGCAGTTGCGGGCGCGTCCACCACGGTCACCACCGAGTCCACGGTGAAGACACTGGCGATCTCCGGCCACTGAAAGGCCTGCACCAGCGGCTTGGGCAGGGCCAGCCCGCTGGTCTCGATCAGCAACACATCGATATCGGCGCGGCGCTCCGCCAAGGCCTTCATCACCGGGAAGAACTCTTCCTGCACAGTGCAACACATGCAGCCGTTGGCCAGTTCGTAGATCTGGCCTTCGGGCGCGTCGGCGCCGCCTTCGTCCTTGCAACCGATGGCACAGGTACGGAGGATTTCGCCGTCAATACCCAGCTCGCCGAACTCGTTGACGATAACTGCCACGCGCAGGCCCTGGGCCTTCTCGAGGATATGGCGCATCAGCGTGGTCTTGCCGCTGCCCAGAAAGCCGGTGACGATGGTGGCGGGAATCTTGGTGGTTTGCATGGTGTGAACTCCTGAGAGGTGAAGTTGGATAGCGGATCGCGCTCTAGGGATGAGGGCTTCAAATCGTTTTTATTTGAAATGCTTGCGTATCAATCGCCAACTGCTATGGTTTCTGATCAATCTGCGGTGGTCCATGCACACGCAGCGCCGGGTCCACTTCGCGATGCAGCACATGGCGGGTGAGCACGTGGCGGATGCCGTCCGCATCCAGCGGTCCGTACCACACGCCTTCGGGGTAAACAATCATCAGCGGTCCGTGATTGCAGGGATACTGGCAGCTCGTCTGCAGCGGACGCACGCATTTCTTCAAGGCAGGCGTGTCATTGACGACACTGGTAAGCACAGGCCACAGCGCCACCGCCCCTGCTGCCGCACAGCGCGGCCCCGTACACCACAGCGCGTGGTGGGTATGCTCCGGCACGCTGGACCAGCCCTTGGGATCGTGCTGCCAGTCCTCATCACCTACCATGGCAGGCACATCGGGCTGGTGCGTCAGCGCGTTGCGCACAGCCAGGGCCAGCAGTGCAGGCAGCGGCACGGTCTGCGATAGCGGCTCGGCAAAGACAAGGCGAGGTCCGCCATCACCCCGGCTGGCGAGCCAGCGCATGGTCACCTTGTGCAGCCAGCGGCGCAGTGCAGCCTCGTCCGGCAGCATCAGCGGCACAACGGCAATGGTTCGCGCACCGGCATCCGCACTGGTGGAAAGCGCCGCAGGCAGATCCGGTTGCCAGCGGTCAACGAAGGCGGGCAGCACCTGCACACCCGGCCATTGCGCCGATAGCTGCCGTGCCAATTCCGTCAGCTCGCCGGTGGTCGATCTGGCGACACCGCCGCGCCCCAGCAGCACGATGGCAATGGATTCATCTGTCGTCATGGTCCATCCCACTCCATCCAGTAGGCAATGCGGGGTCGGCCGGTGGCCGGGTGGTCATCAATGGTGGCGCGCACACCAAATACGCGCGCCATTGCTTCGGGTGTGAGTACCTCGCGCGGCGCTCCATTGGCTACGAGCGCGCCTGCCTCCATCAGGTACAGCCGATCACAGAACTGGGCGGCGATATTGAGGTCGTGCAGCACGACCAGCACGGTGAGTTGGAGGCTGCGCACCAGCCGCATCAGCTCCAGCTGGTAGCGAATGTCGAGGTGGTTCGTCGGCTCGTCGAGAAACAGCAGGCGCGGCTGCTGGGCCAGCGCACGCGCCAGCAGCACACGCTGGCGCTCGCCGCCGGAGAGCGTAGCCATGCTTTGCCCGGCAAGCTGCGCGGCGCCCACACGCTCCAGGCTCTCGGTAACGACACGTCTGTCCTGCAGGCTGTCGGCGGCAAAACGTCCCTGGTGCGGCAGGCGGCCCAGCATCACGGTCTCCTGCACCGAGCTGTCGAAGGCTGGCGCACTGTTCTGTGCCAGCACGGCGGCTTGCCGCGCAAACGCACGCGCATCCATCTGCCAGACATCCTGCCCCTCCAACCGCACCTGTCCGCGTTGCGGCGGCAGCACGCGGTAGAGCATGCGCAGCAGTGTCGACTTGCCGCAGCCATTGGGGCCGATCAGGCCCACACACTCGCCTGCGCCCACATGCAGCGCGGCATCCTGCACGATGGCGCGCTGGCCTACGGCAAAGTGCAAACCTTGTGCCTGCAGCATCAACGATCCTCCCGCACGGCGCCGCGCCACAACATGGCAATGAAGAACGGCCCGCCAACAAAGGCCGTGATGACGCCAACCGGTATCTCCATGGGCGCAAACCATGTTCGTGCCGCGCCATCAACCAGCACCAGAAATACCGCACCCATCAGCGCCGCAACAGGCAGTACGCGCCGGTGGTCGCTGCCCACCAGCATGCGTGTGACATGCGGGATGACCAGACCGACAAAGCCGATCGCACCGCTCACTGCCACCATCGTTCCAGTGAGCAGCGACACCACAACAAACAGTTGCCGGCGCAGCCGCTCGGCTGCCACGCCCAGTGTGGCGGCGGCCTCATCACCGGCCAGCAGCGCGTTCAGTGGCCGCGCCTGCGCCAGCAGCCACAGCATGCCGGCCAGAACCATGCCTGCGGGCAGGCCCAGTGCCTGCCACTGTGTGCCCGCCAGGCTGCCCAGCAGCCAGGTAAGCAAGGCATTGGCCAGGTCGCGCTGGCCTGCGGTGAGGGTGACCAGGCTGGTCAGTCCGGTGAGCATGTAGCCCACGGCCACGCCACTCAGGATGAGCCGCGCCGAAGGAATGCGTCCGCCTTGCTGCGCAAGCAGATAGACCAACACGGTGGCCACCAGTGCGCCGATGAATGCACCCGCCGTCACCGCGTAGAGCCCCGCCGCCGCAAACACGCCCCAGGCCAGCACTGACACCGCCCCCACTGAAGCACCGGACGACACGCCCAGCATGTACGGGTCGGCGAGCGGGTTGCGTACCATCGCCTGCATCACCACGCCCACGATGGACAGCCCAGCCCCTACCAGCGCCGCCATCAGCACACGCGGCAGGCGGATCATCCAGACAATCTGGTACTGCTGCAGGCTCCAGCCGGGTTCCGCCGTCTGCATGCCCAGCGCCTGCGCCACCTGGTGCTGCACGATGGACCAGACCTGCCCCATGTCCAGCTGCGCCGAGCCCCAGGTGACGCCCGCCAGCACCGCCAGGGTCAGCAGCACAGGCAGCACCAGCATCCAGGGCAAGGCCGAGGTCTTCATGGCTGAAAGCGCACCGGTGTCACGGTGATTTCCCGCTGTGGGTGCAATGCGGCGGCCAGGCGCTGGGCGGTCTCCACATTGCGCGGGCCTGGGGTGGCTTCGGCATAGGTCATCACGAAAAAGCGCTTGTTGCGGATCGCGTTCACCGTCTGCAGCTCTTTTTTCTGCAGCAGAAAATCCATCTTGCCCTGGGCGCTGGGCTGGCCATAGTCGATGATGACGATCCACTCGGGATCGCGCAGCACCACGTCTTCCCAGTTGCCCTTGGGCCAGTTGCTGGCGATATCGTCGAAGATGTTGCGCGCTCCCGCCGCCTCCAGCATGGCCTGCGGCATGCCATAACGGCCTACAGTGGTGGGGATCTTCTCGCCGCTGTCGAAAACAAAAACCCTGGGCTGCGACGCATTGCCGCGCATCTGCTGGCGCAGCAGCGCCAGATCGTCGCGCAACTGCTGAATGCGTGGCGCGACCTGCCGCTGCACACCAAAAATGCGCGCCACGTTGTCCATATCGACAAAGGTATCTTCCAAGGCCACGTCCGCGCGCTTTTGCACACGGATGCAGGATTCGGTCAACACATAGGATGCAATGCCGTAGCGCGCCAGCAACTGTGGCGTGACGCCGCCCTGCTGAAAACCATAGCTCCAGCCACCAAAGACGAAATCGGCCTGCGCGGCGACGATGTTCTCCAAGTTCATGCCCTGGGGCGACAGATTGGGAACCCTCGCCAATATGGGCACGATCTGCGGGCTGGCATCTTTGCCTGCATACATGCCGGAATATCCCACCAGCCGGTCGGCCAACCCCAGAAACAGAAACATCTCGGTAATGTTCACGTCATGCGTCACGGCACGGCGAGGCACAGAGGCATAGGTCTGGGGCTGGCCGCAGACATTGACAGTTACCGGGGAACGCTTTGCGTCTTGCGCCCATGCAGGCGTGGCACACAGCGCGATCAGTAGCAGCAGGAAGGTTCGTTGCATGGTTCAGAAGCGCATCTGCGCCATCAGCTCCACGCTGCGGCTGGCGCCCACGAGCCATTGGCTGTTGTAGGCGGCTGTGGCGTAGACGCGGTTTGTCAGGTTGCGACCGATCAGGCTGAAGGTGGTCTGAGGGGTCGCATTCCAGCTCACCACGGCGTCCAGCACGGTGTAGCCCGGCAGGCGTTTTCCAGCACTGTTGGCGTTGTCGCCAAAGCGGCTGCCTACGTAGCGCAGGCCGAGCGATGTGCGCCAGCCGCCTTCGCGGTAGTGCCCCCACAGGTTGGCCGTTACCTTGGGCACATTGGCCGGGCGATTGCCGCTGCGGTCGACGCCGCCTGCTTCAATCAGCTCGTCAAACCGTGCCTTGGTATAAGCGGCGTTGGCCTCCAGGCGAAACGCCGGGCTTGCCTGCAATGCGCCAGTCAGCTCCAGCCCGCGCGATGACTGCTTGCCGCCCTGGATCGACAGAGCCGAATTGGCCGGATCACGGGTGATGATGTCGCCCTTGGCGATATGGAACAGCGCTGCCGTCCATTCGCCACGGCCATCAGCCAGTTGCTGCTTGAAGCCGACTTCCTGCTGGCGGCCCTTGCTGAGCGAAAAGCCGGTCTGCGAGGCCGCCAGCGACAGCAGGCTGATGACCGGATCGTGCCCGGTAGTCATCTGTGCATAGACGCTCGACTGCGCGGTCAGCTTGCGCGTGAGCCCCAGGCGCCACGAGGTGCCATTCAGGTCCTTGTCAAAGCCCGTCTTGGCCACGAAGTCCTGCCGCGAGAATTCGTACCAGTCGCGGCGGATGCCGCCCATCAGCAACCACTGCTCGTTGATCTTCCAGGCATCCTCAATGTACAGCGCGTTCTGTCGCAAGGTCGAACCCATGCGCGGCAGGTACGGATCGGGGCTGATCCATGTGCCCGGCACCGGATCGAATGCAGAGACGACGGAGCTACCCGTATATGGAGAATT
The DNA here is from genome assembly GCF_020080045.1 of Comamonas odontotermitis. Classification (NCBI taxonomy): domain Bacteria; kingdom Pseudomonadati; phylum Pseudomonadota; class Betaproteobacteria; order Burkholderiales; family Comamonadaceae; genus Comamonas; species Comamonas odontotermitis. The sequence goes on from NZ_CP083451.1 coordinate 4,095,721, forward strand.
GCTGGTGTTGCGGAAGTTGGCCTGGGACACATCCCAGCCCACGGCCACCTGGTGTGCACTGCTCTTCCAGTCCAGCGCCAGGCGGTTGCCGTTTTGCTGCAGTGCATGGCCAATCTCGAGGTAATCCGAGCGTGCCACCGTGCCCGCGACCGGGTTGTAGTCATAGGCCTCTATGTTCTTCCAGTGGCGGTCGGCGCCAAAGTGGTAGAGCTCGTTGCGTACAGCCAGCGCGTCGTTGACCTGCCAGGTCGCCTTGGCCTTGAAGCGTTTGTCGCGGTAATGGATGTCACTGTCTTCGGTGTTGTAGCCCGTGCCGATCAGCTCGCGCGCCACACGGCCATTGATGGTCGGCGTGCCGTAGTAGCGCGATGGCGCCTGGCTGCTGATGTCGGCCGTCAGATCAAGCGTGAAATCGCCACGCGGCTGCCAGCGCAGCGCGCTCATCAGCTTGCCGCCCTTGCTGTTGTCGAAGGCTCGGTCGCCGTCGCTGCGCGCGCCGTAGGCGTCCACACGGTAGGACAGCGTATCGCTCAGGGCTCCGGTGCTGCCCAGGCCCATGCGCGCAGTGCCATGGCTGCCGCCCGAGAGCAAGAGTTCGGTGGAGCGTTCTCGGCTGGGCTGCTTGCGGATGGCATTGACTGTGGCGCCCATGGTGCCACTGCCGTACATCAGTGACGCGGGGCCGCGCAATACTTCAAAGCGTTCATAACCCCAGGTGTCCGACGGGTAGCTGATGGTTCCCGAGCCCACGCCCAGCGTGATGCCGTCTTCGGCCACACCTACCGAATTGACGCCATAGAAGCCCCGGCTCGCAAACGCCAGCCCGCCATTGCCCGGCGTGCCAGCAGCCGACAGGCCCACGGTCCGCGTCACCGCTTCAGCGGCACCTCGGTCAGCGTGCTCATCGATCTGCTCGGCCGACACGCCGCTCACGCTGGCGGGCAGATCCAGCGTGGGCACATCAACGTGTGACGCCGTTGCAGAGCGGCGTGCGGTGTCCAGTGTAGGCGCCTCATTGCGGCTGCCAGTGACGACCACCTCGGTCAGGGTCTGCTGCGCCAGAACGGCCGCCGGAGACAGCAGCAGGCCACAGGCCGTGCGCCGCAGGAGAGGGAAAGAAAAATAAAGGCCGTGCATCGCGCCGCACCCAGAACATCCGCTGTCTGAAGCGATGGCCGAACCCACGAACCGAAACTGGTACCGAGAACGCCATCCGCACCCCGCAGACAGTAGAAAGCCAGCGCATGCACCCAAAAGCATGCGCTGTGAACATCGGCGGGCCGGTCTCCGGGCTCGCAGGCGATCCATCTCGGACCCAAACCCCACCTTCCCGGTAGCGTGCAGCGCTCCATGTTGGAGCGCACACGCCGATCCAGTGGCTGCAAGCGCACAGAGCGCTTGCCTGGGGTGTTTTCCTGCATACCGTTGCGGGGGCAGCCAAGGCCTGGGTCGATCGACCGCACCTTGTTCCCGTTTCACTCGCCAAGGCGAGCACCTTCCGAAACGAAACGCCCTGGAGAAATGATTCTCAGGGCGATGCGCAATTCTATCACCGGGCTGAAATGGGCCTTTCGCCTCTACGGCACCCCAAGTGCAGGCCACAGCGATTAGCCCTATACCGTGAAGGCGGTACCCACAGTCAGGTTCTCCCCGGCGGCCTCGCGTCACTGGGCGACAATCAGGCCATGAGCACGACCTTTGCCCCCCTGCACAACGACACCTTTTTGCGCGCCTGCCGCCGCCAGGCCACCGACTACACGCCCCTGTGGCTGATGCGCCAAGCTGGCCGCTATCTGCCCGAGTACAAGGCCACGCGCGCCAAGGCGGGCAGTTTCATGGGCCTGGCCACGAATGTGGACTATGCAACCGAAGTCACCCTGCAGCCGCTGGAGCGTTTTCCGCTCGACGCGGCCATCCTGTTCTCCGACATCCTGACCGTTCCCGATGCCATGGGCCTGGGCCTGTCGTTTGCCGAAGGCGAAGGCCCACGCTTTGCGAGAAATGTGCGCGACGAGGCGGCAGTTGCAGAACTGGCCGTGCCCGACATGGACAAGCTGCGCTATGTATTCGATGCCGTCACCAGCATCCGCCGCGCGCTTGATGGCCGTGTGCCGTTGATCGGTTTTTCCGGCAGCCCCTGGACGCTGGCCTGCTACATGGTCGAGGGCAAGGGCAGCGACGACTACCGCCAGGTCAAATCGCTGATGTATGCGCGCCCCGACCTGATGCACCGCATCCTCGAAATCAACGCCGACAGCGTGGCGGCGTATCTGAATGCGCAGATCGACGCGGGCGCGCAGGCCGTGATGATTTTTGACAGCTGGGGCGGCGTGCTGGCCGACGGCATGTTCCAGCAGTTCAGCCTGGCCTATACCAAACGTGTACTCAGCCAGTTGAAGCGCCACGGCGCCGATGGCCAGGACGTGCCCCGCATCGTCTTCACCAAGGGCGGCGGCATCTGGCTACAGGACATGAACGCACTCGATTGCGAAGTGCTGGGCCTCGACTGGACGGCAAACCTGGGCCATGCGCGCGCTGTCGTTGGTGGCACAGTGGGTGGCCCGGGCAAGGCGTTGCAAGGCAATATCGACCCGAACGTGCTGTTCGCCCCGCCCGAGCGCATTGCGGAGCAGGTGCAGTCCGTGCTCCGCAGCTTTGGCAAGCCGCACACCGACAGCACCACCACCGGCCCCACGCACATCTTCAATCTGGGCCATGGCATCAGCCAGTTCACGCCACCCGAGCATGTGGCGGCACTCGTCGAAGCAGTGCACAGCCAGTCGCGCGCCATGCGCAAGTAAAGCAGCACCTGCTTCAAAGACAAGCCCCGCCATGCGGGGCTTGTCTTTGGCCTTTGATACAGCAGCCGGTTTATGCGGCAGCCAGCTGCGACGGGGATTTGGGCGGTTGCCAGTGCAGCAGAACCTCGGTGCACTGCGCCAGAGTGGCGTGCTGCGCGGCCTGAGCCGATGGGCATTGCGGGTGTGCTGTGGCCGCATCGGCCGGCGCAATCCAGTGCAGGCAGGCGCCCAGGCTGGCAGCCGCCTGCAACAGCTCGGTGCTGCGCGCCACGACGGCAACCTTGCCGGCCTCGGTATTGAACCGCTCCGTGATCTGGCGCAGCAAGGTGGCCTGTGGTGCCCAGCAGTCGCAATGGTCCTCTGGGGCGTGCGGGCAGAAGAAGACGGCATCGACCTTGGCGCCCACCATGGCCAAGTCCTTGTACATCTGGCGGTGGTAGTCGTTGAGTGCAGCGCAATCGTACAGGCCGCGCTCCAAGCCGGGCTGGTTGGCCACCAGCACTACATGCCAGCCCGACAGGTTGAGCCGTGCAATGCCGCTGGCGGCATCGGGCAGTACATGCCAGTCGTGGTGACCAGTGAGCTGGCCCGTGACCGGCTGGCCGACGATGCCGTCGCGCTCGATGATGGCGAGTTTCATAACCGTCCCCTTGTTGTACCGACCTCCGCAAATCCGGATCCGGCAACAGACGGCGCCCATGGCTCGGCCCGTTGCGCATCCTGGCTGGCGTCAGCCCTCATCGTTGTTGCCTGCCGCCGCACGGGCGGCAGCAGGCTTCTGACCCGCTGGGAACCAGTGTACCCAGAGAATCAGGCGGCGACCAGACGGGACAGATCGGCCACGCGGTTCATCGCATCGTGCAGGGTTGCCAGCAAGCCCAGGCGGTTTGCCTTGAGCGCCGGGTCTTCCGCGTTCACCATCACGTGCTCGAAGAAGGCATCGACCGGGGTGCGCAAGGCGGCCAGAGTCTGCAGGCTGGCGGTGTAGTCGCCCGCAGCAAACTGGGCATGGGCCTTGGGGGCCACGGTCTGCAAGGCGGCGTACAGGTCTTTTTCGGCCTGCTCCTGCAGCACGGCTTCGCTGACATTGGGGCTGACGGGGGCGTCCGCCTTTTTCAGGATGTTGCCCACGCGCTTGTTGGCCGCAGCAAGGGCTGGCGCCTCGGGCAAGGCGGCAAAGGCACGCACGGCTTCCAGGCGCTTTTGCACATCGGCCAGGCGCTGCGGACGGTGGGCGAGCACAGCGTCCACTTCCTGCGCACTGAAGCCTTGCTCACGCAGGCTGCCAGCCAGGCGGTCGTAAATGAAGTCGGAGAGCGCTGGCGTTGCGTCTTCGATCTTGTCGCCAAACGCAGGCAGCGTGCTGACCAGCAGGGTGTCCAGGTCCAGCGGCAAGTCCTTCTCCACCAGCATGCGGATCACGCCCAGCGCATGGCGGCGCAGTGCAAATGGGTCGCGGTCGCCGGTGGGCAGGTTGCCGATGCCGAACATGCCAACCAGGGTTTCCAGCTTGTCGGCCAGCGCAACGATCACGCCTACCTCGCCGCGCGGCAGCTCGTCGCCGGCAAAACGGGGCTTGTAGTGGTCTTCGATGGCATCGGCTACGGCCACGTCAAGCTTGTCGTTGAGCGCGTAGTAGCGGCCCATCGTGCCTTGCAGTTCCGGGAACTCGCCCACCATGTCGGTCACCAGATCGGTCTTGGCCAGCAATGCAGCCTGGTCCACCTGCTTGCCCAGTGCCGTGGCGCCCAGTTGCTGGGCAATGCTCTTGGCGATGGCGCGCACGCGCTGCACGCGCTCACCCTGCGTGCCCAGCTTGTTGTGGTACACCACCTTGGCCAGCAGCGGCGCGCGCGATTCCAGCGTTTTCTTGCGATCCTGGTCAAAGAAGAACTTGGCATCGGCCAGGCGCGGGCGCACCACGCGCTCGTTGCCGCCGATCACCGCCGACGCGTCTGCGGGGCTGATGTTGCTGACAACCAGGAACTGGTGGGTCAGCTTGCCAGCAGCGTCCAGCAGCGGGAAGTACTTCTGGTTGGCCTTCATGGTCAGAATCAGGCATTCCTGGGGGACGTCCAGAAATTCCTTCTCGAACTGGCAAACCAGTACGTTGGGGCGCTCGACCAGGGCGGTCACTTCGTCCAGCAATGCTTCGTCTTCAATGGCGCGAACGCCTCCGCCCACACGCTCGGCAGCCTCCTTGAGCTGGCGGGCGATGGTGGCCTTGCGTTCATCGAAACTGGCAATCACGGCACCCTGCTCGGCCAGGGTCTGTGCATAGCTGTCGGCGTTGGCGATCAGCACCGGGTCGGCCAGTGCCTCAAAGCGGTGGCCGTGCGTGGTGTTGCCCGCCTTCAGGCCCAGGGCTTCGATGGATTCCAGCACCTGCGAGCCGTGCAGCGCCACCAGGCCGTGCGCGGGGCGCACGAACTGCACGCTGCTCCAGCCGGGCAGATCGCAGTTGCTTTCAAGCTGGTAGGTCATGACCTTGGGGATGGGCAGCTTGGCAATCGCTTCGGTCAGCGCCTTCTGCAGGCCTTCGGCCAAGGTGGCGCCAGCCACGGTGCTGTCGTAGAACAGTGCCTCGGCCTTGCCGTCCGGCGCGCGCTTGAGTTGAGGCACGGCGGCGGCATCGGCACCCAGTGCGGCCAGTTTCTTGAGCAGCGCGGGCGTGGCCTGGCCGTCGGCTGTCAAGCCCACGGTCACGGGCATCAGTTTTTGCGAAACCTGCTTGTCGGCGGCGCGGGGCAGCACATCGGTGATGTGGGCAGCCAGGCGGCGTGGCGAGGCGTAGGCCGTCAGTTGCGAGGCGTCGCCCGCCAGACCCTGCGCACGCAGTTGCGCGAGCAGCACCTGGGCAAATGCTTCACCCAGCTTTTTGAGCGCCTTGGGGGGCAGCTCTTCAACAAACAGTTCGACCAGAAGATTGGGAGAGGAAGTCATCAGGATTTCCGGGTATGACGCAACGCAAAGATAGACAGGCCGATGGTCAGCAGTGGGAACCATACGCTGTAGAGTTCACTGACCATCACCTGCATGCCGCGCTGCGAGAAAAAGCGGTCCGCCAGGATGGGCGACACGGCAATCGGCCGCCACGGACTGAAAAAACGTTCACTGGTAAAAGGCCACCACAGCGCAATGCCACTGCCGCCGCTGGTCATCATGTCCAGCAGGGGGTGCGACACGGTGCAGGCAAACAGCCACGCAAAGCCAGCAATGCGCGGCACCTTCCACCACCTGGCCAGCAGCAGACCGATGAGGCCCATCAGCGCAGCAAACAGGGCGGTATGGGTGAAGCCGCGGTGGCCCCACATGCCCAGCCCCTGCCAGCCAAACTGGTGGGGGATGCCATCAAAATCCGGCACGATGGCGGCCAGGCACCCTACCAGCAGCATGCTGGGCGGCACACGGCGGCTGCCCAGTGCCAGCGCTGCGGCAACCGGGACGGCAACATGCGTGAAGATGGTGGGCATGGACGCGGCTTACAGATACGGAATCAGGCAGCAGCCTTGGCAGGCATCTGTGCAACCCATTCGCGCGGCGCCATCGGAAAGCCCAGGCGCTCGCGACTGTCGTAGTAACTTTGCGCCACTGCGCGTGCCAGGTTGCGGATGCGGCCAATGTAGGCAGCGCGCTCGGTCACGCTGATCGCGCCACGGGCATCCAGCAGGTTGAAGGTGTGGGCGGCCTTGAGCACCTGCTCATAGGCGGGCAATGCCAGCTGTGCCTCCATCAGGTGCTTGGCCTGCTTTTCGTGCGCGGCAAAGGCGGTGAACAGGAAATCGGCATCGGAGTGTTCGAAGTTGTACGCGGATTGCTCCACCTCGTTCTGGTGGAACACATCGCCATAGCTGAGCTTGCGGCCATCGGCATCCACCGTCCAGACCAGGTCGTACATGTTCTCGACGCCCTGCAGGTACATCGCCAGACGCTCCAGGCCGTAGGTGATTTCGCCGGTTGCGGGCTTGCAGTCGATGCCGCCCACCTGCTGGAAGTAGGTGAACTGCGTCACTTCCATGCCGTTGAGCCAGACTTCCCAGCCCAGGCCCCAGGCGCCCAGGGTGGGATTTTCCCAGTCGTCCTCGACAAAGCGGATGTCGTTCTTCTTCAGGTCAAAGCCCAGGGCTTCGAGCGATCCCAGGTACAGATCCAGAATGTTGGCTGGCGCAGGCTTGAGCACCACCTGGAACTGGTAGTAATGCTGGCCCCGGTTGGGGTTTTCGCCATAGCGGCCGTCCTTGGGGCGGCGGCTGGGCTGCACATACGCAGCCTTCCAGGGCTCGGGGCCAATGGCGCGCAGGAAGGTAGCCGTGTGCGAGGTGCCTGCGCCCACTTCCATGTCGTAGGGTTGCAAGAGCGCGCAGCCCTGGTCGGCCCAGTACTGCTGCAGCTTCAGGATGATTTGTTGGAAGGTCAACATGAGAATCTGGTGGTGATACAGTTCGCCGCCCCACGCCTATGCTCCACGGCACATGGCGGCATGGCCCAGCTGCATGCAAGCACTGCGGCCTTAGAACTCATCCCGATTGCACTCCAACGCGGCTGCGTAGAGATCGTAAACACGTTCTTAGCCCGCAAAGCGGTCAAAACCCTTGATTTTAGTGCTTTCAGGTGGCGCCCGGGTGGCGATAGCCGAGTGGGGGCGTGCCGCGCCGGGCAAGATGTGCAAATTTGGATGATCAATCAGCCGCGCGCGCAATATCTGCGGCATTCATCACTTTGTTTTTGATAGCAAAAGACGATAGGAACAGCGGCGCTCAGGAATCCATGTCCTTGCGCTGCCTGGGCGGCTCCATGGCGTTCTTTCGGCTGTTGCCCGCGCGGCCTGCCTTGCTCCAGTCGTAGGTTTGGCCATCGGGCGTCTGGCCGCCTTCGACTGCAGCCACACCAATCTTGCCCACCATGTCGCGCAGCTCCGACGAGATGACCACATGCGCATTGCGCGCATCGCTGCGCAATGCCTGGCACTGCGCCAGGGCCTCGCTCATCTGCTGATCGGTGTAGGCAATGCAGCGGGGCTGCCAGTTGGCTTCGCCCGCTGTGTCGGGGTTGGTGTTGTGCAGGTAGAAGACGGCGATGCTCATGGTGCGGCGACGATGCAAGGGGTGAGAACAGCAGGAACGCGTTCAAGTGCCTGTTGTACCGCATTACGGCCTGCATTGCAGGTTGGTGCCCAAACGGCCGCCAGTGCCCGCTCAGTATGCGCTGGCACATTGTTTTTGATGGCAATCCGCTTCATCCTTGCCGCCAGGCGCCGCGCGCATCGCCGGCCTGCACCGCCGCCAGCACCGCTTCGGTATGCGCGCCTGCCGCGCACATGGCGTTGGTGGCGTAGGCGGCGCCATCAAAGCGCGGCGCAGGCGCGGCCTGCAGAACGCCCCCTTGCTCGCCATACACACTGCGCGATTGCATGTGGGGGTGTTGCGACGCTTCCAGCGGGCTCAGTACCGCGCCAAAACATACATCGGTGCCTTCGAACACCTGCTGCCAGTGGCTGCGCGGCTGGGTGATGAAGATGGTCTGCAGGCGCGCGCGGCGCCGGGGCCAGGCGGCCTGGTCCCATTGAGGAGTCGCAAAATCAGCATCATCCGCCAGGCCCAAGGTGTGCAGCAGCAAGGTGTAGAACTGCGGCTCGATGCTGCCAATGGTGATGTGGGCGCCGTCAGCGCAGACATAGGTTTCATAAAAAGGCGCGCTGTCGTGGATGCTGGTGCCGCGCGTGTCGGTGACCACGCCCTTTTGCCGGGCACTCAGCGCCAGGTTCAGCATGTGGGCGGCACCATCCACAATCGCGGCGTCCACCACCGTGCCCTGGCCGGTCTGGCGCGCGTTGATGACGCCCGCCAGCAAGCCCGTCATCAGGTAGAGTGCACCGCCGCCGATATCGCCCACCATGGCGAACGACGACACAGGGCGCGCATCTGCCGGGCTGCAGCCCCACAGAGCGCCAGACAGCGCCGCATAGTTGTTGTCGTGCCCGGCCCGGGGGCTGAGCGGGCCGCTCTGGCCCCAGCCCGTCATGCGGCCATACACCAGCCGGCGGTTGATTGCCATGCATTCGGCCGGGCCCAGGCCCAGGCGCTCCATCACGCCCGGGCGCATGCCTTCGATCAGCACGTCAGCGTCTTGCACCAGGGCCAGCACCAGAGCCTTGCCTTCAGGCGTCTTCAGGTCGGCAAATACCGAGCGCTTGCCGCGGTTGAGCAGATTGCCCGTGGGGGCGGCATGTTTTTCCTCGCGCACGACGGAGATCACATCGGCCCCCAGGTCGGCCAGGTGCATGGCGCAGAACGGGCCGGGGCCGAGGCCGCCGATCTCCAGAACCTTGATGCTGTCCAGTACTTTCATGCTGTCTCCATATTCTTATGAAAATGCCTTGTAGCGCTTTTCTGGCGGGCACAATCAATATCAAATCAATAGCACTGCGCCGTCACACCCCTGTACCGCCCAATACTGCTTCGACCGAGCGCACCAGCGTGATGAGGCGTGGGCCAATGTCGGTTTCCATGTGGCCGCTCTTGGGGTTGTACGAAGGCACCGATGCGGCAAATACCCAGTACTCGCCGTCCTGCGGCTTGGAGAGCGGCACGGCAATCGACTGGATCTCTCGGTGCAGATCGCCGTGGCTGCGGCAAAAGCCATGTTCGGCCAAATCGCGCCGGGCATCGTCGAGGCGCGCACGCAATTGCGTGGCGCGCTCTGCATCGCGTGCCGCCAGGTCAGCCAGATAACTTTCGCGCTGCGCCTGCGGCAAGGCCAGCAGATAGGCGCGGCCCGTGGCGGTGCGCGAGAGCGAAATGCCCACGCCGATCTCCGGGGCGAACAGCTTGTCTTCAATGCCCTTGGCCAGCTCCACCAGCACCAGTTCGCGGCCGCTGCCCACGTTCAGCTGGATCTGGCCACCCATGTAGTTGGCCAGTTCCTCCATCTGCGTGCGGGCAAACTGCCGCATCGTCATCCGCGCCAGCACGGGTGAGGCGAGGTTGAGCAGCGCCACACCCGGCACGTATTTGGACAGGCGCTCGGAATAGCGCAACAGGCCCAACTCGCACAGTGTCTCCGTCAGGCGGAACAGGGTAGGTTTGGGCAATCCCGTCAAATCCATCAGCTCTTTGCCGCTGAGTTCCTGGCGCTTGTTGTTGAAGCATTGCAAAATGCTGATACCGCGCACCAGGGCGCTGACCAGCTTTCCATCCGCGTCAGAGTTCATAAATCCGTCAAAAAATTATCAATTACGAGACTTTTGTCTCACAAAATTCTAATCGGAATTTGCGTCCTTCATTCCCATGGCTTGCCCTAGGGAGCCCCTGCAAAATTTCCTGCCCATGAGCCTGAACAACCACGGCCTTCCATCGCGCGTCCCCGTCATCGCAGAGCTGGGGCGCCTGTTTGCCGACCCCGCCGTCCCCGATGCCGACAAGCAGCAGGCACTGGATCTGCTGGTGCAGGACCATGCCGACCTGGACGACGTGGAAGCACAATCGGCGCTGTGGGCCATCAGCCAACTCGGCCGCAGCGAGATGGGATGCCACGCGCTGCTGGCCTGTGCTCCGGCGTGGCTCGCCCTCGCCGACACAGCGCAGCCCTTTCTGGACGCCTACCTGCAGACCTGCGGCTCGCAGGTGACGGTGGCAGCCAGGACCGCTTTTGCACAATTGCATACGCTGGCCCGGCGCGACGCCGATCTGGCCGCGCGCCTTCCAGAATTTGCCGGCCCATGCAACTCCTGACCACCACCGCCCTGTTCGTTCTGACCGCGATTGCCGAAATCGTGGGCTGCTATCTGCCCTACCTGTGGATCAAGGAAAAGGCGCCTGTGTGGGTGTTGCTGCCTACGGCGTTGTCGCTGTGCGCCTTCGTCTGGTTGCTGACCTTGCACCCCACGGCGTCCGGCCGCGTGTATGCAGCCTATGGCGGCGTGTATGTCACCGTGGCCATTGCCTGGTTGTGGCTGGTGGATGGCGTGCGCCCCAGCGCCTGGGATGCCGCAGGCGTGGCGCTGTGCCTGGCGGGCATGGCCGTCATCATGGTGGGCGCTGCCCAGCGCTAACCGCAACAGCAGCGACAGAAGCGATACCAGAGAGAAGAGAAGACGGCATTGTCTTCTCCCTCAGCGCCACAACCCGTCTACATTCAGATCTTCCGGCGTGCGCGCACCGCCTGCGCCAGCTGCTGCAGCACGGGAATCGTCTGTTCCATGCTGATGCAGGCGTCGGTGAGCGACACGCCGTACTGCAGCTCCTGCCCGTCCACAATGTCCTGCCGGCCTTCGTGGATGTGGCTTTCGATCATCACCCCAGTGATACGCTGATCGCCACCAGCCACTTGCTGCGCCACATCAGCGGCCACGTCGATCTGGCGGCGGTGCTGCTTGCTGCTGTTGGCGTGCGACAGGTCGATCATCACCTGCGGGCGCAGGCCCGATTTTTCGAGCAGCTCGCAAGCCGCCTGCACATTAGCTGCGTCGTAGTTGGGCGCCTTGCCACCACGCAGGATGATGTGGCAATCCTGGTTGCCGCGCGTCTCGAAGATGGCGCTCTGGCCCATCTTGGTCATGCCCATGAAGGCGTGCGAGGACTGTGCTGCCAGAATGGCATCGCTTGCCACCTTCACGCCGCCATCGGTGCCGTTCTTGAAGCCCACGGGACACGAGAGGCCACTGGCCAGCTGGCGGTGGCTCTGGCTCTCGGTGGTGCGCGCACCGATGGCGCCCCAGCTGACCAGGTCGCTGATGAACTGCGGCGAGAGCAGATCGAGAAACTCCGTTCCCGCAGGCAGGCCCAGCGCCAGCACATCGAGCAACAGGCGGCGCGCCAGCTCCAGTCCCTCGTTGACGGCAAAGCTGCCATCGCGGTAGGGATCGTTGATGTAGCCCTTCCAGCCCACCGTAGTGCGAGGCTTCTCGAAATACACACGCATGACGATCAGCAGATCGTCCTTCAACGCATCGGCCTGCAGCTTGAGCTGGCGGGCGTAATCCATGGCCAGATCGTGGTCGTGGATGGAGCAAGGCCCCACCACCACGATCAGCCGGTCATCCTGCCCATGCAGAACGCGCGAGATAGCGGCGCGGCTCGATTCCACCAGATGGGATGCCTCATCCGGGATCGGCAGCCACTCCTCCAGCAGCGCAGGCGTGAGCAACGGGCGCACGATCTTGATGCGCGTGTCGTCAATGCGGGTTTTGTCCAAGGTGGTCAGCCGCGACGCATGCTTGCGTTGCGCTGCCATTGCAGAAATAGAGGCGTCGGTCATCCCGCCATTGTCGCAGCCTGCACAATTGCACCAGGTCTGCGTCTGGTTTGCACCTGATGCGCCGCAGAGCCGCGATGCGCCTCACCCATTGGAAATGCTATACAAAAGAGAGCTACAGGCGCTTTATGGGAAAGCGCCCTCTGCCGTTTCAGCTGGAAGATATCTTCATCAGCACCAATCCCGCCACGATCAGCACCGCCGCCGTCATGCGCATGGCCGACAGGGCCTCACCCAGCACCAGCACGCCCACAATGAACGAGCCGACCGCGCCGATGCCCGTCCAGATGGTGTAGGCCGTGCCCAGCGGCAGGCTGCGCATGGCATAGGCGAGAAGCCCGAAGCTGGCAGCCATCGCCACCAGGGTGACGGCGCTGTATTTGAGGTTGGAGAAACCGTGCGACTGCTTCATGGTGTAAGCCCACAGCACTTCCAGAACGCCCGCCACCAGCAAAGCAAACCAAGCCATATTGCACTCCTGTCGTGTGAAATGGCCAGGCCGTCCTGGCGGTAGTGCGCATCGCGACGATGCTGTTACAGGGCCGTCCCTGTGCACGAAAGTGTGTCTATGCTAGCGCCACTTCCGCATTCACACCCTCTGCCGCCCCAAAACCGGCTATGGCCTGGGTGGTTGCAGCGCAACAGCGGCATGCTGCAAAAATTTATGCACGCCAGAGAAGTCAGAGCGGATGTGTATGCCGCACCGCCTGCCATGCTGCGCAATGCAATGGTCACGCCGGGGCGGGCACTGGCTCCAGTTGCACGATATTGCCCACCGTCGCTCCGTAATAGGTCGCCACCCGCTTGCGCTGCTTGAGCACGGCCTTGTCCTTGCTGACGAGAAGTGCCTGGTGCTGGCTGGCCAGATCCAGAAAGTGCTGGTCGTCCGGGTCGGTGCAGGTAAAGCGGATCTTGGGCGCTTCTGCCACGTATTGCACCGCAGCATCGAAGGCTGCCATCACGCCTTCGGGGGTCTTGCCATAGAAGCTGACGCGCGGCGCGATCTGGCTGTAATGCAGCACGCGCTCCAGCTCGGTGCGCTGGGCCTGGTCGGCAATCCAACGCAGATGCCCCTGGGCCACGAGTTCACGGATGGGCGGAATATGCGGGTCGTCAAAGATCAGCATGTCCAGCACCACGTTGGTGTCTAGCACCACGGGGCGTGGCAGCGGGCCTGCATAGCCATCGTTGCAGGCGGGCCACTTGAGCACGATTTTCATGCGCCAGAGCCTTCCGGGGCGCCTTGATCACTCTCATTCTTGCGCGGTTTGACGGTACCCTTGACCATGTCGAAGCGGAACAGACGGCACTCGATGGGGCCGTTCCACATCGGCGTGCGGCGCGATTCCTTGAGCCGCATCTTGCCGGGCAGCTTGAGGTCGGGCGTGAGCATCCAGGCGCTCCAGCCGCTGTAGTTCTTCTTCCAGTGGCTGGCCAACTGGCTGAAAAACTCCCCGCCGTCCTCGGTCTGCGCGGTTTCTCGGCCCACCTGCGCCACCTGACCCATGCGCTCCTGCGCATTGCGGCCAGCGCTGCCGGCGGCAGCAATGCGCTCGCCATAGGGAGGGTTCAGCAGCATCATGCCGGGCTGATCGCTCGGGGGCATGCGCTGCAGTGCATCGCCGCCGCGCAGTTGGATGGAGCCAGCCACACCTGCACGCTCGGCATTACGCTGGGCAAAGTCGACCATGCGGAAAGCAATGTCCGATCCGTAGATGCCTACCGGACTTTCGGGCAGGATGGCTGCCTCCGCTTCATCCAGCATGGCTTCCCAGACATGGCGCTGAAACGGCACGAGCTTCTCAAATGCAAAGCGGCGCAGAATGCCGGCGGGAATGCGCCGTGCGATCTGTGCGGCCTCGATCACCACGGTACCGCTGCCGCAGCAGGGGTCGTACAGCGGCTGGGGATCATCGCCGTGCGGGTCCCAGCCGCTGGCGGCAATCATGGCTGCAGCCAGCGTTTCCTTGAGCGGCGCGTCGCCCTTGTCTTCGCGCCAGCCGCGCTTGAACAGCGCCTCGCCCGAGGTGTCGATGTAGATGGTGGCGCCATCCGTGGTCAGGTGCAGGTGCACGCGCACATCGGGGTGGTGCGTTTCCACGCTGGGGCGCACGCCATTGCGTTTGGTGCGGAAGCGGTCAGCGATCGCGTCTTTCACGCGCAGCGCAGCGAAGTTCAGGCTGGTCAGCGGGCTGTGCTGGGCCGTCACTTCGATCTTGAACGTCTCCTTGGGGGAGAACCAGATCTCCCAGGCCACTTCGCTGGCGGCGCGGTACAGGTCATTCTCGTTGCGGTACATGCTGTGCGACAGCTCGACCAGCACACGCTGCGCGAGGCGGCTGTGCAGATTGAGCAGCATGGCATCGCGCCACATGCCGCGCAGCATCACGCCGCCCCGGCTTACCAGCAGGTCTTGCCCCGTAGCGCCGGTGATGGCGTGGACTTCGTCGGCCAAAAAGCCCTCGACGCCGGCGGCGCAGGGCAAAAACAAGTGCAATTGGTTCATAGAGAACCGCCAAGGATACGCGGTTGCTCCGCAATCCGTGCGGTCTGACGGGAATGGCGGACTGCGCGGGCCGTGCTTTGACAGCCTGAATGCGCCGGAAAATTCACCAGAAACATCGAAATTGATAGCAATCTTCGATAGATGGCATTGCGCAAAAGCGCTATTTCTCAGCAATCCCGTTGATCACACCCCGGATTACAGCCACGGCCAGCCAGTCGGCAGACAATGGCTGCCATGCACACCCACCATTTTGATGATGACACCCAACCTGCCGCCCTGGACACGGCTGCGGCCACCGGCGCTGGCCAGGCGCTCCATGCCTACGCTGCACTCACGCCCGATGTGGTGCTGGATGCGCTGGCAGATGTGGGCCTGATGGGCGACGGCCGGATGAACCCGCTGGCCTCGTATGAAAACCGCGTCTACCAGGTGTGGCTGGACGATGGCCGCAAGGTGGTCGCCAAGTTCTACCGCCCCGGCCGCTGGAGCGACGACCAGATTGCCGAGGAGCATGCCTTCTCGCAGCAACTGGTCGATGCCGAAGTACCGGTGGTAGCGCCCCTCGTCCTGAACGGGACCAGCCTGCACCATCACGCAGGCTTCAGCTTTTCGGTATCGCCCTGGCGCGGCGGGCGTCAACCCGATCTGGATGACTGGGACGTGCTGGAGTGGACAGGCCGGTTCCTGGCCCGCATCCATACCGTGGGCGCAGCCCAGCCCTTTGTTTCGCGCCCGGCCATCAATGTGCACGATTTCGGTCTGGAACCCCACGACTGGCTGATGCGCCACCAGGCCATTGCCCCTTCACAGCGCAACGCATGGAGCGATGCCTGCCTGCGCGCCATCGGAAAGATCCGCCACATCATGGACCCCGGCAATGCCACCGGCCACTTTGCCGCAGGTCCTTGCCAGACCCTGCGCCTGCACGGTGATTGCCACCCTGGCAACGTGCTGTGGGTGCCCCCCGATGAGGCGGGCGGCGGCCCGCATTTTGTGGATCTGGACGACGCACGCACCGGACCGGCGGTGCAGGACATGTGGATGCTGCTGTCAGGCAACCGGGCTCAGCAGGCAGCCCAGCTCTCCACCCTGGTTGAAGGTTACGAGCAGTTCCGGCCCTTTGACCGGCGCGAGCTGGTGTTGATCGAGCCGCTGCGCACCCTGCGCCTCATCCACTACAGCGCGTGGCTCGCCCGCCGCTTTGATGACCCGATCTTTCCCATCCACTTTCCCTGGTTCGGCAGCGATGCCTACTGGCAGGAACAAACCCAGTTGCTGCATGCGCAGGTGGAGGCAATGGACGAAGCGCCACTGTACGTGTGATACCGCTGGATGGCTTCAATGCACTTGGGTATATTGGGATATAAATGACAGTTGGCGCCCGTACATCAAGCGCCAACCGCTATCAATAACAAAGCAAATGTGCTTCAGACCCTGCGGCCGCTGCGCAGTTGGCGGCGGGCCAGCAGCGCCCCCAATCCGCCGAGCCCTGCAGAAGCCAGCAACAAAGCGCCCCATCCGAGCGTCGGCACGGGCGCTGGCGCCACCGGGACGGGTTCAGGCGGCACCGCCGCAGCAGCGATCGGCCCCAGCGCAGGCGAGCATGCTTGCCCTCCCGTCAAAGTGCCTTGGGTTGCCACTGGCGTGACACAGTACGACAGGTACTGGTGCTCATCGGCAGCCACCAGGGTGTATGCCAAGGAAGCGCCCGCTGTCGCGCCCGATTGCACCACGGTACCCTGCGACGAAGCCGTCAGCCCTGGCGTGGCGCTGCGCACCCATACGTATTGCGTGCCTGTGGCAGAGACGTTCTCTGGGTCCGATTCGGTATCGGCATAGCTGTAGCTGCCCGTCAGCACCTGGCCCACCGTTGCCGTCCCGCTCAGTGCAGCGACTGCGCTGGGGGCATTGTTGGGCGGCGCAGGCACTGCGGTGATGCTGATGCTGCCGTTTTCGCCAGAGGGGTTGGCTACGCCCTTGACATTGGCGGCAATGGAAGGATTGCCCAGCGAAGTGCTGGCCCCGGTGATCTTGTAGCTGCCAGCATCCAGAACGCAGGAATCGCCGCTGCCGCCCGGCGCGCCATTCACATCAACGCTACCATCCACCCCATGCACGCCGCCTGCGCCAGCATGGCCGGTATAACTGCCACCGCCACCGCTGCCACCAGCGCCGTCCACATTCCCG
Organism: Comamonas odontotermitis; assembly: GCF_020080045.1. NCBI lineage: Bacteria > Pseudomonadati > Pseudomonadota > Betaproteobacteria > Burkholderiales > Comamonadaceae > Comamonas > Comamonas odontotermitis. The sequence goes on from NZ_CP083451.1 coordinate 4,112,467, forward strand.
CCGTTCTCGCCATTGCCGCCCACGGCTGCTGTGGCGCATTGCGCATCCTGCGCATTCAATACCAGATTGTTGACCGCAGGCGAGCCGGGCACATTCCAGTTGCCGCTGGTGCCGCGAATACGTGAATTGGAGCCGCCAGCACCACCGCCGCCCGCTGTAATGGCCGCGCCAGCCACCACCAGTTGCGAAGCACCGCCACCGCCGGCCCCGCCCGGACTGATATTGAGCGTGCCCTGGTTTCCACCACGGCCCCCTGCCCCCGGCAAGGCAGAAGTGACAGAACCTGCATCCTGGCGCGTGCCGTCGCCCCCACCGGCTGCACCAACCCCATAGGATGCCTTTGGCGTTCCCAGCGCTCCTTCGCCCCCCTCACCAACGAGCAGGCTCACCGTTTCACCACCCTGCACGGCAATGGTGGCGGTGACCACTGTGCCGCCCACGCCATTGCCGCCCATCGCGTCATCCCATCCGCCAGCGCCGCCCGCTGCCCCCTTGACGATGACCTGCAGACTGCCGGTACCCGCAGGCACGGCATAGGTATGCACACCCGGCGTGGCAAATACTTGCGGCGCTGGCGTCTGCGCCCCTGCGGACAAGGCAGAGGCCGCCAGCATTCCTGCCATGGAAAGACGGAGACGGCGGTGCCGTGACAGGCGAGAGAAAACGTATAGATTCATAAATTTCTCCTATTTATGAATCATTTTAAATATCAATATGTAATTATTGTTTTTAAAAACCTGTTAAAAATTATCTCCTGCACGATCGCGATTCGAGACAAGTATCAGCATCGGCGGTAGCCGCCTTCTGTCAGCACACACTGCGGAATTTGCAGTCCGGCACCGTCTGGCCATCGGCACCACGCCATTGCAGCGCACCACCCTCAGCGCCCACTGGCGCAGCCTGCGAGGGTTGGGCACCAGGTACCACCCGCCCCGCCTCCGGCACAGAAGGCTCGGGCGAACGCCCCCCATCCGGCGAAGATGCAGCCGGATCGTAGAGCACTGTGCCAGTACCCACACCCACGCCGACATTCGCGCCGCCCACCGAAGTGCCCACCCCCACACCCGCATTGCCGGTGACCTGGCCACTCTGGTTGACACCCACGCCGACTCCGACAGGACCCACGCCCGTGCCCACGCCAGCGCTGACACCGCCACTGCCCACGCCGACACCCACCGAAAACGGGCCGACAGGAATGCCAACGCCGACGTAAGGAGAGCAGGCGGAGAGAGACAACGCAGCCACCGCGCCCATGGCTGCAACTCGCCACACGGAAATCTGTTTTTGCATAGAAAGGTATTGTTCCACCACTCCAGCCATCACCCGGTCAACGGGATATCGGCTGCCGAGGTGCCGGAAACCGTCGGGCCGTGCTGCCGGGGGCACAATCAAAATCAATAGCTGCCAGCGCCTTCCAGCCTGCGCTGAATGCCCGTTTCACTGCTCATTGCGCGGAGGCAATGTGATGCTGATGCTGTGCGAGATCTCGGCCCCCGTTTCGGCAGGGCGGATCACCTGCTCCGGTGGAGGGGGAGGCGGCGCTTTCACGACCATGGGCTTGGGAGCGATCCGGGGCTGGATATTCTTCTTCCAGGCCTCTACCAGAACATCGTTGACGAACTGGCGGTCCATCCACAGCCACAGCAAAAATGGCACCAGGGTTGGAAGCACAAGGCTGCCTAACTGGTAGCCATAGGCCAAGCCTTCGAGCTGGCCCTGCGATATCTTCAACAGGCGCAGATCAAGATTGGTGGCGAGCACCACCTGCATCAGCAGGCTGGTGCAGATGCTGAATGCCTGAAATGGCAGCAGCACGATATAGCCAACAATGGCACGCCAGACCCGCCCTTTGCGCCAGGCCGCCAGCAACAGTGCCAGAAAGATGGGAAAACCATAGGCATAGCGGCCCGGGTCCGCGTCCACCGAAATCTCCACCCACCGCCCGCCCGTCTGCGCGTTCGCAATGCCGACGTTGGTGTCCACCTCCATCTTGCCTGGGGAAATCTGCACCTGCTTGACCCAGCCTGCAGCCAAGTCCTCAAGCCCTTCCTTGGAGATGACGGCCACCGGATAGCTGATCCATGGCGACAGCTTGGTCCACACCGTGGTCAGCACGATGATGCCGACAAAAGCCAGCACGGCAAATCGCTGAATCGGGTTTAAGCGCTTCATCCCTCTTCTCTCCGGTTCCTGCTACATGCGCAGGAGTGTCATTGTTCGGGTCCAACAAGGCCAGTAGTACGATGCTGCTGGCTCACATCACATTCAGGCCGCCACCGGCTCATTCTGCCCGGCGATGCTGCCCGAAGGTGGCGGGCTGTCCGAACCATCCTCGGCCCGCTTGGCCCGCTGGCCCGCACGCACCCACACCAGCCACACCACCAGCACGTCCAGCATGATGAGCGCCTGCCACAGGTATTCATGGGCAAAGTTGAAGGCCGTCATGTTCCACTGGCCCAGGTAGAACAGGCTGATCACCCGCACGATATTGATGGCCTGCACCGCTACAAAGCCCAGCACCATGCCGATGAGCTTGTGGCGCCATGTGGAAGGAAACGCAAGAATGGCGGCAAACAGAACAATGCAGGCTTCGATGCCATTGCATCCTGCCTCGATCGACACGCCAAAATTGGAGGCATGGTTCCACAGCACCTTGCCTTCGGCAACGGCGGACTTGTCGAACCAGGTCACCAGGAAAGCACAGATCTTGGCCAGCAGTGCCGTCCACGGCTCCACCAGATGCTTTTGCACCCAGTTGAGCATGTTCAGACCAAACAGGGTGAGCTGGATGCCCAGAAAAACAAAAAAGAATCGAACCATGGTGATCGCTTGCCTTCACTCGAACGGTGGACGTCTTCCATCCATTGCCGCATCGCGTTTATCGTTGTGCCCCGGCGAGATCGTGGTGCCAGGAAAGTGCCTAGTCACTGCGGCGGTCTCCGCGCCGTTCACCTGCGCTTTTCAGCCAGACAGTTCAGGCCCGCACCTGCCATTTGCGCCGCCTGGAGCATTCATGGAGGTAAATATAGCCCCGAAAGGGGCCAATCGCGCCAATACACCTGTTAACAACTCATGCTAAGGCGCCGCGCCGCAACACATCCGGCGTCGCAACACCTGCAGCGCGCAGCGTTGCTGCGCCGCTTTTGCAGAAGGCTGTCAAAAAGCAAAGAAAGAAGACAAAAAAGAAAGCCCTGGCCCTTGATGGAGCCGGGGCTGTTTCTCTGACGGATTCAGCGCGGAAAATCAGGCCAGCAGCGCGTTCACCCGCTTGACGTAGGCAGCCGGGTCTTCCGGCAGACCGCCTTCGGCCAGCACCGCCTGGTCGAACACGATTTGAGCCAGATCATGGAAATGGACACTACCGTCCAGCTTCTTGATCAGCGGATGCTCGGGGTTGACCTCCAACACCGGCTTGGACTCCGGTGCGGCCTGGCCGGCTTGCTTGAGCATGCGGGCCAGTTGCAGGCTCATGCCACCGTCCTGCACCACCAGGCACGCTGGCGAATCGACCAGGCGGCTGGTGGCGCGCACGTCCTCTGCCTTGTCCTTGAGCGCATCCTTCAGCTTGGCAAGCACAGGCTTGAAGGCCTCTGCCGCTTCCTCGGCTGCCTTCTTTTCGGCTTCGTCCTGCAACTTGCCCAGATCGACCGCGCCCTTGGCGACGGACTGCAGCGGCGTGCCGTCGAACTCGTGCACAAAATTCAGTGCCCATTCGTCCACGCGGTCGGTCATCAGCAGCACCTCGATGCCTTTTTTCTTGAAGACTTCGAGCTGCGGGCTGTTCTTGGCTGCGGCCAGGGTATCGGCGGTGATGTAGTAGATCGCGTCCTGGCCTTCCTTCATGCGGGTCTTGTAATCGGCAAACGAGGTCACGACACCGTCCTGGGTGGTCGAGGCAAAACGCAGCAGCTTGGCGATGCGGTCGCGGTTGGCCATGTCTTCGCCCAGGCCTTCCTTCAGCACAGCGCCAAATTCGGCGTAGAACTGGCTGTATTTGCCCTCCTTGGCCTTGTCTTCCTCGCTCACCACGTCGGTCACTTCGGCATCCGTGCCTGCTTCGTGCCTGTCGTGCTTGGCCAGGTCTTCCAGCATGGAGAGTACGCGCTTGACCGAACCATCACGGATCAGCTTCACATCGCGGCTTTCTTGCAGCAACTCGCGGCTCACATTGAGCGGCAGGTCTGCCGAATCGATCACACCCTTCACAAACCGCAGGTACTGGGGCATCAGCGCCTCAGCATCGTCCATGATGAAAACGCGCTTGACGTACAGCTTGATGCCGGCGTGCTTGTCACGCTGGTACAGGTCGAACGGCGCCTTGGCGGGGATGTACAGCAGCTGTGTGTACTCGGTGTTGCCTTCAACGCGGTTGTGGCTCCAGGTCAGCGGATCTTCAAAATCATGGCTGATGGCCTTGTAGAAGTCCTTGTACTGCTCGTCGCTGATGTCCTTCTTGGCGCGGGTCCACAAGGCGCTCGCCTTGTTGACGGTCTCCCACTCGCCGGTCTTGACCATTTCACCGGGCTGGTCGTTCTCGCCGTCCTTCCACTCCTCCTTCTCCATCAGGATCGGCAGGCTGATGTGGTCCGAGTACTTGGCGATGATCTGCTTGAGCTTGTAGCCATTGAGAAACTCATGAGCCTCGGGCCGCAGATGCAGGGTGATGCTGGTGCCGCGCTCTTCGCGGGTGATCTGCTCCACCTCGAAATCACCCGAGCCGCCGCTCACCCAGCGCACGCCGTCGGATGCAGGCACTCCGGCGCGGCGTGATTCCACCGAAATCCGGTCGGCGACGATGAACCCGGAATAGAAGCCCACACCGAACTGGCCGATCAACTGCGAATCGGCCTTCTGGTCGCCGCTGAGCTTTTCCATGAAGGCCTTGGTACCACTCTTGGCAATCGTGCCCAGGTTGTCGATGGCCTCCTGCTCCGTCATGCCGATACCGGTGTCGGTGATCGTCAGGGTCTTGGCGGCCTGGTCGAAGGACACACGCACTTCCAGCTTGGGCTGATCACCGTAGAGGCTGGCATCGCCCAGTGCTTCAAAGCGCAATTTGTCGCATGCGTCTGACGCATTGGAGATCAGTTCCCGGAGAAAAATCTCCTGGTTTGAGTACAGCGAGTGGGTGACGAGATGCAGAAGCTGCGCTACTTCCGCCTGAAAGGAGTGGGTTTGTTTTGTCATGAGGATGGCTCGTGTCAACAGAAATCAATCCGTCATATGGGCGCCATGGTGGGCGATTCAAGAGCCGAATATTCATCGGCATGGTTCATACGAAAAATCTATTTCAAAGAACTTTTTTGTAACTATTATTTAGATTTTAAATGACTTGATTGCAATAACAAGCTTTAATCTTCTTTACACAATCACACATATCCATCAGTCATCCTTTCTGACAAACTAATCGTTACGTATTGAATTGGACTGATCGATTGAAAAATTGGAATGTAAATGGTTTCAAGCGTAATCACTGAATATTACAAATGAAAGCATTTCATTTACAAATTGCTATCGCCTGCCCCAAGCCCCTTCCATACAGGGTCCAGGCGGTCTATTTACTGACATTCATTGCCAGCGTCTCTACTGCCATGGCCCAGCCCGCCACATCCTCCAGCGCCACTGCAGGCAATGCGCCCGGCATTGAGGCCATGACGCCCGCAGAAGCCGAACAGGCGCGGCTGCGCAAGCTGATCGACGCAGCCCCTCCCGCCTATGAGGACAGGTTCATGAGCGCCGACGAGGTCAGCTCCCTGCGCTTCGGCGAGGCCGCCAGCGCAGAAGAGGCCCTGTCTCAACCAGAGGGCCTGCGCAGCTGGTCCGTGGAAGGTCGCATCGGCGCCGCCCAATCCAACAGCTCCGGCGCAGGAAAGCGCCAGGCCACCGAATTCGGCCAGCGCATCGAGTACCGCCAGCAAACTCTGAACTATGGTGAATGGGTTCTGCAAGCCGATGGACGCTCGCAGCACGGCGACCAGGATGCCGGCAACGGCATTGGCGCCCTGGGTTATGCCCGCGAGGCCAGCAGCCAGCGCATCACCCTGCGCAATCTCGGCATGCCCCTCACGCCGGGCGTGCTGGCCGACACCACCTTGGGCGATGCCTACAGCGAACTGACCACCGGCCTCAGCCGCAACTACCGCCTCACGCTGGGCACCAGCACCGTGCGTGGGCTCTCGACCCGCATCTACGGCAGCGATTTCGATCTGCGCGCAGGCATGGGCGAGCGTGGCGACTTGCTGGGCGGCCCGTATCCAGGCTTCGAGAAAAGCCAGGGTAGCATCGCTTGGCTAGGCGCCACCCGCCGCCTCGGCGATTCCTGGTATGCCGCCGGACAGATCGAGCAGGCGCGCAGCATTCCGGCCAGCTACTACAACTTCCTCACCGGTAACGGCTCGGGCAGCAAAAGCGTATCAAGCTGGGCCGCAGCGGTGGGCTATGGGGGAGAGCTGCGGCAGGACGGCGACCTACGCGCCCGCCTGACAGTCCTGGGCAGCAGCACTTCCAGCACCACGCCGGGCACGACAACGGGGGGCGCCCAGGGCCTGTACCTGGAGGCGGGAGCAAAGCTGGGGCGCTTTCGCCATGAATTCGGTGCCTATGTCTCCCGGCCCAATCTGTATTTTGGCGATTACCTGCTGCCTTCGGGCACACAAGGCGCGTACTGGCGGATGGACCACAGCGCCAGCCGCCTGAGCTGGGGCGGGGGGCTTGATTTCGAGCGTGTGCGCAGCAGCTCCCAGGCAATGCAGACCGGTTCGTCCCGCCTGGGCGCCAGCGGCAATATGCAGTATTTCATCAACCGCGACAGCTCCATTGGCGGCAACCTCAATCTGTACCAGACGCGTTACGACGCTGGCGCCAGCGGCCAGACGGCACTGGGCACGCAGCGCAGCATCTACGCCTACGGCTTCTACCAGACCCGCTTTTTCGATCTGCCACGCACACGCCTGAGCCTGACCGCCAGGCGCAACGAGCAGATCGTACTGGGCGACGGCAACGCCACGGGCCGTGAAGTGCAGTGGGAGCAGGACTGGATCACGGTTCGGCGCGAAACCATGCGCCCCGAACTCACCACCACGCTGGGCTGGGCGGACGACCGCAGCGGCGGCACCGCGCGCCAGTACCCAACCGCCGGCGTGCAGGTGCGTTACTGGGCCAGCAGCTCGCTGAGCTTCTCTGGCAACCTGCGCTACACCTCGCAGACCGGCGGCCTGTACACCAGCCGAGGCCTGTCGGGCACGCTCTCGGCCGAGCAGGATCTGGGCAGCGGCTGGCGCCTGGGCTTCTCTGCGCTCATCAACCAGGCACGCGCCTCCACGGTACCCCTGCCGAACTGGACCGGCCCTCAGGTCTATCGCAGCAACGACAAGACCGCCTACGTCTATCTGCGCTGGGACGGCAGTACTGGACGCCCCTTCGCCGTGGCCGGTGGAGCGCCCGGCACAGGTGCGGGCAGTGTCTCGGGCAACGTGTTCTACGACGCCAACCGCGATGGCCAGCGGCAGATCGGTGAAAGCGGCGTCAATGGCGTCGAAGTGGTGCTGGATGGCCGCTACCGCACCGTCACCGACCGCGAAGGCCGTTTCTCATTTCCGATGGTGGGCCAAGGCCAGCATCGAATCACTGTCACGCTCGACAGCGTGCCGCTGCCCTGGGGCGCAGCGGACGAGGCCGGCGTGAGCGTCAATGTTCCGCTGCGTGGCGATGCCAACGCCGAGATTCCCGTCATCAAGGTGGGGGAGTAGCCATGCAGCAGACCACAGGCTGGGCAATGTGTAAACGGCAGTAAACCCCTGAACTGCCGAGCACGTTGAAGACCAGCCTCCACCAGCGCACCCGCGCTTTTGCCACCCCCCTTTGACACAAAGGACTGTGAAAATGATCAACAAACTTCTGAATCCGATTGCACTGGGCACTGTCTTGATGCTCGCATCCGCAGGCCATGCACTGGCCGACAGCCAGTACGGCTACTCCACCAGCGGCAGCAATGTCACGGCGCAGGCCAACGTCAAGCTGTCGGTGGCGGTGCCCAAGCTGATCCTGCTGCGCGTGGGCTCAACCAACGGCACGATCGATACCCTCAGCTGGACTGCGAGCTTCAGCATCCCTGCCGTACCGACAGCACCTGTGGTCGGCAACAACACCAGTGTGGACTGGAGTGGTGCAGCGCCCACCTCGACGCTCAACACACCGGCTGCACTGACCGTCTATGCCTGGACCAATGCAGGCACCGGCACCCTCACCTGCGCCGCCCCGACCTGGACCCCTGCCACAGGAGGCCCCGCCAATACGGACTTCACCGTCACCGTTACCGGCACGCTGCCACACCCGGGAACCAACCTGGCCTGCGGCGCTGCAAGCGCGACCATTCCGTCGAACTCGGTAGCCACCGGCACCTGGGCCTACAGCCTGGCAAGCGCAGCAGCAGCCTCCTGGAAAGCAGGCTCGTATACTGCCCAGGTGACCTACACCGCCACTGGCGTCTGATGCCCATGCGTGCCGCAGCTCTCCTGACCACAGCCCCGGGGCGATTCCGCGCTCCGCTGGCTGCGGGACTGGCGCTGCTCGCATGCGGCAGCACAGTCCCCGCCAACGCGGTGATCACCACCGTGACCGACACTGGCAGCACCTATGCCATTTCGCTACAGGTAGGCTCGTCCTCGGCCATCGATACTGTTCAAATCAACGTCACAGGCAACAATGTGGGTCTCACGCCTGCACCGGTAACAGGAACACCTGCGATCGACATCTCCGTGGTTCCCATACGGCCAGCAAACTCCGACAGCACCGCGCGCCCGGTCACCCTGCAGGTGGACTCATCCACAGGCCTCACCTGCCAGAGCTCCAGCTGTGGCACCACCATCATCCCGTTTAGCAAGATCAGCTGGACGGTAAGCAATTCCAGCGGCGGTGGCGCAGGCGACATCCAGAACGGAGTATTCAACGGCACCGCCAACCAGCAAATCGCCAGCTTCAATGCCAATGCCACCTATTGCTCTGGGATCATCAATATCATCGGCTTCTGTATTTTGGGCAGTTGGTTCTACCAATCCAACACCATGAACGCCACACGGCTGACGTTCACCTATGCCAACGACGTCATCTACCCCGCTGGCGCCTACAAGGGTACGGTGTACTTCACCGCATCGATGCAGTGAGGATGCATATGCCGCGATTGCACTCCGCCCATCTGCCCCCTCTGCGCCGTTTGCCGAGTTTCCAGCGTTTTCCAGCCATGCTTGGGCTGGCTGCCTGCGTGATGGCATCAGCGGCCCACGCACAGATTGCACGGCTGGACGATTCAGCCTCGCCGCGCGCGCACGTGCAGGCCGACTTTCGCCAGGCACAGATGATCGATGCCCAGACCCTGCTGCTGCCCTTTGGCCGGGTCGAATACCGGCTTGCCACCGCGCCCTATGTGGGTCGGCGGGCACGTATTTACTATGTCATTCCGCTTGCCGTTGCAGGGCTGCGCTCGCCGTCCGCGCTGCAGGTGCAGTGGCGCGGCGCCCTGTTTCAAAGCGGCATGGGCCGCCCGGGCGACCGCGTACTGGTCTGGAGCGGCGACGTCCGCACCCCGTGGATCACCGACACCTTTGACCTGCAACTGCGCATCGACCCACGCCAGTTGCAACTGGGCCGGGGCGCAAGCCTCAGCTTCGAATCCTATTTCGAGATCGAGATACAGCCATGAGTCGTTTTGTTCCCTCCATCGTCCGCAATGCCTCCGCACTGGGTCTGGCCTTGCTTGCCGCCTGCGTGCAGGCTGCGCCTTTCGAGATTGCAGTTGCGCCATCGCGCTTTGAACTGACCGCCAAGGGCGGCGAGCGGCTGGGCCAATCGATCGACATCCACAACCTGGGAAACGCTCCCACAGCCGTCTCGATCCGCACGCTGGACTGGACCTACTCGCCTGAAGGCCAGATCACCTACCACGACGAACTGCTACCCGGCAGCTGCCGCCCCTGGGTGGTACTGGAGCGGCGCACACTGACGGTGCCTGCACAAACCAAGAACAGCTTCCGCTTTCAGGTCTCCCCTCCGGCCGATACACCGCGCAGCGAATGCCGGTTCATGATCACCATCGAAGGCGTGGAACCTGCACAGCAAAGCATCATCCGCAGCGGCAGCGCAAGCCTCAGCCTGCCCGTCACCGGCCGCATTGCAGTGGCGGTGTACGTGATGCTGGGCGGCGCCGAGCCCAAACTCGAAATGCACCAGCTCGCCATGCGCGAGGTAGCCGGCAAGCGCACACCTACCGTGAGCGTGAGCAATACCGGCGACGCCCATGGCCGCCTTGAAGGCACGCTGGACGCCAAGGATGCGAAGGGCCGCACCTTCAGCCTCGTCGTCGAAGGCACCCCCATCATGCCAGGCCAGACGCGAACACTGGCGCTGATGCCCAAGGGTGACGACGGCCAGAGCGCACCGCAGCCCAGCTACCCCGTGCAGGCAAGCGGCCTGCTGGACTGGGACAAGGGCAGCTTCAAAATCAATACGGAACTGAAGTGAAAACCCGCCACGCCCGCCTGCACTACGCCACCTGCGGGTTGGCGCTGGGGCTGGCTTTGGCTGCCGGCAACACAGTGCATGCCGCCAGCGCCTCGTCGGGCAATGGCAGCCTGCCGCGTACCACCCCGCGCGTGGCGCTCAACTTTGCCATCCAGATCGACAAGTTCCTCTTCTTCCGGATTGGTGACGGCGCCTGGCCCACACCTGGCGGCACGGCTTCGCAGGTGGCCTTCACGCTGACACCATCGATCCCGGCGGTGCCGACCACACCCGCAGTTGGCAACAACACATCGGTCAACTGGAATGGCGCCGCCCCTGGCTTCGTGGTGGCCGCAAGCGGTAACGTCTTGCCGGTGGAAGTACGCAGCAATGGCGGGCAGGTGAGCCTGTACGCCACCGTCACGACACCTCTCACCAGCGGCTCCAACACCATTCCGATGAGCGAGATCGTGGTCACCAGCAGCGACAGCGCCAACCTGCCCGCGCCCCCCATTCCCAACAGCGGCAACGGCACCACGGTGAATGTGAATGGCGGCGGCTCGGGCGCGGTGAACAGCCTGGTCACCATCCGCAATGCCAACTGGACGTTCTCCTACGCCAACAGCGCAAGCCGCACAGCAGGCTCCTACAACGGACAACTGCGCTTTACCGCCACGACGCCATAGGCACAGCATCCGCAGGAACGCAGGGCATTTTTTGGGTACGATGGCGCAGGTACCAATGCCCGCTTACCTTGCCATGCCCACATCCACCCAACGCCTTGATCACACCCTGCACGCGCTCAAAGCGCTGGGCGATGAGGGCCATCGCATCTTCACCCAGCTCTACGCCGATGCTGCCCGGGAGGCCGCGCAGGCCGCCGACGCGCGGGCTGCGCGCGGCCTGTCTCTGGGGCCGCTTGATGGCAAGCTCGTCTCGCTGAAGGACCTTCTGGATGTAGCGGGCGAGGTGACCACCGCAGGCGCTGCCATGCGGCGCAGCAGCGCCCCCGCCACGCGCGATGCCCCGGTGGTGCAGCGGTTGCGTGCAGCAGGCGCCGTCATCGTCGGCAAGACCAACATGACAGAGTTCGCGTTTTCCGGCGTGGGCATCAACCCGCACTTTGGTACGCCGGGTAACGCGCAGGATGCCACGCGCATTCCAGGCGGGTCGTCATCGGGCGCAGGGGTCAGCGTGGGGCGCGGTCTGGTCGATATCGCCATTGGTTCGGACACGGGCGGTTCGGTACGCATTCCGGCGGCCTTCAACGGCACGGTGGGCTTCAAGCCCACCCAGGCGCGGGTATCGCGCGAGGGCGCATTTCCGCTGTCCTTCACACTCGATAGCCTGGGGCCGCTGGCGCGCAGCGTGGCCGATTGCGCTGTTGCCGATGCCGTGATGGCGGGCGATGCGCCCACCCCCTTGCCCACGCGCAGCGTGCGCGGCCTGCGCATTGGCCTGCCCCAAGGCCTGCCATGGGAGCAGTGCAGCGCCGAGGTTCTACAAAAAACAGAGCAGGCTATCGAATCACTGCAGGCGCAAGGGGCCGTTTTCACCAAGCTGCCCTGGCAAGCCATGATGGCGGCTCCCGGACAGTTGCAGAGCGAGGGCACCCTCATCGCCGCCGAGGCGGCGGCCATCCACCACGATGCGCTCATCCATCAGCGCGAAGCCTTTGACCCGCGCGTGCTCTCGCGCATGGACAAGGGCCGCAGCCTGATAGCACCGTACTACGTGAATCTGCTGCAGCAGCGCCTACGACTGCAGGCACAGATGGATGCCGCCATGCAGGATGTGGACTTGCTCCTGCTGCCCACCATCGCCATCACCGCGCCACGCATCGCCGACCTGCTGGAAGACGACGACGCGTTCTTTGCCGCCAATGGCCTGATTCTGCGCAACACCTCAATCTTCAATTTCTACGACCTGCCCGCCCTCTCGCTGCCCGCACCGCGTGCGGCTACCGAGCTGCCCGTGGGCATCATGCTTGTGGGCCAGCGCATGCAGGACCGCCAGTTGCTTGCCATGGCTGCCGCCATTGAGCAATCGCTGCAAAAATAAGAGCATCTGGCGCTTTATCTGCATACCTTCAACCACATTTTTCCGAAAATTCCATGGGCCGCGCAAGCATAGAGTGGACTGCCGAGATGATCGCCCAACTGGGCACCGACAAGGACGCGGTACTGGCCGAGCGCTGGGGCACCACGGCAAAGACCGTCAACCTCAAGCGCAACAGCCTGGGCATTGCCGCCTTTGGCCACGTGGCGTGGACGCAGGCCATGCTGGACGCGTTGGGCCGCAGCACCGATGCCGAGCTGGCCGCGCGCTGGGGCATCAGCAAGGCCAGCGTGGTGGCCAAACGCGGGGCACTGGGCATTGCCCCGCTGGATGCCAGCCGGGGCAAGGAGACGCAGCAGCCCTGGACCGACGCCGAGATCGTGCAGCTGGGTACGGTCCCCGATGCGCAACTGGCCATGCAACTAGGGCGCTCGCCTGCCGCCGTGCGCAACGCGCGCATGGCACGCGGCATTGCAGCCAGCCGCCCGGGCAAACCACCCATCGAAAAGCGCTGAAAAGCGTCTGGCAACCCCGTGCTTTTGCGCACGCAGGCTTGACGGAAAGCAAAAATTCGTCATGCCGACGCCTGAAGCGCCATGCATATTGCACCGGGATTCAGACGCTTTGACTATCAAATTTCATAGCAAATTGCGCGCACAGCCATTGCGCAAACAACCAATTTGGCTTGAAGTCATGCAGCACCTTTGGCCTGAAGCCCGGCCAAAAACTTCGGAAAAACAAGGGTTTACCTTAGGAAAATCCGTCCTCCGGTGTCGTTAGGATGGCACTCTTTTATCGCCAAGCTGACCCAGGACAAGGCCAGCTCCCGCATCAGCAGCAGGGGCCGCCATCACCAATAACAGGGGACATGAAAGGCTTCACCTTTTATACAGAGAAAGACAAGAGACTATGAAAACCATGGCGCAATGGAGTGTGGTGGCGCTGGCCGCCTTTGCGGCAGCAGGCGCACATGCCGATGCTTCCTACCCCAACAAACCCGTCACCATCGTGGTGCCGTTCACGGCAGGCGGCCCGACCGACCGCGTGGCGCGCGATCTGGCAGAGTCACTGCGCAAGCCCCTGGGCAACAACGTCACCATCGTGATCGACAATGCCGACGGCGCAGGCTCGACCATCGGCATGGCCAAGGCAGCACGCGCCAAGCCTGACGGCTACACCCTGCTGCTCAACCACATCGGCGTTGCCACGGCCCCCATCCTGTACCGCAAGCTGTCGTTCGATGTGATGAAGGATTTTGAATACCTGGGCATCATCAACGACGTGCCGATGACCCTGATCGGCAAGCCCACCCTGGCGCCCAACAACTACAAGGAACTGGCTGCCTTCATCAACAAGGAAAAGGACAAGGTCAACCTCGCCAATGCAGGTATTGGTTCGGCATCGCACCTGTGCGGCCTGCTGCTGCAAAGCACCTTGAAGGTGCCGATGACGCCCGTGCCGTACAAGGGCGCTGCTCCGGCGATTGCCGACCTGATGGGCAACCAGGTGGATGTGCTGTGCGACCAGACCACCAACACCACCGGCCAGATCGAGGGCAAGAAGGTCAAGGCCTATGCCGTGACCACCAGCAAGCGCCTCACCACCCCATCGCTCAAGGACCTGCCCACGCTGCAGGAAGAAGGCCTCAAGGGTTTTGAAGTGACCATCTGGCACGGCCTGTACGCCCCCAAGGGCACGCCCGCCGACATCCTGAAGAAAGTCAACGACGCCCTGCAGGTGGCCCTGAAGGACCCTGAGTTCATCAAGAAGTCAGAAGGCCTGAGCGCCGTGGTCGCCAATGACAACCGCGTCACGCCTGAGGGTCACAAGGCCTTCGTACAGGCCGAAATCGCCAAGTGGACGCCCGTCATCAAGGCGGCAGGCACCTTTGCCGAGTAACTTGGCAAATGCTCATGCATTGACAGCTGAACGCGCTTGCCATGCAGGCGCCACCAGCACTTTCAGCCAAAAGAAAAGACTGCTGCTGCAGTCTTTTTTTGTTGCCGCAAGGCACGGCTCTTGCACGTGCAGCCGCCCTCCCCGTGTGCCCCGCACCTGAGGCATCCGATTTTCCCCACTGCATCCATCAACCGATAACGACTTCCAGGAGATGCCCATGACCTTGCCCTCCCTCACCCGCCGCCAATGGTTGGCCGCCAGCGGTGCGCTGGCCCTGCCCGGCCTGCCCGCGTTTGCCCATGCAGCCGACTGGCCGAGCAGGCCGATCCGCTTTGTGGTGCCGTTCGCTCCGGGCGGCAGCTCCGAGATCGTGGCCCGCTCCACGGCGGCAGAGCTCGCCAAGACCATGGGCCAGAACGTGTTCGTGGAAAACAAGCCAGGGGCTGCAGGCAATATCGCCATGCAGGAAGTGGCGCGCTCCGACGACCAGCACACCGTCATCCTGGGCCACATCGGCACCCTGGCCGTCAATCCCTATATCTTCGACAAGCTGCCCTACGACCCGAACAAGGACTTCCGGCCCGTGAGTCTGCTTGCCAAGGTGCCCAGCCTGTACGTCGTGCACCCCGACCTGCCGGTCAAGAACCTGCAGGACCTGATCAAACTCGCCAAGAGCAAGCCGGGCAAGCTGAGCTACGGCTCGGCTGGCAATGGCAGCGCCGGGCACCTGGCGTTCGAGTACCTGAAGATGACGGCCGGCATCTTCATGCTGCACGTGCCCTACAAAGGCACGGGCCCCATGATGACCGACCTGCTCTCCGGCCGGCTCGATGCCGCATCGGTGGGCGCGGCGGCGCTGCTGCCGTTCATCAAATCGGGCAAGGTGCGCTGCATCGCCACCGGCTCGACCCAGCGCCTGCCTCAGTTGCCCAATGTGCCCACCGTGGCCGAACAGGGGTTTCCCGGCTTCGAGATGACGCAGTGGTACGGCATGCTGGCCCCGGCATCGATGGCCAAAGCCCACGTGGACACCCTGGCCGCCGAATGCGCCAAGGCCGTCAAGGCGCCCGACTCGGTCAAGCGGCTGCAGGGCGACGCGGCGGAACCCATTGGCGACACGCCCCAGCAGTTTGCCCAGTTCATCGCCAAGGAGCAGACGCGCTGGCAAAAGGTGCTCAAGCACGCGCAGGTCAAGCCCGATTGAGGGCCTGGGGCCATGAAAAAAGCGACTGCCATGCAGTCGCTTTTTGTGGAGGCGTTGATGACAGGCCTAGTGACCCCAGACCACATCGGCGCCTTCGGCCTCGCTGCGCTGCAGCATGACGATGAAGGGCACGGCGCGCTGCTTGAGGCCCACGGTGGCCTTCACATTGTCGCCGTCCTCGTCTTCCGCATTCTTGTCCACCGGCTCGGCGGGCTGCTTGCTGCGCTCGTCTTCGGCGGCAACAGCCGCCTGCAAGGCCCCAATGGCAGCGGGAATCTGCGCCGCGGTGATGATGCCTGCGGGCGATGCGTCCTTGCCGATGATCTTCAGGATTTTTTGCGCATCCGCTTCGAGCATGATCATGTCGGCCGTGGCACGCGATACAAATTTATAGACCAAATTCTTCTCCTTCGAACGTGTTCACGATCTTTCGCGAGGGTGTGTGCAGACCGCCAGGGTCCGCGTCCACACGCCGCGAGGAGATCGTAAACACGTTGTTAACGGTACATGTAGTCCCGGGTGAATGGGTAATGCGATTGTGCACCACGGATGCTACCAGTGGTCATGGAGCCGTCCGGCACGGTGGCCAGCATCTGGTGCAAGGCCGTCCAGCAGCGCTCGAAACCGGTGGCACAACCCGCCAGATAGAGGCGGTAGGCGCGCAACGTCTTGGCCGCCTGTTCGGGATTGCTCTTTTGCGAGAGCACTCGCAGCGCAGTCTCCAGCTGCACCTCCAACGCATCGGACCAGGCCCACAGCGTCTTGGCATAGTGCGGGCGGAGGTTGTCGGTGTCCACCATCTCCCAGCCGGCATTGGCCATTTCATGCTGCACCACACTCACATGCAGCAGCTCGCCACCAGGGAAGATGTATTTCTCGATGAATTCGCCCATGCCCGCGCCCAGCTGTTCATTGTCGGTGCCACCGGCGGTGATGCCGTGGTTCATCAGCAGGCCGCCGGGTTTGATCAGGCTCTTGAGGGTGGCAAAGTATTCATGCATATGGGCCCGGCCCACATGCTCGAACATGCCCACCGAGGCAATCTTGTCAAAGGGTTCGACAGTCTTGAGCTGGCGGTAATCCATCAGCAGCATCTGCACACGGTCCTGCAGACCCTTCTGGGCAATCAACTGCTGGACATAGGCATGCTGGTTCTTGGAAAGGGTGATGCCCGTGCCCTGAATGCCGTAGTGCTCTGCCGCCCACAGCAGCAGGCCGCCCCAGCCCGCGCCCACATCCAGAAAGCGCTCGCCCGCCTGCAGGCGCAGCTTGCGGCAGATCAGATCGAGCTTGGCCTCCTGGGCCTGCGCCACGTTGAAATCAGGCTGCGCGTAATACGCACACGAGTAGACACGGCGCGGATCCAGCCACAGCGCATAGAACTCGTCGGAGACGTCGTAATGGAACTGGATCTGCTCCGAATCCTTCGTCAGCGTGTGCAAGGCGGCCGAGCGCGAGCGCGCCAGCAGGCGGCTCCACCATGTGGAGCGTGCCGCGACCGGGTCCGTCGGCATCAGTGCCACTGCTGCCGCCATGGCATCGCGCATGCTGCCGTCGATCTCGACGTCGCCTTCGACGATATAGGAGCCTACGATCCCGATATCGCCAGACGCCAGCGCCGCGAGCGATTTGGCACTGCGGCAGTGCAGGCGCAACTGGGCATCATGGGGGTTGGCGATCCATTCGCCTGAAGGAAGAGCAATGGCGACTGCCACGGGAAGGCCCGACAGCTTCGCCTCCAATTGGGACTGCAGCATGTTCATGGCACCCCATTTTGGTGAGCATACATGTCCCGTCAATGGCATTTGTCTGACATTGCCGCGCTACATTGCAGCCATGGCCTCATCCACACCCCCATCCAACGATCTGCTGGCGCTTTGCATGGCGCAATGGCCCGGGCGCGACTGGGCCTGGCTGGACATCGGCAGCGATCAAAGCACCGTTGCGCGCCAGCAAAGTGCCGCCCCCCTTGTCCATGCATTGTTCATCGGCAGCACCAGCCTGGCGGGGCGCTGCCTGCGCCACAACCCGCCCGATGATGCCGATGTGGAAGCGGCGATTGCCACTGTGGAAGATACGGTGATGCCCCTGGTACGCATGTGGCCCGCACCATCGGCGCAGACCAGCCTGCTGTGTACCGCGCCTGAGATGGCGTCACTGCTCCAGCAACTGGCCGTGCCCTCCGATGTCACCGAGGCAACAGCAGTGTTGCTTTTGTACCCCACTGACGCGGTGGAGGACTGGTTTAACCGTTACGCAGATACGGTCATGGGAGGGCCGCTGCGCGGCCTGGCGCTGAGCCAGGGGCAGATTGCCGTGCTCATCATGGTGCGCGAATGCCTGCACCACTGGGGCATGCAGACCCTGGCGGTGCTGCGTGGCCCCCACCACGGTTGAAGGCCCCCGATCAGGCCGCCAGTTGGTCAGGCAATCAGGCAGACAGGCCGTCCACCGCCTGGAACATCGCCTGCCGTGCCTGGCTCACGATCTGGCCCATCCAGCCATCGCGCTCGTCATAGAACGCCGCCCGCATCTGCTGGTGAATGGCAGCGCGTTGCGCGCTCGGTGCATCAGGGTGGTTATGCACCCAGTGGTCGGCGCGGATGGCGCCCGTGGTCTCCAGCACTGGCACGGTGCCGTATTCCAGCGCAATGCCGGTGAACTCGGCCTGCGGGCATTCCTGCACCGCACTGTTCCACAGCAGGCCCGTGAGAGGCGGCGAGGAGGAACTGCCATCGTCCAGCGACGTGACGGGCGTGGCGCCGCCCCCATCCCACCAGCGGCGTGCCCGCGCCAGCATCTGCGCATCGTTCGGCCCGGTGAAGATGCGCTCGCCATAGCCATTGGGGCCCAGGCCGGTGTGGATGTCGATCCAGGCCAGCCGGCGTACCTGGCCGCCATGCTTGCGCAGCACCTGGCGGATGGTGCGGTTGCTCCAGGTGGGGGCCTGGCCACCAAAGAAGACGCCTGTGGGATGCTGGTACTGGCCCTGGCCGACAGCACCTTGCCAGGCACGCTGGCCGCGCTCGGCAATATAGCGGTCAATCGCCTGCTGCACATCGGGCGTCGGCGGCCATTGCGCGGGCAGGATCAGGTCCTGCACCTCGTCATAGGCAGGGTTGGTGGGCAAGGGCTGGTTGAAGTCGATGAAGTTGCGGTTCAGGTCGACGTTCTCATGCGTCACCCGGCGGCCGTACGAGAAGCCGTGCGGATTGAGTGCATGCACATAAAGCACAGCTACACCGGCATTGCGCGCCTTTTGCAGCCATTCCTCGTCGTGCAATGCATGCACCTGCACGCCACTGCCGCAATAGCCTTCAATGCCATGGCAGGCGCTGCTGACGATGAGCAGCCTGTCGGCATCCAGCGCGCCGTCGCGTGCCACATCCATGGCCAGGGCTTCGTCTTCGGCGCCGTCTTCAGGGTGATTGTGCGATTCGACCTGCAGCCCCGCCAGCACGGCGGCCTCCAGAAACTTGACGCGCGCCTTCGCGTAGCTGGTTGAAAACGCGTCGCGGATTCCGATCATGTCTGTCCCCTGTTGGTTGTGGTTTGGAAAATGGCGTCCAGCGCTCTTCAGTGGGCTCCGAAACGCCTGGTGCCCGAGATGCATCCCTGTTGCTCGGCCAGTTCCAAAAAAGAGAGCATTTGGCGCCTGTTGGTATTGAATCTCAATGCTGTTTTTTATCAAAAATCAATGCCAACGCGCGCAATCAGCTATGATTTTTGAATCCAATGGCTCCTTGGCGGGCTGCCTCAAGCAGCAGACAGACGCTCCACCTGCACCGCGCAGTCATAGAAGGATGGCGCGCGCCCCATGTCGGTGAGCTGCTGGTGCGTCAGCTCGTTCACGTTGGTGCCATTGGCTCCGTCCTTGCGCCACCAGACGCCCAAGCCCACCACCACACCCGGCCGCGCCCGGCCGTTGATGCTGGCATGGCACACATGGGTGCCGCGCGCATTGAACACACGCACCGCATCGCCATCGGCAATCTGGCGCGCGGCGGCATCCTGGGCATGCATCTCCAGCGTGGGGCGGCCTTCGGCCTGGCGCAGCTTCTGCACATTCACGAAGGTCGAATTCATGAAGTTGCGTGCTGGTGGCGAGATCATGGCCAGGGGGTGCGCTGCGGTCGGTGGTTCGTAGTTGGGCACATAGTCAGGGAGCGGGCTGGCACCCAGCTTTTCCAGCGCACTGCTGAAGAATTCGCACTTGCCCGATGCGGTGGCATAGCCGCCATTGGCAAAAGGGGCATCGGGCAGGTTCTGCACGGCAAAGCCCTGCGCCAGCAAGGTGTCGAAATCCACACAGTTGGCATCCATGGCCGCGCGGCACAGTTCTTCGTCGCTGGTGCGAAAGTGCTCGGCAGCAAACGCCGCGTCGTGCTGCGCCATGTGCGCAGCCAGATCGCGGAAGATCTGCGCATTGCTGCGCGCCTGCCCCAGCGGCGCAATGGCTGGCCGGTTCAGCAGCACATCGGTATGGCCATAGGTGGTGTGGATATCCCAGTGCTCCAGCTGCGTGGTGGCGGGCAGCACATAGTCGGCATGGTCTGCGGTGTCGGTCATGAAGTGCTCCAGCACCACGGTGAACAGATCCTCGCGCGCAAAGCCTTTTGCCACCTTGGCCGATTCGGGTGCGACGGCCACCGGGTTGCTGTTGTAGCAGACGAGCGCCTCCACCCGGGGGCCAAAACCGGCTCCGCCTGGGTGCAAAAGCGCATCGCCAATCGTGCTCATGTTGATGGTGCGCGGGCGGCGCGCGCCCAGCAATTGCGGCATCTGCAGATCGGCGCGGCGCGCGGGCGAGGTGGACGATGTGGACAGCAGCAGACCGCCCGCCCGGTGGCGCCATGCCCCCACCAGCGCTGGCAGGCAGGCCACGGCACGCACGGCATTGCCGCCACCGTGCGCGCGCTGCATGCCATAGTTCAGGCGGATGGCGGCTGGCTTGGTGGTGGCGTAATCGCGCGCCAGATTGCGAATCTCTTCCACCGTGATGCCGCACACCGCAGCGGCACGCTCGGGCGGCCATTCCAGCGCCCGGGCCTTGAGCGCATCCCAGCCCAGGGTGTGCTGGGCGATGTAGTCGTGGTCCAGCCAGTCGTGCACGATCACCTCATGCATCAGAGCGAGCGCCAGCGCCGCGTCGGTTCCGGGCAGGATCTGGATGTGCTCGTGGCATTTCTCGGCGGTTTCCGATTTGCGCGGGTCGATGCAGATGAGCTTGGCACCGTTGCGCTTGGCCTCCTGCGCATAGCGCCAGAAATGCAGGTTGCTGGTGATGCTGTTGCTGCCCCAGATCAGGATCAGCTGGCTCTCGGCGAAAAACTGCACGCGCATGCCCAGCTTGCCGCCATAAGTGTGCAGCAGCGCTTCGCTGCCCGCACTCGCGCAGATGGTGCGGTCCAGCAGGCTGGCTCCCAGCTGGTGGAAAAAGCGCCGGTCCATGCTTTCGGCCTGCACAAAGCCCATGGTGCCCGCGTAGCTGTACGGCAGAATGGCCTGCGGGTCGCGCGCGGCAATCGCGTGCAGTCGGGCCGCAATGTCCGAAAGCGCCTCGTCCCAGCCCACCGGCTCGAACCGGCCACTCCCCTTGGGCCCCACGCGCTTGAGCGGCTGCAGCACACGGCCCTCGTGGTAAGTGCGCTCGGTGTACTTGCTCACCTTGGCGCACAGCACGCCGCCGGTCTGCGGGTGCTGCGGATTGCCGTTGACCTTGGTGGCCACGCCATCCACCACCGTGGTGATCAGCGAGCAGGTGTCGGGACAATCATGCGGACAGGCGCCGATGACGGATGAAGAGGCAGGAGGCGTGTTCATGGTGGCGGGCTTGTATTCGTGATGGATCGGCAGGCGATCTGCCCGCACATCGTAGCGCGGGATCGGCGCGCATGTGCCACCGCTGCTGCAAAGGCGACATTCCATTGCCCCATCATCTGCGCACGACGAGCGAAGCCGCCAGGGTAATCGGGTGATCCAGAAATGGAAGCAGAAGTGCCAAAGGTGACACCTGGAGCCCCTCTCAAGGGTTATTCCCAGGCCATTTGGCACCAGCAGTCATCCGCTTTGCTGCACCATAGAAGGCTTGGCGCTCCAGCGTCAGTTTTGCTATCAAAATTCAAGTGACTATTGGCGACAGACGCGCGCCAGCGCTTGTTCTACCAGGACATACCCGCTATGAAGCTGATTGACTCCATCGTGGCCGAAGCGGCCAGCATTGCCCAGATCCGCAAAGACATCCACGCCCACCCCGAGCTGTGCTTTGAAGAAGTACGCACCGCTGATCTGGTAGCCGCCAAGCTCACCGAGTGGGGTATTCCCATTGACCGCGGCATGGGGACGACCGGCGTGGTCGGCATCGTGCACGGCAAGGATGGCGGCAAGAGCGGCTATGCCGTGGGCTTGCGTGCGGACATGGACGCACTGCCCATGCAGGAGAACAACACCTTTGACCATGCCAGCCGGCACCAGGGCAAGATGCACGCCTGCGGCCACGACGGCCACACCGCGATGCTGCTGGCTGCTGCCAAGCATTTCGCCAAGCACCGCGATTTCGAAGGCACCGTGTACCTGATCTTCCAGCCTGCCGAAGAAGGCGGCGGTGGCGCGCGCGAGATGATCAAGGACGGCCTGTTCGAGAAATTCCCCATGCAGGCCGTGTTCGGCATGCACAACTGGCCCGGCATGGCCGCCGGCCAGATGGCCGTGAGCCCGGGCCCGGTCATGGCGTCGAGCAATGACTTCAAGATCACCATCACCGGCAAGGGTGGCCACGGCGCCATGCCACACATGGGCAACGACCCCGTTCCCATCGCCTGCCAGATCGTCACCGCGTTCCAGAACATCATCACCCGCAACAAGAAGCCGCTGGACACCGGCGTGATCTCGGTCACCATGATCCATGGCGGCGAAGCCAACAACGTGATCCCCAACAGCGTGGAGCTGCAGGGTACCGTGCGCGCCTTCACCGTGGAGGTGCTGGACCTGATCGAATCGCGCATGCGCCAGATTGCCGAAGGCTGCTGCGCAATGAACAACGCCAAGTGCGATTTCTACTTCAACCGCAACTACCCGGCCACCGTCAACACCCCGGACGAAGCCGCATTTGCCCGCCAGGTGATGGTGGACATCATCGGTGAAGACCGCGTGAATGTGCAGGAGCCCACCATGGGCGCGGAGGATTTCTCCTTCATGCTGCAGGCCAAGCCCGGTGCCTACTGCTTCATCGCCAATGGCGAGGGTGACCACCGCGCCATCGGCCACGGCGGCGGCCCCTGCACCCTGCACAACCCCAGCTACGATTTCAACGACGACCTGATTCCGCTGGGCGCCACCTACTGGGTGCAACTGGCCACCAAATGGCTGGCACAGGGCAAGAAGTAAGCCGCTCCCGCATCACAACCACAGCGCCTGCGGGCGGTGTTTTTGCATCTTCGGGTGCAGTGCGGCGCGGTGAGGCCCAGGGCCCCACCCCTTCTCAGCAGCCCAGGCGATCTGCCAGATCGAGAAAGTCGCGGCAATGGTAGGTATTGCCGGGCCTGGGCGAGACGTCCTTGGGGCGCGCCGCCCCAAACTCCAGCGGGCGCTCGATATAGGCCGTCTGCAGGCCGCAGGCGCGCGCACCGGCCAGATCGCTGTGGTGGGCGGCCACCAGCATCACCGCCTCGGGCGGCAGCTCAAACACATCGGCCACGCCAAGATAGGCGCCAGGATCAGGCTTGTAGGCCTTGAAGACCTCGGCCGACAGCACGCAATCCCAGGGAAGACCGGCATTCTTGGCCATGTGGGTGAGCAGCGCGATATTGCCGTTGGACAGTGGCGTGATGACAAAGCGTTTCTTGAGCCGCTGCAGGCCCGCCACGGCATCCGGCCAGGGCGAGAGACGGTGCCAGACACGGTTGAGCGCCACGCGCTCGGCCTCGGGCATATGACCCAGGCCAAACTCCGGCAGGATGCTGTCCAGAATGCGGCGGTGCAGTGCGTCAATGCGCATCCAGCCCAGGGTGCCGTTGCGCACCTGCTCCATTGCAGGTCTGTAGCCTTCGCGCCACGCCAAGGCAAAGGCATTGCCATCGACCTGTGGATAACGCTGCGCCATCTCGCGCAGGATGGAGCCGTGCCAATCGACGACCGTGCCGAACACATCGAACGCCAGCACCTGGGGAGTTGGGAGAACTGCAGCTTCCATCGCCATTCCTTGCAAAAGAATCGATGGATACAGCATGCAGCAAAAGGAAACACCGTCCTATCGCCCTGGTGTCTGGACGCCTTCGAACGTTTATTGCGCACAAAAAAAGCGCGATGTCTATGACATCGCGCTTGGTGACTCAACTTTTTCAACCAATGGAATGGTTAACCTACTGGCGAATCTATTTTATCGCATTTGTTCACTTTTTACTCAATCGAGTTGAATATTGTTGCTTTTGATCACAGGCCCAAGCTTGGCGCGCTCTGCGGCAAGGAATTTGTCCATGTCGACGCTGTTTGAAGGCGTCACCTCCAAGCCCATCTCTTCCAGTCGCTTGGTCACGGCAGGCTCCTTCAAGGTGGCTTGTAGTTGCTTACTCAACAGTTCAGTACGGTCTGCAGGTGTCGCCTTGGGGACAACCACTCCCTGCCAGGCATAGGCTTCATAGCCCTTGACGCCCTGCTCGTCCAGCGTCGGAATGTCGGGAAAGACCTTGGAGCGCTTGGGCGTGGCAATGCCAATGGCCCGCAGCTTGCCCGCCTGAATGTTCTGGTACCCGGTGACCGAATCGACAAACATGAACGGCACCTGGCCACCCATCACGTCCTGCACGGCCGGTGCCGCACCCTTGTAGGGCACATGCACCAGGTTCAGGTGGGCGCGCTCGCGGAAGATTTCGGTCGCCAGATGGTGAGGCGAACCCGCGCCGGGCGTGGCGTAGCTCACGCCGCCGCTCTGCGCCTTGGCCCAGGCCTCGAACTCCTGCAGGTTCTTGACTGGCAGCTTGGGGTTGACAACCAGGATCATCGGAAAGCGCACCAGCAGGCCGACCGAGGAGAAATCCTTCTCGGCGCTGTAGCTGAGCTTCTTGTACAGGTACGGGTTGGCCGCCAGGGTGCCGGTGTCGCCCGTCAGCACGGTGTAGCCATCGGGCTTGGCGCGCGCGGCGTAGTCGGCACCGATGTTGGTGGCAGCCCCGGGCTTGTTGATGATGATGATGGACTGGCCCAGGGCCTTGGCCATGGGCTCTGCCACCACGCGGGCCACCACATCCGAGCCGCCACCGGCGGCATAGGGCACCACCCATTCAATCGGGTGGTCAGGATAGGCGGCAAAGCTGACGGCAGGCAACGCAACGGCAGCCACAGCTACGGCGTGGCGCAGAGAAAAACGCAAGGACATGAGGTGTCTCCTTATTGTGATGAAAACAGGCTGAAGCGCCCACTACTCAGGCGCCATTAGCTATTATTTAGATAGTACGTGCGGGCAGCAAGGTGCCTTCGCACTCGCCAAAGCCGATGCGTGCGGCGCCCGGCTTTTCGCACCAGCCGCGCAGCACGATGGAGTCGCCGTCTTCCAGCCAGGTGCGGGTCTCGCCATTGGGCAGGCTGATGGGGTTCTTGCCGCCGGTGGTCAGCTCGATCAGGGCGGCCGCCTGGTCCAGCGAGGGGCCGGAGAGGGTGCCGGTGCCCAGCAGGTCGCCGGGTTGCAGGTTGCAGCCGCCCACCGTATGGTGCGCCACCATCTGCGCCACGGTCCAGTAGGCGTGGCGGTAGTTGGTGCTGGTGATCTGCACGGGCTTGTCGCCCGCCGCGCGCATCTGGCCAGTCTGCAGATCGACGGCCAGGTGGATGTCGAGCGCCCCCGCCTCGCGGTTGTGCGCGCTGTTAAGGTAGGGCAGCGGCTGCGGATCGCCTTCGGGGCGGACAAAGGCCGTGCGGTAAGGCGCCAGCGCCTCCATCGTCACGATCCAGGGCGAGATGTGCGAAGCAAAGTTCTTGGCCAGGAACGGGCCCAGCGGCTGGTATTCCCAGGGCTGGATGTCGCGCGCCGACCAGTCGTTGAGCAGGCACAGGCCGAACACATGGTCTTCGGCTTCAGTGATGGTCACCGGATCGCCCAGTGCATTGCTGGTGCCGATGAACACGCCCAGCTCCAGCTCAATGTCCATGCGTGCGCTGGCCTTGACGGTGGGTTGCGCCGCATCGGGGGCCTTGGTCTGGCCGACCGGGCGCTTGAAGGGCTGGCCCGAGACCACGATGCTCGACGAGCGGCCATGGTAGCCAATCGGAATCCACTGGTAGTTGGGCAGCAGCGGGTTGTCCGGGCGGAACTGTTTGCCGATGTTGGTGGCGTGGTGGATGGAGGTGTAGAAGTCGGTGTAGTCGCCAATGCGCGCGGGCAGGCCGAATTCGGCCTCTGCCTGCGGCACCAGGCACGCCTGCCACACGCCTTGCTGGGCGGCGCCTGTGCGCAGGCCGCGCGAGAGCGCCAGGCGCAGTGCGCTCCAGACCTGCGGGCCCAGACCCATCAGCGTATTCAACTGCGTTTGGGCGCCTGCCTCAGCGGCCCGCTGGGCCTCGCCTTGCAGGGCGCCAAGGGCTGCCAGCGCCTTCAGGTCCAGTATCTGGTCGCCAATCGCCACGCCGCAGCGCAGGGCTTCGCTGCTGCCTTTGCGCTTGAAGCTGGCAAACGGCAGGTTCTGGATCGGGAAATCACAGCCTGCCACATTGGCGCTGGCCACCCAGCTTTGCAGGGCGGGGTCGTGGGTTTCGTTCAGCATGCTCATGCTTTGTCTCTTTCAGATAAAAACAACTGCCAGCGCTCTTTCATCAAGCGCCGGCAGCTATCAATTTTGATTGATGATTGCCACAATTCCAACGCAGACAAGGCGTTTTGTCAGGCCAGGAGCCTGTTGTACACCGTTGTCTGCGCGAGTGCTGTGATTATTTGCCTTGCGGCTGGAAGTGCTTTTTCAGGCCCTGCCAGCAGCGGTAGTACTCGTGCTGGAGTTGCACGGTGTCCAGCGCGTACCGGGTCGGCTGGATGACAGCAGGCGTCTCGAACATGAAGGCCATGGTATCGGTGATGTAGTGCGCCTTGGTGGTATCGGCACGGCTGGCTTTTTCAAACGTGTCGGCATCGGGCCCGTGGCCGCTCATGCAGTTGTGCAGCGACGCGCCACCGGGCACAAAGCCTTCGGCCTTGGCATCGTAGGCGCCTTCGATCAAGCCCATGAATTCGCTCGCAAAATTGCGGTGAAACCAGGGTGGACGGAAGGTGTCCTGCATGGCCAGCACGCGCGGTGGGAAGATGACGAAATCGAGCGAATCGACACCGGCCAGCGCCGTGGGCGACTGCAGCACCAGGAAGATCGACGGATCGGGATGGTCGTAGCTGATGGAGCCGATGGTGTTGAAGCGGCGCAGATCGTACTTGTAGGGTGCGTAGTTGCCATGCCAGGCGACCACGTCGAGGGGCGAGTGGCCGATGCGCGCCGTCCAGAAGTGTCCGCGCAGCTTGGCCACCAGCTCGAAATCGCCCCCCTTGTCTTCATAGGCGGCCACCGGCGTCTGGAAGTCGCGCGGGTTGGCGAGCCCATTGGAGCCGATCACGCCCAGGTCGGGGAGCTTGAGCAGCTCGCCATAGTTCTCGCACACGTAACCGCGCGCCGTGCCGTCGGGCAGGTGCACGGCAAAGCGCACGCCGCGCGGCACCACGCAGATTTCCTGCGGCTCGACATTCAGCACGCCCAGCTCGGTGGCGAAGGTGAGGCGCCCCTGCTGGGGCACGATCAGCAGTTCGCCGTCGGCGTTGTAGAAGTAGCGCCCTTCCATGCTGCGGTTGGCCGCGTACAGGTGGATGCCACAGGCCGCATTGCCCGCCATGCTGACCATGCCTTCGATGAAGTCGCGCGGCTCGGCGGGCATGGGCAGCGGATCCCAGCGCAGCTGGTTCGGCGGCGTCGGCACTTCGTCGAAACCGCCATTGACATGGCTTTTCCACAGCGGCAACTGCATGGCGGCAAACGGCTCATGCATGGCGCCGGGGCGGATGCGGTAGAGCCAGCTGCGGCGATTGCTGTGGCGCGGCGCGGTAAAGGCCGTGCCCGACAGCTGCTCGGCATACAGACCCAAAGGCGCCACCTGCGGCGAGTTGCGCCCCACGGGCAGGGCACCGGCAATCGCTTCGGTGGCCCATTCGTTGGCAAAGCCGGTCATGTAATGACGGGTATCGTGCGGCTGGGCAGCGCCGCTGGCCTGTGGGTCGGTCATGGTGATGTCTCCTTGGGTGAAAAAAGCGCTATGCGGCCTGCGCAGGCGCCATGTCCTCGGCCGCCTGCGCAATCAGCGTCTGCACCGCAGCGGCGTCGCCGATACGGTGCATCGCCAACAGCGCAAAGCGGGCCATGAATAAAGGGGCTTGGGCCTCACCCAGCGCCGTCATCTGGCGGCAGAACTGGGTGTAGGCGGCGTCGAGTTCGGTGTCGGTCAAACGGGGGGCGGTGGTGTTCATGCTGCAGTCCTTGGCTGTTGTGTGGGCGGGCGATCAGGCCAGTGCCTTGTCGATGGCGTGGCGCACGGCGGCGGCCACATCGGCCGGCGCGTGCCGGCCGCCTTGCCAGCGGCCCAGCACATGGCCATCGGGTCGCAGCATGTACACCGCGCCGGGCTGCGCGTCATACATGGCAGCGAGCTGCCCCTTCGCGTCAACCACCGCAGCTGCGCCGCCGGGCGCTTCATCCACCGCGCCCACCACTGGCAGCACTGCTGAGGGAATGTCCTTGGCAAGCAGCGCATCGGCCTGCAGCTGCAGGGCCTGCAGCAGTGCGGGCTGCGGTGCAAACGCCAGCAGGGTGAAGCGGTTTCGCACCACATCGGTCACATGGCCTGCCCGCATTTGCGGCCCATCTGCAGACGTGGACGGCTCCACCAGCTGCACCGGGCATTCGAGCAGCGGCGCCCCCGCGACGGGTCCTGCCCCAAACAGCGCACCATCATCCTGCGCGTTCAGCGGCGAGCGCAGGTAGGTGATGGCCGATGTCTGGCGCGGGTTGATGAGGCTGGCGAGCTGCGGGTGGGCCACCGCCAGGCTCAGCACGGCGCGGCGCATCAAATCAAAGGCAAACGACGGCGGCGCCATGAACTCGGTGCTCTTGGTGCCGTAGCTCAGGTTCTCGTGCGTGGCGTAGACGCGCTCGTCGCTGTAGCTGTCCAGCAGGCCTTCGCCTGCCCTGCCCTGGATGACATAGGCCAGCTTCCAGGCGAGGTTGTCGGCATCGTCGATGCCGGAATTGGCGCCGCGCACGCCGAAGATGGGCACCAGGTGCGCCGCATCACCCGCCAGCAGCACGCGTTGGTGGCGGTAGCGGTCAAGCGTAAGCGCATTGGCCTTGTAGATGCCGGTCCAGATCGGGTTCCAGGGCGCGGTTTCGCCCATCATGGCCAGCAGGCTCTGCACGCGCGGCAGCACGTTCTCGGGCAGGATGGCGGCTTCCGGGTCTTCGCCGTCCTGCAGCTGGTAATCGATGCGCCAGACGTTGCCCGGCTGCTTGTGCACCAGCACGGTGGAGCCGCGGTTGCAGTCCGGGTCGAAATAGGCCAAGCGCTCGGTGGGCCGACTGCTTTCCATCTGGATGTCGACGATGACGTAGCGCCCTTCGTAGCTGTTGCCCTGGAGCTTGAGGCCCAGCGCATCGCGCACAAAGCTGCGGCCACCATCGGCTGCCACCACCCAGTCGGCGTCCATGGCGTAGTCGCCTCTGGGCGTGCTCACCTGCAGGCGTGCGCCGTCATCGCGGCTGTCGATGCCGGCAAGCCGACTCTGCCAGCGGATCTCGATCAGATCGGAGCGCTTTTCGCAAGCATCCAGCAGGAACTGCTCGATGCTGTACTGCGCCAGGTTCACCATGGGCGGCAGCTTCTGGTTGGCATCCTGCGGCATCCGGAAATGCAGCACCTCCTGATCACGGTAGTAGCTGCGACCGCCGGTCCACGGCAGGCCTTCGGCCAGAAAGCCGGGCAGCGCGCCCAGGCGCTCCACGATCTCCAGGCTGCGGCGCGAAATGCAGATGGCGCGGCTGCCGAAGCACACCGAATCATCGGCCTCCAGCACGACCACGGGCACCCCGTGGTTGGCCAGGCCCAGCGCCGTACAGTAGCCGACCGGGCCGCCGCCCACCACCACTATCGGGCGGCGTTGCGGATCGCGGCCATCGTGCAGCGGCGGCAGGCTCGCGCCGTAGGTGCGCGCGGCGAAAGGATAAGGAACAAATTCGTAAGCAGCAGACATCACAACCTCGTGCAAAAGCTGGTGCTGCTGAAAAAAGGTCCGCACTGCGGCCACGCTGCACCAGGTCCATAAGACGGTGCGTGCAGCGCTGGGGATGGATAATTTGTTGCACGCGCAACAATTATCAAAGATGACGCAAATCCATCGCCATGGGTTTTCCCTAGGCTAGGGAAAGCACTAGATGCGGGCGCAACATTGACCCTTCCGAAAAGCGGGCGGGCGTGACATAGTCGCGATACTTGTTTTTCTCCCCGGCTTTTATTGCCACCGGAACGGGTAACTGCCGCCCCGCGTGCGCAAGCTGGGGATACTTTTTGACCAAAGGAATTGTGGTGAACACGCCGCTGGATCGTACCTACACCCATCGCCTGCACGCGCTGGCCAAGATCACCGACCGCGCCACGCAACAGGCGTACGAGGAAGATGTCGGCATTCCCATCAGCGAAGGCCGATGTCTGGCGGCCATTGGTGCGTTCCATCCGCTGTCGGTCAACGACCTGGCGATGCGTGCCAATCTGAACAAGGCGCAGGCCAGCCGCTCCACACAGGCCCTGGTGGACCAGGGCATGGTGCTCAAGCAGGCCAGCGAGGTGGATGGCCGGGGTGTGGTGCTGACGCTGACGCCCAAGGGCCAGGAGCAGTGGGTCAAGGTGATGGAGGTGGTGGCGCGCCGTAACCAGGAGATTCTGGCCGGGCTCACAACCGACGAGCAGGCACAGCTCGATGTGCTGCTCGACCGCCTGCTGCAACACGCCCGCAAGACCAGCCTGCCCGAATAAGGGATGTGCCGGGCCGCCAGCCATGGGCGGCATGGGTGCACCCGCTTCCACGCGCCGAAGAAGATTTGGGCCCCTCTGGCCACAAGCGCTCATCTGGCAAGCGCCAGAAGCTATAATTTCAATAGCAAACTTCAAGCCAATCGCTGCATGCTCCGGGCCTTGCGTGCAACTGGCACGCAAACGTCCATGGGCCGCATGCAGCGCAGGCATCAGGCGGCCTCTCCGGTATCTTCGGAGGACTGCACCGCCGCTGCTTCGGCCTCGCGCTGGGCATCTTCGCGGGCTTCGTGCAGTGCAGCCACGGTCTGGTCAATGGCGCCAAACACGCTGTGGCCGTCCTTGCCCTTCATGTCGATGCGTACGCTGTCGCCAAACTGCATGAACTCGGTGGTCGATTTCCCGTTCTGGATCATTTCCATGCTGCGCTTTTCGGCAATGCAGCCATAGCCCTTGGGCCAGTCCATGCGGCCATGCTTTTCCACGCCCGGGTTGCTGATGGTGCCACTGCCCACCACCGTGCCCGCCCGCAGATTGCGCGTCTTGGCAACATGGGCCATCAGCTGGCCAAAGTGGAAGCTCATGTCCGGCCCCGCCTCGCACATGCCAACCTTGCGGCCATTCCAGCTGGTCTGCAAAGTCAGGTGAACCCGGCCGCCGCGCCATGCATCGCCCAGTTCGTCGGGGGTGACCGCCACCGGGCTGAACGCGGTAGCGGGCTTGCTCTGCACAAAGCCAAAGCCCTTGGAGAGTTCCGCAGGAATGAGGTTGCGCAGGCTCACATCGTTGGCCAGCATCAACAGGCGCACCTCATCGAGTGCATCCTCGGGGCTGGTGCCCATGGCCACATCACCGGTGATGACGGCGATCTCTGCCTCGAAATCGATGCCCATGGCTTCGCTGGCCACCACGATATCGTCGCAGGGGCCGAGAAAATCGTCGCTGCCGCCCTGGTAGATCAGCGGATCGGTCTTGAACGAGGCGGGCACCTCCGCGCCACGCGCCTGGCGTACCAGTTCCACATGGTTGAGGTAGGCCGAGCCATCGAGCCACTGGTAGGCGCGGGGCAGCGGCGCCATGCACTGCGCAGGGTTGAAATCGAATGGATGGCGCCCGCGGTCGGCATTGAGCGCGTCATACAGATCCTGCAGCTGCGGCGCGTAGAAGGCCCAGTCGTCCAGCACCTGCTGCAGGCGGTGGGCAATGCCGGTGGCGTAATGGGCGGTGCGCAGGTCGCGCGACACCACGACCAATTGGCCATCGCGCGATCCATCTTTGTAGGTTGCAAGCTTCATGCTGGGTTTCCGCAGTCAAACATGCCTCTATCGTGCCAGACCTTGTCAGCCTGACCACAGAGCCTGTGCCACACCATTGAATTACGATTAGTGAAATTGATTCCTTTATTTAGAATACCGTAAACTGCCGCAATGGACAACCCTCTGGACAAAGACCGCGCTGGTATCCAATCAGTGGAGGTCGGCTTTGCGCTGCTGCAGGCGCTCATCGATGCGCCCGGCCCGTTGGCTCTCAAGGACCTGGCTGCCGCAGCCGGCATGCCCGCTGCCAAGGCGCACCGCTACCTTGTCAGCTACCAGCGCAGCGGTCTGGTCCGGCAGGATGCGGCCACCAGCCGCTACGACCTGGGCCCGATGGCCTTGCAGCTGGGCCTGGCTGCGCTGCGCCGCACCGACGCGGTGCGCCTGGCGCGCGAGCGCATGCCCGACTGGATCGACGCACTGGGCCATACCGTGGCCCTGGCCGTGTGGGGCAACCATGGCGCGACCGTGGTGCATTGGGAAGAGCCCCCGCATGGCACCACCGGCCACCTGCGCCTGGGTGATGTGATGCCGCTGCTCTCATCTGCAACAGGGCGCTGCTTTGGAGCCTGGCTGCCCGCCGGGCGCATTGCGCAGCAGTTGCAGCTGGAGCTGGAACAGGCCCGCAACGCCCGACGCCAGGACCTGCCGCATACCGCAGACGCAGCCGCCCAGCTGTTTGCCGATGTACGCGCCCACGGTGTTGCACGCGTGGTCGACACCCTGCTGCCCAGTGTGGTTGCACTGTGCGCCCCGGTGTTTGATGCGCGCGGCCAGTTGGTGCTCGCCGTCACCACCCTGGGCACCGTTGCCACCTTCGACCCCAGCTTTGGCGGCGCGATGGACCAGCGCCTGCAGGCGATCGCGCAGCAGCTGTCGCACGACCTGGGCCACCGCGTGGCTGGCGACGCCACAGGCTTTACCCCCGGTTGACCGCACGGCCCATCGCCAGCGCTACACTGGCAGTCTTCCCGATCCGCCATGCGCCAACGCCCGTTGATTCTGCTGACTGCCGCCGTTCTGGCCGCCCATGTGGCGCTGCTGGCAGGCCCGGGCATGCAGGAAATATGGCGCACCGCGCGCATCACCGGCAGCAGCCCGCAAGAGCTGCGGTTTGAAACCCGCCAGATCGCGCCAGAGCCCCCGGCCCCGCCAGCGCCCGAGACACCGCGCACCACTGCTGCGCCCGCCGCCCCCAAGCCCGCCAAACCCAAGCCCCCGCCACCGAAGGCGCTGCCTCAGAAGGCACCGCCGGAGCAGGCGCCCGACAGTCTTGCCGTCCTCGGCCCCACCCCACAGGCCCCCAAGCCCCGAACCACGGCACTGGATGGCCTGCTGTCCGGCGACGGGCCCGGCGATTCTGCCGCCGGCGCGCAGGGCGATACCGCCACCACCGCATCCGATGCACAAAGCTCATCTGACGCGGGCCAGCCTGCGGCTTCGGCAGGTGGAGAAAGCAGCAGCACTGGCGATGGAGAAGCTCCCGCCAGTGCCAAAAGCAGCGATGAGCCGCCAGCCCCCGTCGGCATAGGCAGCCCCGGCTACAGCGGCCCGATGCCGCCGGTGCGTGTACCGCCCTCGGCCCATCTGGAATTCGAGGCCAAGGGCTCGGCCAAGGGCTTTCAGTATTCGGCCAAGGCGCAGCTCAGCTTCAAGACCGATGGCCTCACCTACCAGGCCAGGCAAGAGGTATCGGCCTTTCTGGTGGGCAGCCGCTCGCAGACCAGCACAGGCCGCATCACGCCGCATGGCCTCTCGCCGCAGCGCTTTGGCGACAAGGCCCGCAGCGAACGGGCTGCACACGTCGATGTGGACAAAGGCCAGATCACCTACAGCGGCAACGACGAGCCCCAGGCCGCCAGCGCCGGCGTGCAGGACCGGCTCTCCATCTTTCTGCAACTGTCCAGCATGATCGCGGCGGGCCCCGAGCGCTACCCGCCGGGCACCCTCATCCACATCAATGTGACCAGCGCACGCACCACCGACGTCTGGACCTTCGCCGTCGACGGCCCCGAAACGCTGGAGCTGCCCGCCGGCAGCCGCCAGACCATCCGCCTCACCCGCCAACCGCGCAAGCGCTACGACCAGGTGGCCCACCTGTGGATCGACCCGGCCATGCAGTACCTGCCCGTGCGCATCCGCATCTCGCAGGCCAATGGCGACTTTGCCGATCTGCAGCTGCAGTCGGCCACGGTTGAGAAGGCATCGCCTTAGCACGTGTTGATACGAGAGGAAAAGGCGCTCGGGGACGTAAAGCTGCGGAAAAGTCCCGCATGTTTGTCCCCCGTTTGCTACGTTTCTTGCCCAAAACCGCCGTTGTTTGCATTGACTGCCATCAAAACCTGCTACAACGGTGCTGTGGACGCAGGCTTGCAAACCGGCGGTCTGCCACCACCTACGGTTCACAAGGAGGAACATCATGCAAATGATTTACGACTCGGACTCTTTCGTGGTGTTGCACCTGACACCAGAATTGCCCCTGTCCACCGACGGAGCAACCGTAAGCACACCCTCCGTTACCGAGCCCCTTCGCCATTTGCAGCGCCAAGGCTTTGAAATCGTGGACAAGCGCAGCGGCAAGGAACTGTACCTGGACGGTGCCTGGGCCGAAATGTTTCACCAGCAGATCCAGGCCTGGCAGGCCAATGCCCCCACCGAAGAAGAAGTGGAAGCCACGCTTGACCGTTACACCGGCCTGGCCCAGCAACCCGTGATCGTGCATTAAGCCACGCAGAGCCACTCAGGCGTCAAAAATACCGAAAGCTGCTTGCGTTTGCGCGCAAGCAGCTTTTTTGCATCTCAGCGGTAAAAGCCGGTCGGCGTCTGGCCGAACTGGCGCTTGAACATGGTGGCAAATGCCCCGGGGCTGTCATATCCCAGAGCCAGCGCCACATCGATCACCTTTTCGCCATGCGCCAACAGCTCCAGCGCCTTGAGCAGGCGCGCCTGCTGCCGCCAGCGGGCAAAGCCCATGCCGGTATCGCGCGCAAACAGGCGCTGCAGGGTTTTGGGGTCCACACCCAGGTGCTCTGCCCAGTCGGACAAGGTGGCATTGTCGTCTGGCCGCTGCTGGATGTGGTTGCAGATGCGCTGCAGGCGCGGATCGGCAGGCCGGGGCAGGTGCATGGGCAGCACCGGCAAGGCATGCAGTTCGTCCAGCAAAAAGCGCATCAGACGGCCGTCGCGCGAATCCTCCTGGTAGGGCAGATCCACCTCCATGGCGGCGCGGATCAGCTCACGCAGCAGCGGTGAGATGCCGACAACCTGGGCCTGCGTTGCCAGCCCGGGAGCGGCATGGGGGCGCACGAACAGGCTGCGCATCTGCACATCGCCAATATGGCGCACCTGGTGCACGGTGCCCGCGGGCATCCAGATGCCGCGCGTGGGCGGCACGATCCATTGGCCTGCATCGGCCACTACCACCATCACGCCATGCAGGGCGTGGATGAGCTGGTGGTGAAACGCGTGCCGGTGCTGGCCGGTGGTGCTGCCCGCAGGGTAGTCGGTGGCGTGGCATGCCACCGGCACCGGGCTGCGCTCCATGTCCTCCAGGGTTGGAAAGTGGTGAGGCATGCAATGTCCTTTTTGCAAAGACTCTAACCCAAAATGCGCAAGACAGGCACGCACGCCATACGTAGCATGGCCAGCATTCAGACTATTTGCGCCACGCCACCATGAACCCCTCGCTTGCTTCGTCCCCTCCCGTCAGCGCCCCGCAGGCCGCCGCGCCGCGTGCGGCCTTCGGCATACTGGGCGCCATCAGCTTCTCCCACATGATCAACGACATGATGCAGTCGCTGATCCTGGCCATGTACCCGGTGCTGCAAGGCAATTTCCAGCTGAGCTTCGGGCAGATCGGCCTGATCACCCTGGTCTACCAGCTGACCGCCTCGCTCTTTCAGCCACTGGTGGGCCTGTACACCGACAGGCGCAGCACGCCGTACTCGCTGCCCATAGGCATGTGCTTTACCCTGTGCGGCCTGCTGCTGCTCGCGTTTGCGCCCAGCTTCACCACCGTGCTGGCAGCAGCCGCGCTGATCGGCACCGGCTCGTCGATCTTCCACCCCGAATCCTCGCGGGTGGCACGCATGGCCTCGGGCGGCCAGCATGGCATGGCGCAATCGCTGTTCCAGGTGGGCGGCAATACCGGCAGCGCGCTGGGCCCGCTGCTGGCAGCTGCCGTGATTGTGCCGTTTGGCCAGCACAGCGCCGCCTGGTTCGGTCTTGCGGCCGTGGTGGGCATCGTGCTGCTCTCGCATGTGAGCCGCTGGTATGCGCAGCAGCACCGCACGACCAAGGCGGCGCCCGCGCGGGTCAGCAACGGGCTCTCGCGCCGGCAGGTGCTGGGC
Organism: Comamonas odontotermitis; assembly: GCF_020080045.1. Lineage (NCBI taxonomy): Bacteria > Pseudomonadati > Pseudomonadota > Betaproteobacteria > Burkholderiales > Comamonadaceae > Comamonas > Comamonas odontotermitis. The sequence goes on from NZ_CP083451.1 coordinate 4,148,826, forward strand.
GCGGTGGCCGTGCTGCTGGTGCTGATCTTTTCCAAGTACTTCTATGTCGCAGGGCTGTCGAGCTACTACACCTTCTACCTGATGCAGCGCTTTGACGTGGGTGTGCAGAACGCACAACTGCTGCTGTTCGTGTTTCTGTTCGCGTCGGCGGTCGGCACCCTGGCCGGCGGCCCGATGGGCGACCGCATTGGCCGCAAGCCGGTGATCTGGGCATCGATCCTCGGCGTCGCGCCATTTGCGCTGATCCTGCCGCACGCCAACCTGTTCTGGACCGTGATGCTCACCATCATCATCGGCCTGGTGCTCTCGTCCGCGTTCTCGGCCATCCTGGTATATGCACAGGAATTGATCCCCGGCAAGATCGGCATGGTGTCCGGCCTGTTCTTCGGCTTTGCCTTCGGCATGGGAGGCCTGGGCGCAGCCGTGCTGGGCGTGCTGGCCGACCGCACCAGCATCGCCTATGTGTACCAGGTCATCGCCTACCTGCCGCTTCTGGGCATGGTGGCGGTGCTGCTGCCCAAGGTGAGTCGCAAGTCATAGTAAGAAAATGGCTGCGATCATCCACGACAAGGGTGTCCGCAACTGTCTTCAAAATATTCACTCCTTACAGCTTATGTGTTGCCATGTCGCTGGTTAAGAAACACATGTGAACTGCACTTGTACGACTGCTGGTGCATCACGCTTCGCATAGCTTGGTGATGTGGACTGTATTGCTTCGTACACCTGCGCAGGGTCAAACCCCATGCGCTCGATCAACACACGCACAGCTCGCGTACGTTGTGTCTTGATAGAAACGGTATTTGGGCTGATCAATCCGCCCCCCTCCACAATGAAGATCGGTTCATCTTTTGTCTTGCATTTCGCTTTCAGTTGCCGCAACTGTTGCTCCAGACTACGTTGCAAGGCATCACTCACATCATGAACACCTTGGGCAAAAGATAGATCGATCTGTATCTCAGGAGCTTTGAATGATGTTGCATGGACTTGTGGAACAACGCATAGTGCGACAGTAGCAGTCCATGTAAACCAACGTCTTAACAGGGCTTGAAAAGCTGTACGTTTCAGGTTGAAGTGCATGGTCTCTCTCATTACCTTTTCAAAATCCTGATGTGCCCCCGTGCAGAGTAGACCTAAGTCAGTCATACACCTTGCACAGCTTGCGGATGTGCGGGTCGCGGATAGGCACGCGCTTTTCGCGGCGCACATCGGTCATCACGCAGGCGTTGGCCGTTGCATCGCTGATGCCGCCCACCACCACCCGGTAGCGGAAGTTCTGCTGGGTGATGGCCTTGCCGGGCGCCGGAGGTGTGTAGAGGTGGTATTCCCAGCTGCAGCAACTGGCCCGGCCCGATTCCACGTAGTAGCCGGGAATCCTCAGAAACTCGGCGTAACCGCCATCAAAGAACAGGTACACGCTCTTGCGGTCTGCGGTGGGCTTGTAGATGGAGCCCTGGCAATTGGGCCCGGCTCCGCAGTTGGTGCCCGTCACTTCCAGCACCCAGTTGCCGTCACCCTCCAGGTCGCGCAACCTGGCCATGCGCCAGCTCTCCGGCAAGGCGTCCGGCGTCAGCGCCGTACGGAAGCTGTCGCTGCCCTTGGGCTTGATGGAGAGCACGAAGGTGGAAGATCCGTCGTCCTGGCCTGCGTCGGCATCCCCGGTGGTAGCGCCATCGGTATCGCACCGGGTCTGCATCAGCCGCATCTGCGAGCCATCCTTGTTGTACTGGGTCTGCGACTGGCTTTCACACGCCGCATGCGCAGCAGGCAAGCCCGTCATCACGAGGCCAAGACACAGCAGTTGAAGCAATCTGAAAAAAGCCAGCACGGCGCGTTCTCCTCCAAAAAGACCCGTTTTGCACGCTGGCACGTACCTGCCAGCCTCTCCAAAGCGCACATTTTTCATCGCCTTTTCTGGTGCAAGGCGAAAAAAGCCCGGCGTTCAGGGCCGGGCTCGGTGTGCAGCATGGCTTGCCAATGCTTGATCAGCCGCAGGAGCCTACTGCGCCGCAGGAGGTGCAGTACTCGCAGCCATCCTTGCGGATCACGGCATGCGCGCCACATTCAGCACACTTCTTGCCAGCCATGGTCTGCATGCCGGTGGTCACCACAGGCGCTGCGGCCACTGGCGTCCAGGTGGTGTTGGTCACGCCGGGCAGGTTCTGCTGGCGGCGGCGCTCCAGAATCTGCTGCACCGCATAGGCGATGGCAGCCACCTCGGAGTCATGCCACATCGGCACATGGGTGCCGTCGGCCTTCTGGTAGGTGCCCAGGCGCACAGGGCCACGGTCCCAGGCAACCTTGCGCATATCGCCCAGCGCGCGCTCGAGGAAGCCGCCGCGCGCCGCCAGCGACAGCAGGCGCATGCTCGAGGTGATCCATTGCTGCGATTCGCCGCTTTGGCCCACGGGCATGAAGAACTCGACCGCGCGCTCAACCATGCTCTTGCCGTCTGCACTTGGCACTGGCAGGAAGGAGACGATGATGTAGAGGCGCTGCTGGCCTTCCTGCGTCCAGTATTCCACCTTGTCGGCCACGGCGGACAGCTCGCCTTCCGGACGGCGCTCGATCACGACCTTCATCGGGTCAGCGATGGCGGCAACTGGTGCCACAGCTTCTGCGGCAGGCGCTTCCGCCTTGGGCGCGGGCGTGGTTTCCAGCACCGCACCCAGAATGCTGTTGGGGCGATAGGTGGCCAGGCCCTTCAGATTGGCACGCCATGCCTGCAGGTACAGGTTCTTGAAGTCTTCGTACGGGTAGTCGGCAGGAATGTTCACCGTCTTGGAGATGGCAGTGTCCACATAGGGTTGCACGGTTTCCATCATCGCCAGATGTTCTGTGGCGGACATTTCCAGCGCCGAGACGAAGTACGAGGGCAGGTTGTTCACATCGCCGCCCAGCTCGCGATACAGGCGCCAGCTGTGGTCTTCCACCTGGTACTGGCTCTTGGTGCCGTCGGCTTCGCGCTTGTTGCGGGTGTATGTCCACGAGAATGGCGGCTCGATGCCGTTCGAGGCATTGTCTGCAAAGGCCAGCGAGACCGTGCCTGTGGGCGCGATCGACAGCAGGTGGCTGTTGCGGATGCCGTGCTTCTTGATGTCTTCCTGGATGTCCTTGGGCAGGCGGCTGGCGAAGGTGCCCTTGCCCAGATACCCCTTGGCATCGAACTTGGGGAAGGCGCCCTTTTCCTTGGCCAGCTCGACCGAGGCACGGTAGGCCGAATCGCGCATGCACTCGGCAATGCGACGAGCCATGTCACGGCCTTCCTGGTCGGAGTAGCGCAGCGTCAGCATGGCCAGGGTGTTGCCCATGCCGGTAAAGCCCACGCCGATGCGACGCTTGGCAGCAGACTCCTCGCGTTGCTGCTCCAGCGGCCAGAAGGTCACATCCAGCACGTTGTCGAGCGCGCGCACCTGCGTGGCCACCACCTGCTGGAAATACTCAAAATCAAAGCTGGGCAGCCCGCCGAAACCAAAGGGGTTGCGCACGAAGTTGGTCAGGATGATCGGGCCCAGATCGCAGCAGCCGTACGAGGGCAGCGGCTGCTCGCCGCAGGGGTTGGTGGCGGCAATGCGCTCCACATAGCGCAGGTTGTTGTCGTCGTTGATATGGTCAAGGAACAGGATGCCCGGCTCTGCGAAATCGTAGGTGGACGTCATGATCGTGTCCCACATGTCGCGGGCACGCACGGTCTTGTAGATCCACTTGCCGTCCTCGCGCTGCGCGGCGCCTTCCGCACGCAGCTTGGCATTGGGGCGGCCGCTGTGTACCAGTTGCCAGTCGGTATCGTCCACCACGGCCTGCATGAAGGCGTCGGGCACGCCGACCGAGACGTTGAAGTTGTTCCAGCGGCCCTGCGTGCGCTTGGCGGTGATGAACTCCATCACATCGGGGTGGTCGATGCGCAGCACGCCCATCTGCGCGCCACGGCGGGCGCCCGCCGATTCCACGGTCGAGCAGCTCTGGTCGAACACGTTGATGTAGCTGCAGGGGCCAGACGCCATCGAGGCGGTGCCCTTCACTTCCGCGCCACGGGGGCGGATGCGCGAGAAATCGTAGCCCACGCCACCGCCTCGGCGCATGGTTTCGGCCGCTTCACGCAATGCTTCATAGATACCGGGGTAGCCTTCGTCATCAAACCCCTGGATGCAGTCGCCCACGGGCTGCACAAAGCAGTTGATGAGAGTGGCCTGGATGTCCGTGCCCGCCGCCGACATGATGCGGCCCGCGCCAATGGCACCAGCCTGCAGGTTGGCGGCAAACTTGGCTTCCCATTCGGCGCGGATGTCTTTCTTCTCGACCGAAGCGAGCGCGCGCGCCACACGGGCGTACAGGTCATCAATCGTCGACTCATCGCCCTTGAAGTATTTTTCTTTCAGCACATCCATGCTGATGGCCTGGGGGGCCAGCGCCTGGTGCGGCTGGGTGATGTTGTCGCGCTTCATGTTGTATTTCCTCAAAAAATCGGTACTGCGATGGCAAGCGTGCAGCATGCCTGCCCAAAAAACAGGCGCACCTCTGCGGGCCGCACCTGTTTTTCAGACAAATTCCCCGCAACCATGGGCACCATTGCGCCGGGCGCTGGTCAACGCGTGGATGAGGGGAATTTTTATGGAATCGATCAGCCGATACAAACTTCATCGCGTTTGCTCGGCACACTCCAATCTAACGTCAAAAGCCGGGCTTGAAAACCGCGAAGACCACCACTGTTGTGTGGCCGCAGCCTGGCACCCGGCTTGTCGCAAAAGCGGCCCAAAGCCCTCTGCGGAGCACCCCGGCAAGGGGTACAGGCGTTATTGTAGTTTGCTTCTTAGCTATCATTTTTGCAATTCCACCAAAACCACAAGATGCTTGATTTTGTTGGTATTTTTCGTTTCTCACGCAACTGAAGAGCAAAGAAACGCTATGATTTTTAACTATTGATTTAACACTCATTTACATCCACCCGGTTAATTTCTACCTTGGTAAAAATGGATGCCTGAGTTTCCCGGGTTAGCCCTTAGTCCTGCGACAATGGCGGACTTATGACCAACGCTTACATCCTCACGCTTTCCTGCCCTGATCGCACCGGCATCGTGCATGCCGTGTCTGGATTTCTGCTGGAGCAAGGCGGCAATATCGAAGAGGCCGCGCAGTTCAACGACCATGCCACGGGCCTGTTCTTCATGCGTGTGCGCTTTGCCTGCGCCAATACCGACTACGACACGCTGCGCGGCGCCCTGACGGAGTTTGCCAAGCCACTGGACATGAAGCTGCGGCTGTATTCGGCCAGCGAGCCCATGCGCACGGTCATTTTCGTCAGCCGCGAAGGCCATTGCCTCAATGACCTGCTGTTCCGCTGGAAGTCGGGCCTGCTGCCCATCGACATCCGCGCCATCATCAGCAACCACCGCGACTTCTACCAGCTCGCGGCCAGCTACAACATTCCCTTCCACCACCTGCCGATGTCCAAGGACAACAAGGCCGAGGTGGAGGCCAAGCAGTTCGAGATCATCAAGGCCGAGTCGGCCGATCTCGTGGTGCTGGCGCGCTACATGCAGATCCTGTCGGACGACCTGTGCCGCAAGCTCTCGGGCCGCGCCATCAATATCCACCACAGCTTCCTGCCCAGCTTCAAGGGCGCGCGACCCTACTACCAGGCACACGAGCGCGGCGTGAAACTGATCGGCGCCACCGCCCACTATGTAACGGCCGACCTCGACGAAGGCCCGATCATCGAGCAGGATGTGGCCCGCGTGGACCATTCGCGCACCGTCGAAGACCTCACCACCATCGGCCGCGATACCGAAAGCCAGGTGCTGGCCCGCGCCGTGAAGTGGCACAGCGAACACCGGGTGCTGATGAACGGCCACAAGACCGTGGTCTTCCGCTGATTTGCAGCCTTCTCCAGAAAAGCCAGCAGCACCCTGCTGGCTTTTTTGCATGGAGGCCTGCCCTGCCACCGTCCCTGCAGCTTCGACAAAACCACGCCGACGCGTTGGCTGGCGATTTGCAGCAACGCAAAAAAGAAGTCGCACTCAATTTGTCGCATTGTTATACTTGGTTCACAATTTGACGCATTTGGGCAAAATCCCGTAACAGCCTCATCTGCGCCACCAGCCATCCATTTCTTCGGAAAGCGCAGCCGTGAAGCCACTTTATCGACAACCGATATGGGGATTTTTTCTACTTTGCGCCTTGTGCCTGGTGCCGCTCACGCGGCTCTGGGCTGCCCCGCCGCAGGTAGCCTCAGTACCTGCTGGCGGCTCTATCAACATCGACATATCGGGGCTTGACGGCCCGGACAACTTTGGTTTTGGCGAAGGTGTGGTGGCCCCGCCCAACCAGCCCGTCGCCCCGCAGCATGGCACGGCAGTGGTCGGCCCCGATATCAATGGCCAGCAGTTTGTGACGTATAGCCATGACGGCTCGGCCACGTCCTCCGATACCTTCACGTTGGAAGACCCGCAAGGGGTCTGGCTGGTTTTCAACATCACCATCACTGCCTCCGGCTCTGCCATCACCATCACCCCAGGCAGCCTGGCATTGAAAACAGGCATGGCTGCCAGTACGACGTTCGCGGCCATCGGGGGCACGGAACCCTACAGTTATGTGGTGAGCTCTGGCGCATTGCCCACAGGGTTGACTTTGTCTCCAGGTGGTCAACTGTCCGGCACGCCCGCCGTGCGTGGCAACTACAGCTTTACAGTGAGAGCAACAGACAACCAGACAGTCAGCGGCACGAAATCCTACGCCGGCGCCCTGGGCAACCCTGACCTGTCGATTACGCCTGCAACGATTCATCTCGCCACCGGAATGCCTGCCTCTGCCCAGGTACCCGTTCCTGGCGGGGTAACTCCATTGGCGCTTTCATTGCAGCCAGGCAGCACGATGCCGCAGGGCCTGTTGCTTTCAACAAACGGCAGCATCACCGGAACACCTACTGCGCCGGGTAGCTACACCGTGCAATTGCTGGTCAGCGACGCCTCAGTGGATCCTGTCTATCCCCTTATCGATTACAGCGAAATACACACGCTGACCATCGAGGTGGCCAATGCCACCGTGCCTGGTGCGCCGGTCATCGGCACGGCAATCGGTGGCAACGGCGCGGCCCAGATCGCCTTCACTCCGCCCGCTTCCAATGGCGGCAGCGCCATCCTGTCCTACACCGCCACCTGCGGGTCGGCCAGCCAGACAGGCACTGCATCGCCAATTGAAGTGACGGGCCTCACCAACGGTGTCACTTATACGTGCTCCGTCACGGCCACCAATGCCGTCGGGCCCAGTGCAGATTCTGGCAGCGTTTCCGTGATGCCCAAGGGCGCCCCGCAGGCCCCCTCGCTGACTGCCGTTCAGCCTGCCGATTCTTCAGCGACCTTGACGTTCAGCGCTCCTTCGTCTGATGGCGGCGATCCCATTACCGGTTACACGGCAGTGTGCGATCCAGGGACCATTTCCCAAAACGGAACGCTGTCCAGCATCACGGTGACCGGGTTGAGCAATGGCGCCACCTACAGCTGTGTGGTGTTGGCCACCAACTCTCTGGGCAGCACACCATCGAACGCGCTGAGTGTGACGCCCAGAACCATGCCCGCAGCCCCCACCATCACCAGTGCGGATCCGCTCAACGGAAAAGCATCGATTGTGTTCTCAGCACCTGCCAGCAACGGCGGCGCTCCCATCAGCGACTACCGGGTCAGTTGCAGTGGCGGCTTGACTGTGACCGGGCCAGGCTCACCGATCGAAGTGGGCGGAATGGCAAATGGCACCGCCTATACCTGCACGGTTGCTGCACGGAATGCGGCAGGCTTTGGCGCCGAATCTGCACTCGCATCAGTCACGCCATTTGGCCCGCCTGGGGCACCCACGATCTCCGGCGCAACGCCGGGAAATACGCAGGCAACCGTGACATTCACCCCTCCTGTGGCTGACGGAGGCCGCCCCGTCTCAGGCTACACCGCCAGCTGCAGCGCTGCGAGCGCCCCCACCCGTACACAAAACGGCACCAGCTCGCCACTGGTGGTGACAGGCATGACCAACGGCACTGCCTATGCTTGCACCGTGACCGCCAGCAATCTTGCAGGCTCCGGCACGCCATCTGCGGTGGTCAACGTGACTCCCGGCCTGGTGCCCGATGCGCCAACGATCGGCCTCGCCACCCGAGGCAACGGGCAAATCCTGGTGGACTTCACGCCCGCCGCCCCCAATGGCCTTGCCGTGATCGACTTCACCGCCACCTGCCTGCCGGGCCCTGTGCCCGTCACCGCCGCCACGGGTCCCATCACGGTTCCAGGCCTGACCAATGGCACGGCCTATAGCTGCTCCGTCACCGCGCGCAATGCCATCGGCTCCAGCCAGCCTTCTGCCTCGGTCACCGCCACCCCGGCCACCCTTCCTGGCGCGCCATCCATTACGGCGATTTCGACAGGAAATGCAGAGCTGACCCTCTCCTTTGCGCCTCCAGCGTCTGACGGCGGCAGCGCCATCACGGCCTATAGCGCATCGTGCGGTGCCGGTACCACGACGGTCAGTGGCACCAGTTCGCCCTTGAAGGTCACGGGGCTGACGAATGGCACCACCTACAGCTGCACGGTTAGCGCCACCAATGAGGTAGGCCCCGGCCCAGCCTCTGCCGCGCAAACCGGTATTCCCAGCGCCAAGAGCTATTCCGCACCGTCGCCCAGCGGGACGGGCGTCATCACGGCCACGCTCAGCGGTGGTGGCGCTGGCTGCGGATTCGACACGAGCCGCTATCTGCCAGCATCCGAGATGACCACTCCCTTGGCAGGTATCCGCTTCCCCCACGGTCTGTTTGACTTCAAGACGACGGGCTGCGAGGTCGGGTCGACCATCACCATCGAGCTGGCCTATCCGTCGGCCATTCCCGCCGGCGCGCAGTACTGGAAATATGGCCCGCAGCCTGGCAAGGCGCCATCGTGGTACGTGTATCCAGCCACTGTGGGAACCAATACCATCACCTACACGGTGACGGACGGACAGACCGGCGACGATGATCTGGCTGCCAATGGCTCCATCGCCGATCCCGGCGGGTTTGGGGTCGCCGAGGCCAGCGCAGGCGCCGTGCCCGTCCCCAGCCAGTCGGAAGGAATGCTGGCCCTGCTCGCGCTGCTGCTGGCCGCGCTGGCCTGGCAACAGGCACCGCGCCGCAGCCGCGGTTCTGCACACAACAAGCAATGGGAGCACTGAGGTGAGATTCTTGACACTGGAAGATTTCCAGCCCCATGTCGGCACGGTATTCGTGGGACAGCTGGCTGACTCCGAAGTGCCTTTCCAGCTGGTGGAGGTACAGCCGCTGCAATCGTCAGCGGGGGCGCAACTGTACCGCCAGCCGTTTTCCTTGGTGTTTCGCAATGAATCCGCAGTGCTGTTTCCTCAGCAGACCTATTCCATGCGCCATGCGAGCATGGGCGATCAGGCCATCTTCGTGGTGCCTGTGGCACGCGATGCCACGGGCTTTCTCTACCAGGCCGTTTTCAACTAGGAAAGCGCCTAACCTGCCGTTGGCGGTAGCCACTGCATCCGCAGGTGACTGCCAATATCTTCCTGCGCGACGAATCCCAGCCGCTGGTAGAGCCGCAATGCACCCGTATTGTCGTGCGCCACATGCAGGCTTACCGAACGCCCGGCCTGTGCCGCCTCATGCATCACCTGGCGCAGCAGCGCCGTGCCCAGACCCTGTGACTGGTGTGCGCCAAGCAGGCAGATATCCACCACCGTGACGGTGTGTACACCCTCGGCAAGGTACAGACGGCCAATGGATTGGACCATGCCATCTGCGCTCTTCTGGCACACGATCCACCAGGCGCCGCTCGTACCCGCCTGCACAAAGTGCCGGTGCTGCAGCGCAAACTGGCTCTCCAGAAAAGCGGCTTTGACGGCGGCAGGCCAGGGCACCGGGGCCAGCTCGGCTTTGCGTGACTGGCTGTAGAGCATCAGCAGCCAGGGTAGGTCTTCATCACAGGCATGCCGCAGTGACAGGCCCCGCACCGCCCATGCAGCAGGCTGTGGTATCGCGTACCGCGAGCTTGGAAATGATGGTAGCTGCTGCACCCCAGCCGCCCTTCCCGCAACTGCGCAGTTAACTGAATGAGGGGAACACCCCTTGCAGGGCAATGCAGAAGTTCAAGCCAAGAAAGGGCTGTCGGTTTTCATGGGGTTGAGAGCCGCCTGCAGGCTGAAGCGCAGTAGGTGCAAGCGGAGTCATCGCCCCAGCCGGAGCAAAGAACTTGGACGAAGCTTGCGACGGCAGGTTCAGCGCAGCATTCGCCTGCGGTGTGGACAGGCGCTTGGCAGGATCACCCTGGTTGAAGAACTGCAGGGTGTGGGTATGGTTAGGTATCTCGGTTGACAACAGGGTGACCGCACTGGAGCCAAACGGCTCGCCAATGGTACGGGATGTCAGACCTGGCCCTTGCCCTTGACTGCATGCAGCGCGCGCCATCAGATTGGGCAACTGGAAGGTGGTTTGCCCATTGCCGCCATACTGGGTACCCAGCAACGAAAAGAGCGCAGTATTTTGTTGAATAGGCATTGTGGCTCCGCTGCAGAACGCCCAATCCCTGGGTGCAAAGTTGAAGCCCAAAATCTGGATCTCGCCAATGAATGGTTCAGACATGGTGTACTACCTCTGAAAGGTCTCTGGTGCGCAACTGGGCACTGCCACTTACCCTTGCGAAGGGAAGACGCCTGCCCAGGCGATACAAAAATTCACTGCCAAGGTCGGCATCGTGTTTTCATGGGGCTGGGTGCCTCCCGCAGTACCCACAGTTTGCGAATGGGTTGCGATGGGGTCTCCCGCAACCTCGGTGGCATACAGTCCGTCCCCACTGATGGCGGCCAGCACCTGGTTGGATGCCGGCGATTGCGATGTTGCAGCCGCTGTACTTGCTGACACTGTGTGCGTATGGGCCGGCATCTGCGAGGAAATCAGTGTGACGGTTTCTGTACCCGCTTTTTGTCCGATGACGTACGTGCTCAGCCCAGGCCCTGTCCCCTGATGAATCGGCAACCTCCCACGTAGATCGGGAACCGCAAAGGTATTGACCCCATCCCCTCCATAAGTGGTGCCAAGAAGGGCATACAGTACTTCATATTGCGCAATGGGTATCAGGCTTCCGTCGCAGGCAAACCAGCCATTGGGGACGCGCCAAAAACCAAACATGCGTATTTCGCCAACATAAGGTTCACTCATGGATAAGGCCTCGTAAATCGTCTTGAAAGCTTGGCATCCGCCTCATGCAACTCAATTGCGCGAGGGATAGATCCCCTGTAGGGCAATGCAGAAATTCAGCGCCGTATAGGGCTGCAGGTTGGAGTGCGGCAGGGTGTTGCCTGCCTGCGAGATGGACTGCGGCGCCAAGGCGACGTTGGGTGAAGCTGTGGCGTAAAGAGCCGTTGAAGCACTGTTTGCCAATGCATTGCCTTTGGGAATACGCGTAGTACCCGTGGCGGTCGTTGCTTGCAGAGTATGGGTATGTGATGGCAGGTTGGAGGACAGCAGCGTAACACTTTCGACGCCGCCTACCTCGCCGATGTTGAAAGGAGAAGGGTTCCAGCTTGGGTCAACAGAACTACCGGCGCCAATGGGTGTGCGGCCCCTCAGATCCGGCAATGCAAAGTTGGTTGTGCCATTGCCACCGTAATACGTGCCCAGCAACGAAAAAAGGGCCGTGTTCTGGTTAATGGGCAATAGTTGGCCATTGCATTGCGCAAAGTACTTGGGGGTAAAACCAAAGCCAGAGATCATGATTTTTCCCATAAAAAATTCGCTCATCGGATCTCCTTCAAACAGGCCCGGTACCCGCCATGCCTCAGGTGCACATCAAGCCCAAGAAATATTTAGAAGCATTTTGCATCATTTTTTGTCAAAATGGCATGTATGTCTGCAGGGCCGGTCAGCGGCTTTCACTCTTTACAAGGCACAAGGAGGCCGCCATGGATCGCAGAAATTTTGCAAAGCGGGCGTTGACCGGCGTGGCGGTGGCAGCCGCCGGCTCACCCGCGCTTGCCGCATTGGCCTCGCAGCCTTCTGCCCCAGACGCCCTGGTGCGCAACCCGGTGGCGTTTGCGGGGACGGTATTCACTCTGGAAAACGGAACCACGCTCACCCTGGTCAACGTGACCCATGCAGCCACAGACCCCCGCCTGGACCAATGGACGCTGCAGTTCCAGTGCAGCCAGCCGATCACGGAAGGGATTCACCGCCTGCGCTCCCCCCAGTCGGGGCAGGATGTGGAATTGTTCCTGCAGCCGCATGGACAAGCCGCCATGGCCTATATCAGCAAGCTTGCCACGCCATGAAATTGCCGCCGTGCCGCACAACAAAGCTTGCTGCATGGCTGTCTGCTGCAGTTTCTGCCTGAAGACCGCTCCCTTCAAGCGCCAGCAGCTCTTATTTTTGATTTCCCGACTCTCCCACCCCGCCCCTTTCCCACAGCGCCTGCCAATGGCGATACAGTTGGGGGCATGTCCGCTAACGCCTCCCCCCCGACCTCTACCGCAGACCGCGCCACGCGCCAGCGTGAAGTGGTTGCCGCCCTGCGCAAGGTGCTGCCCGATGACTGCCTGCTGTGGCACGACGAGGACACGACGCCCTATGAGTGCGATGGCCTGACGGCCTACCGCCAGCGCCCGCTGGTCGTCTGCCTGCCCGAGACATATGAGCAGGTGCAAGCTGTGCTGCAGACCTGCCACGCGCTGCAGGCGCCCGTGGTAGCGCGCGGCGCGGGTACAGGCCTCTCCGGCAGCGCGCTGCCCATTGCGTTGGGCGTGACCTTGTCGATGGCGCGCTTCAACCAGATCCTGCGCGTGGACCCGGCAGCCTGCACGGCCGTGGTGCAGTGCGGAGTGCGCAACCTGGCCATCAGCGATGCGGCGGCGCCCTACGGCCTGTACTACGCGCCCGACCCGTCGAGCCAGATCGCCTGCACGATTGGCGGCAACATCGCCGAAAACTCGGGCGGCGTGCACTGCCTCAAGTACGGTCTCACCGTGCACAACGTGCTCAAGATCAAGGGATTTACCGTAGCGGGCGAGCCGATTGAATTCGGCAGCGAGGCGCTCGATGTGGCTGGCTACGACCTGCTGGCCGCCGTGATAGGCAGCGAAGGCATGCTCGCCGTGGCAACCGAGGTGACGGTCAGGCTCATTCCCAAGCCACAACTGGCGCGCTGCATCATGGCCAGCTTTGATGACGTGCGCAAGGCGGGTGACGCCGTGGCAGCGGTGATCGCCGCCGGCATCATCCCGGCAGGGCTGGAGATGATGGACAAGCCCATGACTGCTGCCGTCGAAGACTTTGTGCGCGCTGGCTACGATCTGACTGCCGAAGCCATCCTGCTGTGCGAAAGCGATGGTACGCCTGAAGAAGTAGCCGAAGAGATTGCCCACATGACCCACGTGCTGCGCCAGGCAGGCGCCACGGCCATCAGCGTGAGCAACAACGAGGAAGAGCGCCTGCGCTTTTGGAGCGGGCGCAAGAATGCCTTTCCCGCCAGCGGCCGCATCAGCCCCGATTACATGTGCATGGATTCCACCATTCCGCGCAAGCGCCTGGCCGATATCCTGCTATCGATTCAGGAGATGGAGAAGAAATACGGCCTGCGCTGCGCCAACGTCTTTCATGCAGGCGACGGCAACCTGCACCCGCTGATCCTCTTCGATGCGAACGATCCCGATCAACTGCACCGCTGCGAGCAGTTCGGCGCCGACATTCTGGAGACCAGCGTCGCCATGGGCGGCACTGTGACCGGCGAGCATGGTGTGGGCGTGGAAAAGCTCAACAGCATGTGCGTGCAGTTTTCTGCGGAGGAAAACGCGCAGATGCTGGCCCTCAAGGCGGCCTTTGATCCAGAGGGCCTGCTCAACCCTGGCAAGGTGATTCCGACGCTCAACCGCTGTGCCGAATACGGCAAGATGCTGGTTCGCGCGGGAGCGATCAAGCACCCGGAGCTGGAACGCTTTTAACCCCGACCGCACGGTTCTAGGCACAACGGCGACCAAGGTCGCCGTTCTCATTGGACATGAGCCCCCTGCGCCCCCAACTCCCTGGCACCGCTGACCTGCTGCATGCGCCGCGGCTGACAGGGCGCCGCGCCTATGCATGCCAAGCTCGGATACATGGCAAAAATGCAGCCTGCCACGCAGTTGCAAGCTGCAGCCTGTATTGGCGCGCTCACCCGCGCCCTTGTCTCCAGGAGCTCAGCATGCAATGGTTTTCCTCTTCTCCGCAGTTATTGGCAGGCATTGCCCTCGTGGCGATAGGCCTGGCCAGCAACGCCGTGCAGGCACAGCAACCGGCGCCCATGCAAAGTGCCGGTGCCGTGCAATACCGCTGCGGCGGCATTGGACTGGACGAATCCACCGCCATGCGCAGCGCCATGCCCAGCTATCCGCTGGCCCTGCTGTTCGCCGCCGCAGATGGTGAATACCTTGCCGATGTGTCCGTGCGCCTGAGCGGCGCCAGCACGGCAGCGTTTACCGCCTCGGGGCCGGTCTGCCTGCTGCAGTTGCCCCACGGCAAGTACACCGTGACAGCCACTACCAAGGATGGCCGCGAAAAAAGCCAGACCGTGGACGTTGGCGCGAGCAGCAAATCGCTCGATTTCCGGTTCTGAAAAACCCGCTCAAAACAGATTTGCTATCAATTGAGATAGCAATGCGCTGATGGGATAGACGCCAGCAGCCGTTTTCGCACTAGGTATTAGCCGCTGAGACTGCCGTTGATGGCAGTGATGCGGCCCTGCGCATCCAGCTTGGCGCTCACACGGTTGGCGCCCTGGCTCGCAGTGATCTGCCCGCCCTCGTCCTGCACGGCAAAGCCCTTGGCCTCCAGGTAGTGGCGCAGCAGCAGGCGGTGGTTCAGCTCGAATTCGCTGATGAGCTGGGGCACAACGGTCAGCACACGCTCGGGCTTGCTGGCTGCCGGTGCAGGCAGACCGTGGCCCGGGTCGATCAGCGCCAGCAGAATGCCTTCGCCGTAATTGCCCAGGTAGTAACCTGCGCTCTCGTCGGCGCCAGCGGCAATCAGGCCGATGGTATGCAGGTCTTCCTCGCGCAGTGCAGAGCGCGCTTGGGTGAACAGTGCCAGTTGCTGCGCATTGCCAAAACCCAGCAGCTGGCGGGCCACTTCGGTGAACGCGGGTGCCACCTCGGCCTGGGTGTTGGCCCAGATCCATTGCCACGACCCTGATTCAAACGCGTACGAGCCCAGCACCTGCATGCGAAAGCGCAGGTCATCGCCAAACGCAATCAGGCCCTGGCTGGTATCGGCCGACCAGGGGCGGTCACCCACCTTTTCGGCAAAGTCAATCTGGCGATCCCAGGCGATGCCAGCATAGGTGGACAGCGCATCGCGCAGGCCCGGGTTGTTGATGACCGCAGGAATGGCAGCCAGCCGCGCAGCTTCGGCCTGTGCGGCCGCTTCAAACAGATCGGGTTGGTTGGTGTCTTGCGCAGCGGCGTCTTCTGCATCCTGGAATTGCGCGCTGTCAGACGGGCCGGGGATGTCACGCTCATCCGCCACAGGCGTGGGGGCCACTAGCTCGGCGTGGGGATCGAACGCGGGCTCATGGGCAGCCTGATAACCGGAAGGCGACGTGCCCCCCGGTGTGGTCTGCAGCGCTGCGCCCGCCTCTGTATGGGCAGCCGTTGTGGCCGACGGGTTCAGCCAGCCGAACAGTTTTTGCCACAGTCCCATGGTATTTGCTCTCCTGCGATCGCGGCACGCCCCATGCGTTCCGAGCGCCGTGTCTGCCAATTCCTGTAGGCCATCGCACGCCCGAATTGGGCACCTGCGCGCGCCCATTGCCGCTTTGCTGCTATCAGTATAGGTGCAAACCAGAGCCCTACGCCGCCGCAGTTGCAACGGGGTGTAGGGTTGGCCCGGTGGCGGCGCACCTGCAAGGGCTCAATTGAGCGCCATGCTCAGGCGGCGGCGGTAGCTGCTCAGCATGGCTGTCAGCTCGTCCTCCTGCTTGCCAGCCTTGCCGGTCAGCTCGATGCCGCCTGCGGTTTTACCCGGTACGGCACCTGCGTCCTTGGGTTTGGGGGGCGTGAGCAGCTCCAGAATGGCAATGTAGAGCTTGCGGGCCGCCTGGTCGCTCCAGGTCTTGTCGCGCATGATGATCTCCAGCAGCTCGTCCATGCTGGCCATCCACTGGCCTTCGGCCATCAGCACCCGCGCCTTGGCAAAGCGGGTGTCAAAGTCACGCTTGTTGGCGGTAATCAGCGCGTCGAACTGCTCCAGGGGCCATTCACCGCGGTCGTCTTCGTGCACAAAGCGGATGGCCTGGGCCCAGGCCTTGAGCGCCTCGAAGCGCAGCGGATGCTGAATGCGCTTGAGCGGCTCTTCAAGCTGGGCCTCGGCTTCATCGAGCGCGCCGGTCTGGATCAGGAGGCGCACATAGTCAAAGCGTGCATCGTCATTGGCCGGATCGGCAGCCAGCGCTTCCTGCAGCATCTGCAGGGCCGATTGCACATCGCCGCTGTCGAGCAGCGCCTGTGCTTCGCCGGCGCCTGCTTCGGCAGCCATTTCCGCCTCTGAAGGCAGGTGCTTGTCCAGAAACTCGCGCAGCTTGCCTTCGGGCTGAGCGCCCATGAAGCCATCCACCGGCTTGCCGGCAATCATCAGCACGCAGGTGGGGATGGAGCGGATACCGAACATGCCCGCCAGTTGCTGCTCCTGGTCGGAATCGATCTTGACCAGCTTGAAGCGGCCGGCGTACTCGACTTCGAGCTTTTCCAGGATCGGGCCCAGGGTCTTGCAGGGGCCGCACCAGGGCGCCCAGAAGTCCACCAGCACTGGCACCTGCATCGAGGCTGCAATGACTTCGGCTTCAAAATTCTGAATGGTGACGTCGATCATGTCGCTAAAAATCCGTGTTGATCAGGCAGCTTCACTGCAAAAAGTAAAATGGCGGGTTCCACCCTGGCGTGGGGCCGGCATTGTTGCCTGGGGCACCCGCCAACGCACACTATGACACCCATCCAAGTTGGCGTGGTCATGGGCTCCAGCAGCGACTGGGACACCATGCAGCACGCAGTTGCCATTCTCCAGCAATTCGGTATCGCCTTCGAAGCCCAGGTGGTCTCGGCGCACCGCATGCCAGACGATATGTTCCGCTTCGCCGAGAGCGCAGCGGACCGGGGCCTCAAGGCCATCATCGCAGGCGCAGGCGGCGCCGCCCATTTGCCGGGCATGATAGCCGCTAAAACCACCGTGCCGGTGCTGGGCGTGCCCGTGGCGAGCCGCCACCTGCAAGGCGTCGATTCGCTGCACTCCATCGTGCAAATGCCCAAGGGCGTGCCCGTGGCCACATTTGCCATCGGCAACGCCGGTGCCGCCAACGCGGCATTGTTCGCCGTGGCCCTGCTGGCCAATGAGGATGCCGCGCTGCGCAAGAAGCTCGACGCCTTCCGCGCCGAGCAGACCGAAGCGGCCCGCAACATGACCTTGCCGGTGAACGCATGAGCCATACCTCCAAGCAAGCCACCAAGGACACAGCCCCTATCCTGCCGGGCGCCACCCTCGGCGTGCTGGGCGGCGGCCAGTTGGGCCGCATGTTCGTGCAGACCGCACAGGCCATGGGCTACTTCACCGCCGTGCTGGACAAGGACGAAACCAGCCCCGCGGGCCTGGTGAGCCACCACCACATCCGCACCGGCTACGAAGACGCACAAGGCCTGGCAGAGCTGACTCGCCTGTGCGACGCCGTGACCACCGAGTTTGAGAATGTGCCCGCTGGTGCCCTGAACCAGCTCGCAGCCAGCCTGCCGGTATCGCCCGCAGGCTCTGCCGTGGCGATTGCGCAGGACCGCGCGGCAGAAAAGGCCCATTTCGTGAAATGCGGCGTGCCCTGCGCGCCCTATGCGGTGATCGAAACCGCAGCGCAGCTGGCCGCCGTGAACGACGCCTTGCTGCCCGGTATCCTGAAAACCGCCCGCATGGGCTATGACGGCAAGGGCCAGATCCGCGTCAAGACCCGCGCCGAGCTGGTGGCCGCCTGGGACGAACTGAAGCACGTGGCCTGCGTGCTCGAGAAAATGCTGCCGCTGGCGCACGAATGCTCGGTCATCGTGGCCCGCAGCCGCAACGGCGACATCGTCAACCTGCCCGTGCAGCGCAACCTGCACCGCGACGGCATTCTGGCCGTGACCGAGGTTTTTGCAGGAAATGTACCCGCCACGCAAGCCGAACAAGCAATTGCAGCTGCAAAATCAGTAGCAATTGGCCTCGATTACGTGGGCGTGCTCTGCGTAGAGTTCTTCGTGCTGGAAAACGGCCAGCTGGTGGTCAACGAAATTGCGCCGCGCCCGCACAACAGTGGCCACTACAGCCAGAATGCGCTGGATGTGTCGCAGTTCGAGTTGCAGGTACGCTGTATGGCCAACCTGCCGCTGGTGCAGCCGCGCCAGCACAGCGCCACCATCATGCTCAACCTGCTGGGCGACCTGTGGTTCAGCGGCGGTGTGGCCAAAACGCCAGTCTGGGACGAGATTCTGCAGTTACCCGGCGCCCACCTGCACCTCTATGGCAAGGTTGATGCCAAGCCCGGGCGCAAGATGGGACACCTGAACATCACTGCCGCCACGCCCGAGAAGGCACGCGAGACGGCGCTGAAGGCAGCCGCCATCCTGGGTATCGAAGCGTTTTAAGGACTTGATGTGATTCTGGATGGAACGCTGGACACCTCGGTCCAGACCGCTGCTGCTGCCCTGCAGGCGGGCCGGTTGCTCGGCCTGCCCACTGAAACGGTCTACGGACTGGCAGCAGACAGCGACAACGATGCCGCCGTTGCGCAGATCTTCACGGCCAAGGGGCGGCCCGCCAACCATCCGCTGATCGTGCATGTGGCGGGCGCCGACGCCATCACCCGCTACGCCAAGGAAGTGCCGGTTTTTGCCCAGCAGCTGATCGACGCCTTCTGGCCCGGCCCGCTGACGCTGATCCTGCCGCGCCTGCCGCAGGCCGCCAAGGCCTCAACCGGCGGCCAGGACAGCGTAGGCCTGCGCTGCCCATCGCACCCCGTAGCCCACGCCGTGCTGCAGGCCTGCCAGCAGCTCGATCCTCCCGTCTGGGGTGTCTCTGCGCCCAGCGCCAACAAATTTGGCCGCGTCAGCCCCACTACCGCCCGCCATGTGGCCGAAGAGTTCGGCGACGACCTTCTGGTGCTCGATGGCGGCGCCTGCGAGGTCGGCATCGAATCGACCATCGTCGACTGCACGCGCGGCGTGCCCGTGCTGCTGCGCCCCGGCGCCATCACGCGCGACGACATTGCACGCGTCTGCGGCATGCAGCCGCTCTCAAAAGAAGAGCTGCCTGCGCATACCCCTCGTGCATCGGGAACGCTTTTGGCCCACTATGCGCCCAATGCCAAGGTACGGCTCATGGATGCCAAGCAGCTGCAATCGGCCCTCGACATTCTGGGCGCCGATGGCAAGAACATCGCCATCTACCACCGCAGCCCTCTGAAAGCCGGCAACACGCACCTGCTGCTGCGCCGCATGCCAGAGGCACCGCTGGCCGTGGCGCGCGAGCTGTTTGGCATGCTGCGCAATTTTGACGACTGGGGCGCCAAGCTGATCTGGATCGAGACACCGCCCGAGACGGCCGACTGGGAAGGCGTGGCCGACCGGCTGCAGCGCGCCGCAGCGGCCGGTTGATACAACGCACAACGCAATTCCTGATAAAAAAGGCTTCTGGCGCTTATTAAACAAGCGCCAGAAGCTCTTTTTTCTATAGCAAATTACCACCCTGCCTGCACCAGACGCGTGCTGACGGCGACACCCAACTGCGTATGGCCGCGTGGCGTTGGGTGAAAGCTGTCGGCAAACACATAGCGCTGCCACCAGTCCGCCGAAGTCTGGCCTGCAGGAATGCGGGCAGACAAACCCGCTGCCGTACAGGTTGCCAAGTCATACTGGGGCAGGCCATTGGCATCTGCGCCGCTGGCCGGGCAGGCGGGCGTCGTCACATTGGTGTAGCCGTATTTCTGCGGCTGGCTCACCTGATCGTTCAAGGCAGCGTAAAAATCGACCACGGCCACACGGGTATCGCCCGCCAGACTGTTGGCGAGCTGCTGGTTGAAGGCGCGCACCCAGCCCGAGATCAGCGCCTGCAGCTGCTGCGCGGCCGCCTCGCCCTGCTGCACCGCTACGGCCTGCAACACCACGCGGAGCTTGGGCGTCAGGCTGACATCGGGCATGTTGAGCACCGCCACTCGCAGCGCACCCTTGTCCACCGTCTGGCTGCGGATGGTGGCAGCCCAGTTCTTGGCCAGGGCCTGCAGATAGGCGCCGCCAGCCGTTGCCAGCCCGCTGGCGCCCTTGCCCATCAAGTCTCGTACCGTAGCGGCATCAAGCTGGGTGGACAAAAGAGCCTGGTAGGCCGCGCCCTGGTCGGTGGCCGCGCTCAGGTAGGCCGTCACCAGATCCGAGGCATCGTTGCCACCGCCGTCGATCAGCAGCAAGTCTCCCTTGCCGAAGCCCACCGCCGCCGCATCGCGCAACTGCTGCGGAATGGACAGCGGCGAGCTGGCCGACTGCAGGTAGTTGATGCGGCCCCCGCCAATGGCATAGTTGGTGCAATTGGCCTGTGCGGCAAAGCTGCTGCCATTGAAACGGTAGTGCGCGCACAGGCTGGTGCCGTACTGCGTGGCCACCTGATCGACCCACAGCGGGGTCGATCCCTCACCCACCGCCTGCGCTGCCTGCACGGTGAATTTGTAGCCAAAGGTGCCGCTGTCGGCCAGGCTGTCGCCCATCACCTTCACGGTGGTCACTCGGGTGTCGTCGTCATCGCTGCCGCCCCCTCCGCAGGCGCTCAGCAATGCAGCGGCGGCAGCCGCACCCGTCCACAGAGCCCACCGCGCCCAGCGGGCAGCTTGAAATCGTTGCGCGTGCATGCTGTCTCCTGTTGCTGTTGGTTGAAAGAACGTGTTTACGATCTCCTCGCGCCGCGACAGTGGCATTGCGGGAGGGGATGCTAGGCGCAATACCGCAGCAATAGCCCCGCTATTGCGAGGATTTGCAACAACGCAGACCGCCCGCAATGCCACTGTCCCTCTGGGTTGGAGCGAAATCGGGCGATTTCTGCGCGCTCGCCCTTGCTTGCACCCCGGTGCAAGCTGCGGCCCAGCGCTTCGAACTCATCCCGATTGCACTCCAACGCGGCTGCGTAGAGATCGTAAACACGTTCTTAGAACCCGAGCGTACGACTGCGCCCCTGCGGTGCCCATACAGGTTTACCACTCTTTACCTCAGTGCTTTGGTGGTCCCCCCCAGCCTCGCTACACTACGCACTACAAATTTGGAGAACCTACATGGCAGAAAACTGGATGCACCGTACCCTGTTGACCGCCGCGGCAGCTGCCTCGGTGGCTCTGCTGGCGGCTTGCGGCTCTAGCACCACGGCGAACAGTGTTCGCCCCGACAGCATCATCACCTTCGGCGACGCAATGTCCGACCTGGGCCAGAACTCCAACGGTCGGCCCTACTCCGTCACCACCACCGACGGCCTCCAAAACAACTGGACGCGCGAGATCGCCTACCGCTATGACCTGACCTTGACGGCAGCACGCGCCGGCGGCACCGCCTACGCCCAAGGCAATGCCCGTGTGGCACTGCCCGATGCCACCGGCACCAACGCACCGTCCATCACCTCGCAGATCGACAGCTACCTGGCCGCCAACCCCAAGTTCCCCGAGAAGCAGTTTGTGCTGCTGAGCGGCGGCATGAGCGATGTGATTGCGGGCTACAACGAAGTGCTGGCTGGCACCACCACCGTGGAGCAGTACCTGGCCAACATGAAGACCGCAGGCAAGCAGATGGCCGACCAGGTGCGCCGCCTGCATGTTGCTGGCGCGCCACGCGTGCTGGCCATTGGCACCCCCAACGTCTCGCGCACCCTGTGGGCCAAGGGCCTCGATACTGCCAACCCGGCCGCCGACCCCCAGCCCACCAAGACGCTGGAAGACGCCACCAACGCGTTCAACCAGACCATGCAGGTCTCCCTGGTGGATCTGGACGGCACCCAGGTGCTGTACTCCGACGTGCAGTACTACTTCAACTCGATGACCGGCAACCCCGGCAACTTCAACTTCACCAACAACACCGACCCGCTGTGCACCACCGTGGATGCCACCAACGGCATTGGCATTGGTGCAGGCCAGATCAACTCGTCGCTGTGCACCATCGACACCGTGGTCGACAGCGGCAAGATCTCGCAGTACGTGTTTTCCGACAAGATCAACTACACGCCCGAAGCGCACCGCCGCTTTGGTGACTGGGTGTATGACCGCATGAAGGCCAACTGGTAAGCCACTAATAAGTAGCTGGCAAACAGGCGGTCATGCCACCGCCGGGGCAGCCCGGCATGGCAGAGTGCCGCACAGCAAAACGGACACCGTGGTGTCCGTTTTTTTGCGTCTATCGCGCTCTATGCTTTTGATAGCTGTCAGCGCTTACCCATCAAGCGCTGGCAGCCATTTTGGCAAAACCCTGTCACGCCCGCATGCTGCCGAACTTGCCGCTGTTGAAATCGTTCACTGCCTGCACGATCTCCTGCTGCGTGTTCATCACAAACGGGCCATAGCCGACGATGGGCTCGTTGATAGGCTCACCGCTCATCAAAAGCAGCACCACATCGCTGTTGGCCTCGATGGTGACCGTGGTGCCGGATTGCTCCATCACCACCAGCTGCGCTTCGCGCGCCACATGCTCGCCATTGACCAACGCGGTACCCTCCACCATGGCCAGCGCCGTGCTCCAGCCATCGGGCAACTCCAGCGTGGCCGTCTGCCCGGCGCGGATGCGCACATCCCACACATTCATCGGCGTGAAAGTGCGGGCCGGGCCCGTTTGCCCCGCGTAGCTGCCGGCAATCACCCGCACCTGCCCCGCATTGCCGGGCAGCGCCACCGCAGGAATCTGCGCATTGCCAATGCCCTGGTAACCCGCAGGCGCACTCTTGTCCTTGGCTGGCAGGTTCACCCACAACTGCAGCATGCGCAGCGGGCCGCCCTTCTCCGTGAAGGCGGGCGAGTGGAACTCCTCATGCAGAATGCCAGCGCCCGCCGTCATCCACTGCACATCGCCGGGTCCGATCACGCCACCCTGGCCGGTCGAGTCGCGGTGCGCCACTTCACCGTCATAGACGATGGTCACCGTCTCGAAGCCCCGGTGAGGGTGCTGGCCCACGCCGCGCGGCGTGGTGGCGGGAGTGAATTCGGCAGGGCCGGCAAAATCGAGCAGCAGGAAAGGGCTGAGCGCCTTGCCATGGCTCTGGTACGAAAAAAGCGAACGCACGGGAAAGCCATCGCCCACCCAGTGCTGGCGTGGTGCGTCTTGAACCTGCAGAACGTTTTTCATGAGAGTGTTTCCTTCTATGGCCCGCCAGTCCATCGCGCTGGAGGCCGTATTGCAATTATGGAGATGGAACACTGCTTGCACTAGAGGGCATAATTGGCCTAATTCGTTCTATTTGAAGAACGATATAGAGACCGCCCATGCAGCAAGACCTCAACGACCTGTATTACTTTGTCCAGGTGGTGGACCACGGTGGCTTTGCACCGGCCGGCCGCGCGCTCGGCATGCCCAAATCCAAGCTCAGCCGCCGCATTGCCCTGCTGGAAGAGCGCCTGGGCGTGCGCCTGCTCCTGCGATCCACCCGCAAATTTGCCGTCACCGAAATCGGCCAGACCTACTACCAGCACTGCAAGGCCATGCTGGTGGAGGCCGATGCGGCCCAGCGCAGCGTGGAAGCCGTGCAGGCCACCCCGCGCGGCGTGGTGCGCCTCTCCTGCCCCATCACCCTGCTGCATGAGCTGGCGCACAAGATGCTCACCGACTTCATGGTGATGTACCCCGATGTGACGGTGCAGCTCGATGCCACCAACCGCCGCGTCGACGTCATCGGCGAAGGGCTGGACCTAGCCATTCGCGTACGCACCATGCCGCTCGAAGACAGCGAACTGTCCGTGCGCATGCTCTCCGTACACAAGCAGCACCTCGTGGCCAGCCCAATCCTGCTGGCACGCCAGGCCCAGCCGCGCGCGCCGCAGGATCTCTCGACCTGGCCCAGCCTGTGGCTCGGCTCGCCCGAGCAGCAGTTCGTCTGGCACCTGCAGCATGCAGAGGAAAAGGCCATCAGCATAGCCCACCAGCCCCGCCTCATCACCACCGACATGGTGGCCCTGCGCGGCGCGGCGCTGGCAGGCCTGGGCGTCGTGCAGCTGCCCATGATCATGATCCACGAACAGATTGCCGCCGGCACCCTGGTGCGCGTGCTACCCGAATGGGGCCCGCGCGAAGAAGCCGTGCACGCCGTATTTGCCAGCCGCCGCGGCATGCTGCCCGCCGTGCGCGCGCTGATCGACCATCTGGCAGTGGAGTTTGCCAAGGTGGAATGCTGAAAGCGGCGAACGAATGGCGCGTTCACCATGGAGGCCGCCACCATCCGAATCAGGAGTGAGCCCATGTACACCGTACTCTGGAAATGCCTGGACAAGGAAGGCCTGGACGCCTGCCGCATCACCCAAGACCCGGGTGGCTGGACAATCGAAGGCACGGCCATATTCCACCACCAGAGCAACATTGCCAGCACCGCCAACCTGCACTACCAATTGCGCTGCGACAGCCACTGGGCCAGCCAGGAAGCAACCGTGCAGGGCTGGGTGGGCACCAGAAACATTGACCTGCACATCGCCCGTGATGCCGGCGGAACATGGCTCATCAACGCGCAGCCCGATCACGGCCTTGACGGGCTGGTCGACATCGACCTGGGCTTCACCCCGGCCAGCAATACCAACGCCATACGGCGTTTGAACCTGCAAACCTCCGAGACTGCTTCAACCATTGCCGTGTGGCTGGACGCCGATGATTGGCAGGTGAAGAGGCTGCAGCAAACCTACCACCACGTCAGCCCACACGCCTACGACTACACATCCCCGGAGCACCACTACCGCGCCAGGCTGGAAGTTACCGACTTTGGCGCGGTATCAGAATATCCGGGGCTGTGGAGAATGCTGGGCATCGATGAAAAGCAATGAAAAGCGGGCAACGCCATGAAAGACCACCCCGTGCATATCCGCAACTTTGCCGCCACAGATCTGGAAGGCACATTTGAGCTGCTGACGGCCCATGGCTGGGCGCACCGCATACCGAACCATCTATTCCTGGAGCGCCTGATCGCCGCTTCGCAGCGGGTGGCTGTCGCCACCTCACAAGGCGAGGTCATTGGCTTTGCCCGCGCCATCACCGACGGCCTCTCCAACGGCTACCTCTCCATGGTGGTCGTCGCCCCCGAATGGCGCGGCCAGGGCATCGGCAAACGCCTGGTGAGCGAGATTGTGAAAAACAACGACAGCATCACCTGGGTGCTTCGCGCATCGCGCGGGCAAGCACCCGAATTCTTTGCAAAGCTGGGGTTTGTGGCTTCAAGCGAGGCCATGGAGCGTTCTCGCAAAAGTACAAGCCCAAGGGATTGACAGTACCGCAGATCGCCCAGAAGCAGACATTTGATACACCCCTAAAATGGAACCATCCAGCCATCACCGAATGAGGGGGGTGATGCTCGCTCAGGCTATCGGAGCCCGCCAAGGCATGTCCTCTT
Source organism: Comamonas odontotermitis (assembly GCF_020080045.1). NCBI lineage: Bacteria > Pseudomonadati > Pseudomonadota > Betaproteobacteria > Burkholderiales > Comamonadaceae > Comamonas > Comamonas odontotermitis. The sequence goes on from NZ_CP083451.1 coordinate 4,174,432, forward strand.
TAAAGTCCTCTATGCTTTGTTTGCAAGACTATCTACCCCGTGTCAATTCTTCTCCAATTAAGACATGGGCTTCATGGCTTCCATGGGAACTGACGAGCCAATCCGAAACTATTGTGACGAAAATTGCTATGGATATGGCGACAGAAGAATTCGATATTGCAGGAGATATTGCAATTCATCGAACTGCCATTGTTGAGAGTGGTGCAGTGCTTAAAGGTCCTTTAGTTATCGGAGCTCGAAGCTTCATCGCAACGGGAGCATATCTTCGTGGTGGATGCTGGCTTGATGAAGACTGCGTCATTGGTCCCTGCTGTGAGCTAAAGTCTTCCTATGTATTCGCTGCTTCGAAGTTAGCTCATTTCAACTTCGTTGGAGATTCCATTATTGGTGAGCGCGTAAATATTGAAGCTGGTGCCATCATTTGCAATTATCGAAATGAGCGGCCTGAAGCGGGAATAAACGTACGCGTCAACGGTGTCCTCTCTGCGGTAAACACCACAAAATTCGGTGCTCTTGTTGGTGATGGATGTCGCCTAGGAGCAAACTCCGTGGTTGCCCCAGGGGCTTTATTGAAGCCGGAATCCATCATAGGACGCACTGCGCTTTGCGACCAAGAAATAGCCTAGCCCTAAGTTTTCATCCATCTGCTCACAACGCCAGGCCATTCGGTACAGCTTCGATACAACCGAACAGCTTGGAAGTACTTCAGTTAATAACGCTGGCACCTATCCAACCCATACCCTCACTGCGCCGCCACCCAGTCGATCAGTGCATCCCAGGCAGGGCGCGCTGCAGGGGCGTTGTCGCTGTTGGCGAGGGCTACCACCACCCAGCGGCGGCCGTTGGCGCCGTTGACGTAGCCTGCAATGGCCGAGGCGTCGCGCAAGGTGCCGGTCTTGAGGTGGGCGCCGCCTACGGCGCTCGATTTGCTCTTTTTCATGGTGCCATCCACACCCACGATGGGCATGGAGGCCATCAGCTCGGGCATGACGTTGCTGGTCCACGCGACGGACAGCATTTTGGCCAGCCCCCCTGCGGTAACGCGCGCATCGCGCGAGAGGCCTGCGCCGTTGTCCACCGTGGGTTGGCTCATGCCGCCCATGCGCTCGCTCCACCACTGGGCCACCGCCTGGCGGCCACCTTCAAAGGTGCCGACACCGGCGCGCTGCTTGCCCAGGGTGAGGAAGACCTGTTGCGCCATGACGTTGTTGCTGTATTTGTTGATGTCGCGCACCACCTCGGTGAGGCTGGGCGAATCAAAGCGCATCAGCGGCGCGGCGCCCTGCGGCGCAGTGCCAAAGCGCACCTGGCCGGTGATCTTGCCACCGGCCTCGCGCCACATGCCTTCGAACACACGGGGTGCAAAGCTTTCGGGGGCTGCGGGCGCAACGGACCAGCTGTTTTCCTCGCAGGCTGCGGGGTAGCCGCCTGCGAACTGGATCTGGCCTGCAACGGCAAAATTGGCCTTGAGCGCGGCGCGCCAGTTGCCGCAGCCGCCCTTGGTGTTCACCAGCGGCACAGTGGCCGGCAGGTTCATGTTGGCAATGGCGGGCTCGTAGGCGATGCGCGCCACGCCTGCAGCGGCGTCCGGCATGAAGCTCATGGTCATCGATTTGTAGTTGACCAGCAGGGCATCGGGCACCGCGTTGTAGGGGCGGAAGGGTTCGTTGTCAAAGTAGGCCGGGTCGATGGGTGGCAGCTGAAACGCGCTGCGGTCCAGCACCACGTCGCCCACGATGACCTTGACGCCGCGATCCTGCAGGCGGCGTTGCATCAGCCACAGGCGCTCCATCACCAGCTTGGGGTCGCCCGATCCCTGGATGTAGAGGTTGCCATTCAACGCTCCCTTGGCGATGCTGCCATCGGTGCTGACGGAGGTATCCCAGGTGTAGGCGGGGCCCAGCAGCTCCAGCGCGGCAAAGGTGGTGACCAGTTTCATCACCGATGCGGGGTTGCGCTGTACGTCGCTGCGCACATCCAGCAAGGGGCGCTGGGTGCCACTGGCGTCCATCACCACCACCGATACGGAATCGGGTGCCAGTTTGCCGCGTTGTAGCGCGGCCTCGACCTCAGCAGGCAGACGGCCCGTGGCAATGGTGCTGGCAGGCTGCACGGGAGCTGCAGGCACAGACTGTGCAACCGGTGCGCGAACGGCAGGAGAGGGATTGGGCGCCACCTGCACTGCCCCTGCCGCAGGCGTTGTGCGCTCGGCGCCTTGCATGGCAGGGGTCTGCGCGCAGGCCACCTGGCCGAGCGCAATCATGGCAATGGCAATGGATTGCAGCCATGGGCGGCTGCCATTGCTGGTGCTGTCTGCGAAAGAAAGGGTTGAGCGGAGGGGTGTCTCGGTACGAACCTGGTGTTGCATTGTTCCGGCTATCAGTTGGCTATGCTGCAGTTCTGTTGCATCGCAGCAGTCTATCCGCTATGCCCAAGCCCAGCGTGCAGCCTTGGCTTTGCCGCGATAATGCCCCGTTGCCTGCCTTTGTGCCTGCAGGCCTGCCTTGTGGCGCCCCGGTTGATGGCGCCTCCCTCCCCATGAATCTGCTTGCCCTCGATACCAGTACCGACACCCTTTCCATCGCCGTGGCGCGTGGCAGCCAGCGTTGGCTGCACAGCGGTGCGGGTGGCGCGCAGTCGTCGAGCCAGTTGCTGCCCGCCGTGCGTGCGCTGATGGCAGAGGCAGGCCTTGCCTTTACCGAGCTGGATGCCATCGTGTTTGGCCGGGGCCCGGGCTCGTTCACCGGGCTGCGCACGGCCTGCGCCATCAGCCAGGGCCTTGCGTTTGCCGCCAGCAGCCAGGGTCGGCAGGTGCCGGTGCTACCGGTGGATACCTTGATGGCGGTCGCCGAAGAGGCCCGCCTGCAGCATGGCTGCTCGCAGGTGCTGGCATGCCTTGACGCCCGAATGGACGAGGTCTACAGCGCCGCCTATGCCTACGCAGACGCGCAATGGTTGCTGCAGACCGAGTTGACTGTTGGCCCACCGCAGGATGTGCTGGCGATTTGCGGCTTTACGGTGGCGGGCAATGCCCAGGCGCCGTATGGTGACCGGCTGCTGCCCGCGCTGCCACATGTGCATGCCATGCCCACTGCCAGCGCCCTGCTGAACCTGGCGCCTGCCCTGCTTGCCCAGGGGCATGCAGTGGCGGCGCAGGATGCGCTGCCGCTCTATATCCGCGACAAGGTCGCCAAAACCACGGCAGAGCGCGAGGCCATCAAGGCGAGCCAGCAGGCCGTGCCCGAACAGGCAGCGCCCCAGGCATGACGCCGGGCACCACCCTGGCGATGGACCGGCAACCCGCACCGCAGTTGCACTGGTCTGCGCTGCAGATCGACCACCTCGATGCCCTGCTGGCTGTCGAGAACCAGTGCTACAGCCACCCATGGACCCGGGGCAACTTTATCGATTCGATGGCCATGGGCTATGGCATCCAGCTGCTGTGGATCGATTCCCAGCTGGTGGGCTACTTTGTTGTGATGCAGGGTGTAGACGAGGTGCATCTGCTCAACATCACCGTCAACCCGCGCCACCAGCACCAGGGCTGGGCCAAGGTGTTGCTGGAGCAGCTCAAAAGCTGGGCCGCCAGCGTGCGCGCCGGCACCATCTGGCTGGAGGTGCGCAAAGGCAACGTCCGCGCGCAGCAGATATACCTGCGTTTCGGTTTTGAGGCCGTGGGGCTGCGCAAGGGTTACTATCCGGTGTCTCACCTGGAGCGCGAAGACGCCGTGGTGATGCGCTACCTGTTGCCTGTTTCCGCCTGATCCGTATGAGCCTGAATCTGGATGCCCGCCAACGCGCCATGCTGCAAGAGATGGGCCACCCGCTGTGGTGGCCCGAGTCTGCCGCGCCTGCGGCGGCCCCAGTCGCCGAGGTGGCTCACCCACCGGCAGCGTCTGCGCAGGTTTCAGAGAAAAAACAGCCTCTAGCACCCAACCAGAGCGCGCCAATAGCTCCTGAAAGCAAAGCAGATCAGCCTCTGGCAATCCCTTCGGGTGCAGAAGCCCTATTTCCAGCCCCTGCAGAGCCCGCCCCCGCGCCGCGCCCTGCCCGCACTGCAGCAGCCTCCTCCGTTGCGCCTGCGGCACCTATTGCACCGGCGGCGCAGGCCATGCCAGAAGATTTTCCGCGTGTGCGCTTTGCGCTGCGCGCACCGGTGCTGCTGGATCTGCGAGAGGCCAAGTTGCAGACAGAACCCGCCCCCGCCAGCAGCCAACCCGCCTGGCTGGTGGTGGCCGAGCTGCCCGAGGGTACGCCGCCACAGGGCAAGGCGGGCCAGCTGGTCATCAACATGCTGCGCGCCATGCGCCTGACTGACGCCCCCGTGTACTGGGTGCCACTGGCACGCCTGGCCCCAGGGCAGGATGCCAGCCAAGGCGACGAAGGACAGGAGCCGCCCAGCCACAGCATCGACGCGCTGGTGCAGGACACGGGGGCCGCGATGGCGCTCGTGCTGGGTCTGCCCGCCGCCCGTCACCTGCTGGGCGGTGAGCAGCCATTCTCCCGCCTGCGCCAGCAGGTGCACCAGGTGGGTGCGGGCCGGTTGCCTGCGGTGGTCACCTACGACCCCTCGCATCTGCTGCGCGTACCCAAGGCCAAGGGCGAGACCTGGGCCGACCTGTGCCTGGCGCTGGCCCACGCAGGCCGCTGAAACCTGCCACAGCTCCATGCCTTCGCCATGCCGTGGGGCCATGGCAACGCAGGCGCCCAGGCAGCCTGCTGTAATTGCGCACCGTCGTACGCGGACCATGCTGCAGTGCCATAATGGCGCCCATTCCATCAATCGGAGCAATCTCCTTGGATCCCTACCCTAGTTGGTAGCTTCCACCCTGGCCGCGCGTTGTTGCACAAGGGTTGGAAGCGCCCCATTCCCCCTTTTGCAGACCAAAAACAACAAGGAAGTGAGCCTATGCTCAACATCTTTACGCTCGCCAATGGCCGCCTGGTGCAGGAAGAGATCGAGTCGCTGCAAGACCTTGCGCGCTTTCAGCCGATCTGGGTCGATCTGGAATCGCCTACGCTGGAAGAAAAGCGCTGGGTCAAGCAGCACTACGGCCTGTCCATCCCCGAAGATGCGATGGACCAGGACATTGAGGAGTCTGCCCGCTTCTACGAAGAAGACAACGGCGACCTGCACATTCGCAGCGACTTTCTGATCGATGACGACGAAGACCCGCGCAGCGTGCGTGTGGCCTTCATCATGAACCTGAACAACGCCGCCTTCAAAAGCTATGGCGTGCTGTTCTCCATCCACGACGAGGATGTGCCTGTGTTTCGCCTGCTGCGTCTGCGCGCACGCCGCGCGCCGGGGCTCATCGAGGACAGCAAGGACGTTCTGCTCAAGCTGTTTGACGCCGATGCTGAATACTCGGCCGACACGCTCGAAGGCATTTACGACGACCTGGAAAAAGTCAGCACCCAGGTACTGGCCGGCAATGTGACCGACACGCACGCGAGTGAGGTGCTGTCGGCCATCGCCCGCCAGGAAGACTTGAACGGCCGCATCCGCCGCAATGTGATGGACACGCGCCGCGCCGTCAGCTTCATGATGCGCAGCAAGATGCTCAACTCCGACCAGTTCGAGGATGCGCGCCAGATCCTGCGCGACATCGAATCGCTGGACAACCACACCGCCTTCCTGTTCGACAAGATCAACTTCCTGATGGATGCCACCGTCGGTTTCATCAACATCAACCAGAACAAGATCATCAAGATCTTCTCGGTGGCAAGTGTCGCCCTGCTGCCTCCTACGCTGATCGCCAGCGTCTACGGCATGAACTTCAAGTACATGCCTGAAGTGGATTGGCAATACGGCTATGCCTACGGCATTGCGTTGATGGTGTGCAGCGCACTCATACCCATGCTGTACTTCCGCAAGCGGGGCTGGCTGAAATAGCGACTGCTATCAAAAAAGATGCTTGAAGCGCCTGCTGTACAAGCACTTCAAGCATGAATCACCTTGGAATCGACGAAGAATGAGCGCCATGCGCTCATTTTTTATGACTGCGGCGTGGCGCGGCGCTCCCGCACCCACAGAATGATGCCGCACAGCATCACCACCGCCTGCGTACCGATGAGCGCAGCAAAACCTGCAAAGAAGCCTGCGCCCATGCCACCACTGGCCGACAGTGCACCGATCACGGCGCCCATGATGGCCGGCATGAAGCCCGCCACCAGGCTGCCCGCGCCATTGACCACGCCATACGCACTGGCAATGTGCTCAGGCCGCGCACAGTACTGCACGGTGCTCGGAATGGCCGGGCTCATCAGCCCCCAGCAGAAATTGGCGGCAATCAGGCAATAGGCAGCCGCATAGCGGTCCTCCATATGGATGGCCAGCCACACGGCGGCAGCCACACCGATGCTTCCGAACACGAAGATCAGCGGCACCTGGCGCCGCGCAATGCGGTCGATGATCATGCCGCCCACAAAAACCGCAGCCACGCTGGCGTATTGCGGCAGCGAAGCCAGCCAGCCCATCTCGCGCATCGAAAAGCCGCGCGACTCCTTCAGGTATGCAGGCAGCCAGTTGCTGCTGCCCCATAGGTAGGACAGAAAGGCCGCCGTCAGAATGGTGATGAGCCACAGATAGCGCGTATGCATGGCGCCACGCACGATGGTGCCGACCTGGCCCACGGCCTGGCCCAGCGACTGCGGCTTGGGCATGCCGGTTTCCACCTTGGGCATGCGCACGAAGGCCCAGACCAGAGGAATGCCGAGCAGCACATTGATGAGGCCCAGCACATGAAAAGACGTTTCCCAATCGTGCCCCGCCACGAGGTAGCCCACCAGCGGATATCCCACGGCCAGCCCCACCCCGGTTCCCATGTTGACCAGCGAATTGGGCTTGCCATTCTCGCGGCTCTCGAAATGCGCCTTGATGTAGCTGCCTGCCAGCGAGAACAGCGGCCCCTCCGATACGCCCAGCAGAATGCGCGATGCCAGCAGCAGCCCGTAGCTGCTCATCGCAGGCGACAGAAAGGTCACCACACCCCACAGCAGCAGCCCGCCAATCAGGCTGCGACGCACGCCGAACAGCGCCGCGCAGAAAGGCGTGAGCACCAGCGATGACACCCCGTACCCCACCATGAATGCGGTAGCAAGCAGCCCCTGGCGCGTACGGTCATCCGTCGTCAGACCGATGTGCGAGAGGAAATCGCGGTCCGTGATCAGAACCGAGATATTGATCCGGTCCACATAAGAGATGGCAACGATCACGAACAGCGTGATCACGCCCCACCAGCGCATTGAACGGGAGTCATTCATGGTGCGACTTTCCTAAGAGATAAAAGAGCACGCCCGCGCCAGCCCCTGCGTTCAGGCAAGGGCGGCGCATAGGGCACGGCCCGCGATCAGAAGAAGTGGCGGATGCCCAGCTCCATGCCGGTGGATTTGCCGCCCATGGTGGAGCCCGTGGCGCTCAGGCCCTGCACGCCGATGGCGCGGCTCGATCCGTCCTTGTTCTTGAGATAGGCCAGCGTGCCGTAGACCTGCGTGCGTTTGGAGAAGTTGTAGCCGTACCCCACGGCAATCTTGTTCCAGTCCGCATTGCTGCCTGAGGTGTTGTAGTGGCCCACAGAGGCGCGCAACTCGCCATTGCCCAGCGGTGCCGTGGCGCCCAGTTGCAGCGCCGTCACCTTCAGCGAGCCACGCTTTTCGCTGGCCCACAACAGCATCGGCTTGACCATGCCCAGGTCGTAGCTCAGGCCAATATTGCTGGCGGTGATATTGTTGTCCGAGCTATCGCCGTAGTAACGGCCAATCGCCAGGGCGCCGTTGAAGGCACCTTGCCGGTAGCCTGCGCGCAGGCCACGGTAGTCGCCCTGGTTCTTGTTGGGCTCGCTCTTGGTGTGTTCGCCAAATGCCACCTGGGCCTGGCCGTAGAACCCGCCCAGGTTGGGGGGCAGAAAGTAGCTGACCGCATTGCTGATCTGGATCGGCGCGCCACCCGTGGCGGTGCCGGAGCCTGGAATGCCCAGAATGGTGAATGCCCCCGTGCCGCCCACGCCATTGGTAAGGAATGGATCGAAGATCAGCGTGCTCAGAAAGGTGGCAGAGTCGTCTCTGCCCAGGCGCAGCTCCCCAAAGTTGCCCAGCAGGCTGACGGTGGAGCGGCGGTTGAAACCCAGGCCGCTGGTGCCCGCAGCCTTGCCTGCGCCGGTGTCGGAATCGAGGCCCGCCTCCAGCCAGAAGCCCGCCTTCAGGTCGCCTCCCAGGTCTTCGGTGCCCCGAAAGCCCAGGCGGCTGATGTTGGCGCCGCCCGTGGCAAGGCCTACCTTGCTGGATGAGCCCGAGCCCGAAAGCCGGGTGACATTGGTGTCGATGACCCCGAAGATCTCGACCTTAGATTGGGCTGCAGCTGCCCCTGCCAGGCTGGCCAGGCCAGCGGCAATCACGATTTTTTTCATGGTGTCGTCTCTCTTTGTGTGTCGTTAAAGATCCAGAACCAGCGTCTCGCTCTTGCACCCGGAGACGCAGACCATCATCACCTTGTTGCTCGCCTTCTCCTTGGGGCTGAGCACCGAGTCGCGGTGATCGGGAACGCCTTCGAGCACGCGTGTCTCGCAGGAGCCGCAGACACCTTCGCAGCAGCTATGGTCGACATCGACGCCAGCCTCCAGCAAGGTGTCCAGCAGTGATTTCTCGGGCGTGATTTCGATGAAGCGCCCACTGCGCTTGAGCTCCACCGTGTAGTTGGCGAGGGCATCGGTCGATGCCTTGACCTCCACCGGCGTGAAACGTTCGATGTGGGCGTTGGCGTGACCCAGCTCGCCGCAGAACTTCTCGAAGGCATCGAGCATCGGCGTCGGGCCGCAGGCGTAGTGGTGCAAGCCCGCATCGGGCGCACGCTGCGCCAGCAGGCCACGCAGATCGGGCGGGCCGCCCGCCTCGGCATCGAAATGCAAATGCAGCGGCATGCCCAAGGCCTGCAGCTCGGCGAGGAAAGCCGCGCTCTTGCGCTCACGCGCAAAGTACAGCATCTCGAACGAGCGGCCCTGGCTGTGGAGCCTGCGCGCCATGCACAGCATCGGCGTGATACCGATGCCACCAGCCACCAGCACCGAATGCGCTGCACCTTCGTCGAGAGCGAAATGGTTGCGCGGCTCGGAGATGGTGATGGGCAAACCCACGCGCAGCGCCTCATGCACACAGCGCGATCCGCCACGGCTGGCACGGTCGCGCAGCACGCCCACCACATAGCGGTGGCGCTCGCTGCTGTCGTTGGAGAGCGAATAGCTGCGCACCAGCCCGTTGGGCAGGTGCAGGTCGATGTGCGATCCCGCCGTGAAAGCCGGAAACTCGCCACCATCCACCGGGCGCAACTCCACGCTGATGGTGTCCTGGGCCTCGAAGCGCAACGTGTGCACGAAGGCCTGCAAGGTGCTGCTCATGGTGCGGCGCTTCCCTCAAGCTGCTCCTGGGCGAGGCTGCGCAGGCGGCGACGCAGGCGCACCAGCCCGATATCGTGCTGGTACAGGTTTTCACGCTCGTTGGCGTCAAACTCCATCTGCTCCATCATCACGCGGTCCTGCTCCAGCACCGCCCAGTGGCGTGCTTCCAGGCGGTTGCGGTACAGAAAGCGCCAGGTGTCGCGCATCCAGCCCTGCACCCGGCGGCACCGCCAGAAGAACACTGCACACAGCTCGGGGCTGATGGGCGTGACGCAGCCGATGATGGCAAAGTTGCCGCCGGGCCCGCCGGTCTTGGGATACGGAATCTCCAGGCGCATCCAGTGCATGTCGGTCTCGCCCCACTCGGTCCAGTCGAAATTCACGCCGCGCTGGCCTGCCTTCTCGAAGATAAAGCCGATATCGGTATCGCGCACCTGGAACGTGGCCTTGCTATCGCCTTCGGACATGGAGTGCGACTGCTTGTGCAGGAAGGTGCCATGCATCGGATCCATGACGTTGTCGATGGCATAGCGGTAATCCGCACGCCATTCGGCATAGCACAGAAAGTTCGAATACTCGGGCGAGGTCAGCTCCTCCGGCATGGAGAACGCGGGTGGCGTATCCACATGCTTGTCGCTGTTGAAGAGAAAAATGGCGCCGTGCGCTTCGTGCACATGAAAATCCAGCGCGGCGCGCGAACCCTCCAGCTTGCAGCCGGGGCTGCCGGGCACCTTGGTCACCGTGCCGTCGCAGCGCACTTCCACACCGTGGTAAGGGCAGGCCAGCCGGTCGCCCAGGATCACCCCTTGCGACAGCGGCGCGCCCCGGTGCGGGCAATGGTCTTCCAGCGCATGTACCTGGCCTGCGGCATCGCGCCACAGCGCGATCTTGTAGCCGAAGCGGCGCAGCGAGATAGGCTTGTCCTGCACGAAATCAGACGTGCAGACGGGGTACCAGAGGTTGCCCAGACCTTTGGTGAGCAAGCGATCCACAGGATCGATGGCGATGGTTTGTACGTTCATGGAGTGCTCCTTTCCTGCTTCAGTGGCCCAGGCGCGCCATCAGGGCGCCAAAGCTCTGCTCCGTCCAGGCTTCGCCGTTCTCTCCGGCGGGGCCGCTGCGGTTGATGTAGGCCACCAGCTCGGGCAGCGTCTGCACACCTTCGCCAAAGGCGCGCTCGATCGCATCGCCCAGCAGGTCTTCAAACAGGGTTGCAGGGCGCTGGCGTGCCTGGTGCGGTTCAAGGTATCGGTCAACAGCCATGGTGGGGTCTCCTTCTAAAACGGTTCACTCGGCCTGAATGCCAAGGTCTTTGATGAGCTTGCCAAAGCGGTCGTAGTCGGCCGCATTGGTTTTCTCGAGCCGGGCCGCATCGCCGCCCGCAGGCAGTGCGCCGAAGGTGGCCATCTTGGTCGCCACTTCCGGCATCTTCAGGATTTCGTTGAGGTGGGTATTCAGCAGCTTCACGGTCTCGGCAGACATGCCCTTGGGGCCAAAGAGGCCTTGCCAGGCGGTCACTTCCACGTTCTTGACGCCCAGCTCGGCCAGTGTGGGCACGTTGGGCGCGAGCGGGCTGCGCTGGGCGTCGGCCACCGCCAGCACATTCGCCTTGGTGCCAGCGTAGGGAGCAATCGGCCCCCAGGTCATGAAAGTAGCGGGTACATGGCCGCCGATCAGGTCGTTGACGGCAGGTGCCACGCCCTTGTAGGGCACATGCGCGAGCTTGACGCCAGCCGCCTTGTTGAACATTTCACCAAGAATGTGCATGGGCGAACCGCTGCCGGGGCTGGCATAGGTCAGCTCGCTCTTGCGGGCCTGGGTGGTCAGACCTGCCAGATCCTTGATGCCCGAAGCCTGGCTGGTGGCGACGAACAGCGGCTGCACGCTGGTCTGCACCACAGGCACGAAGCCTCGCAACACGTCATAGCTCGACGCCGCCGAAGTCTTGAGCACGAACTGCGCAATCGAGAAGGTGCTGGGCGCAAGCAGCAGCGTATAGCCATCGGGCGCTGCCTTGGCCACATGCACTGCGCCGATGGTGCCACTGGCACCGGGCCGGTTCTCCACCACCACGGGCTGGCCAAGCCGTTGCGAAAGCTTGTCGGCATACAGGCGTGCCATGGCATCGGTGTCACCGCCGGCCGGGTAGGCCACAACGATGGTGATGGGCTTGCTCGGGTAGGCTTGGGCCATGGCGCTGCCGGCAACAGTGGTGGCCAGCAGGGCGACGGCCAGGCAAATCTGGCGGCGTGAGGTTTTCATGGTGGGCTCTTGTGGTGGTGGGTGGTGGTTTGGCGGGCTGCTCGCTATCCGTCTATTGCGCCTCGATCCCGCGGCTTTTGATGATGGGCGCCCAGGCCGCCGTCTCCGTGCGGATCAGTTCACCGAATTTCTGGCCTTCCACGATCCAGACACCGAGGCCCTGCTTTTGCAGTTGCGCCTTGCTTGCCGGGTCGTTGAAGATCTGTGCGATGTCGTGCTGCAACTGGGCCAGCACGGGTGCTGGCGTACCCTTGGGCGCCATCACGCCGTACCAGGACGACAGCGCAACACCCTTGACGCCAGCCTCTGCTAGCGTGGGCACATCGGGCAGCTCGGGTGTACGTTGCGCGTCGGTGATGGCCAGCGCGCGCAGCTTGCCCGACTGGATGTGCGGCAGCAGCGTGGGCAGGTTGCCGATGATCATCGGCACGGTGCCTCCCATCACATCGTTCAGCCCCTGGGGCGTGCCCTTGTAGGCCACGTGCAGAAAATCGGCACCCGCCTGCTGCCCGAACAACTCGCCTGCCAGGTGCAGGCTGCTGCCCACCCCGGGTGAGGCATAGCTCACGGTCCCTGGCTTGCTCTTGGCCAGCGCGATGAGCTCTGCAACGCTCTTCGCCGGTACGGCAGGGTTCACGGCAATCACGTTGGCGGTGCGCGCGAGCGAGGCCACCGGTACGAAGTCACCTTCCACGCTGTAGTGCAGCTTGGGCATCAGCGTGGGGTTGATCGTGAGGTTGCCCTGCGGCACTACCAGCAGCGTATGGCCATCGGCCTTGGCACGCCGGGCCGCCTCGATGCCGATATTGCCGTTGGCGCCGGTACGGTTGTCCACAATGGAAACCTGTTTGTACTGTGCGGCGAGACCATTTGACAGCATGCGCGCCAGTGTGTCGATCGGCCCTCCGGGTGGAAACGGCGCAATGATGGTGAACTGCCCCGCCGCCAACGCCTGGCGGGCGTCCTGCGCCTGCGCCGGGGCAACAGGCAATGCAGCGGCTGCGGCCAGTGCCAGCAGCGTGGGGATAAGCATGCGTCGTTGCATCGCGTTGAACTCCGTATCGGATGGGATCAGTGGTGCTTGTCGGTCAGAAACTTGCCGTCAGCACCGCCCACGCCCTTCTGGCGGCGGGTATTGCCGTCCAGACCGCCATCAATCGCCCATTCCGCAAACACCGTAGGGCCCGGCTCGAAATCGCGCGGCTGCCAGTCGGCCGTCAGTTGGTCCTCGTCGGCGTAGTACTCGACCAGCGCACCGGCCGGGTTCTTGAAGTACCAGAAATAGGCAGACGACACCGGGTGCCGCCCCGGGCCGAGCTGGGTGTCCCAGCCGCAGCGCGAGATATGCATGCCGCCACCAAAGACCTCGTGGATGTCGCGCACGGTGAAGGCCACATGGTTCAGGCCGGCGTGCTTATCGGGGCGCTGCAGCAGAAAAATGTCGTGGTGGCCACCATCGGGTGCGGTGCGCAGGAAAGCGCCGCGCTCGGGGTAGCGGTCCGAGGCCGCAAAACCGAAGTTGTCCACATAGAAGCGCTCGCAGGCCTGAACGTCCTTGACGAAGAACACTACATGGCCTACTTCGATGGGCTGGGCACGCTCGTAGGCCGGGCTGGCCTGATCGATGCGCCCCTTGCGGCTCCAGGTGTTGTACTCGGCGCTTTGCACCTTCACATCGCATTTTTTCGTGATCTGCAGGCGCACAGCCAAGCCATTGGGGTCGGTGCAACCGATGCGCTCGCCCTGCTTCACAAAGCCCGGCAGCTGTGCGATGCGGCTTTCGTAGAGCGCGAGATCGGCAGCACTCTCCACGCCCCAGACCACCTCGCGCAGCGTGGGGCCTGCTTCGATGGCGGGCGGCAGATCAGGGTGGTCGGTGGCGGCCACGATCACGCGGCAGCCGTTCAGTGTCTCGAACACCAGCCGGTCGGCTTGCTCGGCAACCAGATTGAGCCCCCAGTCGATAAAGAACTGGCGGCTGGCCACCAGGTCGCCTGCGCCGTAGCTGATTTCGTCAATGCCCAGTACGCTCATAAAAAATCCTTTCTTTACCCAATCACGCGCCACGCGCTGCCCACATCGCCTGCAACCGGCGCGGCCCATCGGCGGACGCCAAGCAAGGGCCGCCCCGCAGCGAAGGTGTCGTCCTCCTCCCGCACAGCGAGAGAGGGGGAAAGCGCGAAGCGACTGAGGGAGGGATGCATCTCAATTGGCCCAGCCCAGAGGGGATTCGTTCAGGCCCCAGTACAGACTTTTTTGCTCCATGTACTGCTGGATACCCAGACGGCCCTTCTCGCGGCCCAGGCCGCTGTCGCGCCAGCCGCCAAACGGTGTGGAAATGGAGAACTGCTTGTAGGTGTTGATCCACACGGTGCCGGCCTGCACCGCACGGCCGATGCGCCACGCGGCCTTGTAGTCACGCGTCCAGATGCCAGCAGCCAGCGCGTAGACGCTGTCATTGGCCTGCTCCAGCAGCGACTCCTCGTTGTCGAAGGGCATGGCCACGAGCACAGGGCCAAAGATTTCCTGCTGGCAGATCTGCCAGTCGTTCTGCACGCCTTCGAGGATGGTGGGGCGGTAGTAGTAGCCGCGCTCATACAGCGCACCTTCGGGGCGGTGGCCGCCAGTGCGCAACTGCCCGCCTTCGGACAGGCCCAGCTGCACATAGCTCTCGATGGATTCACGGTGCTTGGCGGTGATCAGCGGGCCCATCTGGGTGCGCTCATCGGCCGGGTCACCCACGCGCAGCTGAGCGGCCTTGGCAGTGAGGCGCTCCATGAAATCGCCATAGAGCTTGCGTGCCACGAACAGGCGCGAGCCGGCGATGCATGATTCGCCCGACGAGCTGAAGATGCCGTAGAGTACGCCGTTGACGGCATGGTCGAGGTCAGCGTCTTCCAGCACCATGGTGGCCGATTTGCCGCCCAGCTCCAGCGAGACGGGCATCATCTTGTCGGCCGCAATGCGGGCAATGTGCTTGCCGGTGGAGGTACCGCCGGTGAACGACACGCGCTTGACCAACGGGTGCTTGGTGATGGCATCGCCGATCACCGAGCCGCGCCCGGGCAACACACTGACGATACCCTTCGGAACACCGGCCTCCTCACAGATTCTGGCCAGCTCCAGCGCCAGGAGCGGCGTGGCTTCGGCGGGCTTGACGACCACGGCATTGCCAGCCGCCAGCGCGGGGGCAAGCTTTTGCGCTTCACTCGCGATGGGCGAATTCCACGGTGTGATGGCAGCGACCACACCCATGGGCTCGTAGACGCTCATGGTCATGAAGTCGCCACGTTGCGGCGTGATCGCCTCCTCCATGGTTTCGCAGGCAGCGGCAAAGTACTGGAAGGTACCGGCAGCGCTGGCCACCAAGGCCCGCGTTTCGTTGATGGGCTTGCCGTTGTCGAGGCGCTGCAGTTGGGCCAGCGGCTCGGCGCGCTCGCGAATCAGTTGGGCCACACGATGCAGCACAGCGGCACGCTCGTGCGGCTTCTTCTGTGCCCAGCCACTGGTGCGGAAGGCGTGGTCCGCCTTCTGGATGGCCTCTTCCACATCGTGCAGGCTGGGCGCGCGCAGGCGGCCCACGACTTCGCCGGTGGCAGGGTAGAGCGAGGCGGATTCGTCGCCGCCACCCAGGCGCCATTCGCCGCCGATGTTGATGGGGAGCAGTTCAAGATTTGACATGATGAAACTCTTTCGTTGTCAGATCACCAGCGGTGCCACCTTGCCGCGCAGCGCGCGCACCGCGCTGAACACGGTCAGGGCCGAGGTCTTAGGGTTGGCCGCCAGCGGCTGGTTACGCATGGTCAGCTCGAAGCTGCCAAAGGCGCCTGCGGCTTCGACCTGGTGCAGGTTCTCGCGCACGGCCGGGTCGGCAATCAGACGCACCGTGGTGCGGTCCAGCCCCAGGCCTGCCAGCGAAACAGTGGCAGCCACATTGGCGTTCTTCGGAAACTGCGCAGCCGCCTCGCGGGCAGTGCCTTCGAAGATCACCGTCTCTGCAGTCAGGGCGTCCAGATCACGCCCTTGCTCGGCCGGTGTGCCCTTCCAGGCGTGTGGCGGCTTGCGGCCGGTGTAACGCACCGTGGAAAGGCCGCCGATGCGGGCTGCAGCCAGTGCATCGATACCGCCAATGGCACCGGCAATCAGTTGCACCTGCGTGCGGCCTTCACGGGCAGCGGCCTCCAGTTGCTCGGGCAGGCCAGCTGCCGACAGCGCACCCACCGAAGCCACGATGCACGGTACGCCTCGGCGCAATGCAGGCAACACATGCTGCTCGATGGCGGCGTGGCCTGCGGCCTCCACCACCAGATCAATGCCACCTGCCGGCACGGCTTGCGTTACCTGCGCACCCGACGCCAGGCGCTGGGCCACGGCACGCGCGGCCTCGGCTCCCTCAGCCGGTACCACGATGGCGGCAACCTGCAGGCCGGCATCGTCCTTCACCAGTTCCAGCAAGGCGGTGCCAATGGCGCCGCAGCCGATCAGAGCAATCTGCATGGTGTGGGTCCTTCTGGTTTTCTCAGGTCTTGTCAGTTCTCACTGGGTCTTGGTCGCCGGAATCTGGTCCAGCTTGTTCACCGGAGGGCCGGAGAACGTGGTCTTGAAGCCGCCGATGGAGCGCATGTCGATCTCCAGCAGGAAGGGCCCTTTTTTGCTCCATGCCGACTCCAGCACGGCAGGCAGTTCATCGAGGTTCTGCACCCGGGCATGGGGCAAATGGATCGATGCGCACAGCTGTGCATAGTCGGGCGTATGCAGCTCCACATAGCAGCGGCGGCCGCCGTAGGAGGCGTCCTGGATGTTCTGGATCACGCCGTAGCGCTGGTCGTTCATCAGCACGATCAGCGTGTCGCACTCTTCCTGCACCAGCGTGGCAAGTTCACCCAGGTTCAGGATGAAACCTCCATCGCCCGCCAGGCCCAGCGTCTTGCGGCCCGAGCCGCTTTGCGCTGCACCGATGGCCGCGCCAATGGCCATGGGCATGCCCATGCCAATGCCGCCGCCCGTGGCGTGCACGCCAGCGTTGGGCTCGAAAAAGCGCAGTTCGCGGTTGCCCCAGGTGCTGTTGGAGACAGTCACATCACGCACCCAGTTGAAATTGCGGCCCACCACCTGCTGCAGCTGCTGCACCAAGGCGCTGTAGGGGCCCAGGCCATCGCGCATGGTGGCAACAACCTCGTTGTGCACCTGACGCAGATCAGCCAGCAGCTCGGGATCGGCCCGGTAGCCGCGCGCCTCCAGGCGGTCGGCCAGACCGTTCAGCGCCAGGGCTGAGTCGCCGCAGACAAAACCGTCGTCGATGTAGCAGCGGCCCTGCTGGGCAGCGTCCACATCGATGCGCAACAGCGGGCGAGGCAGCTGGAGTTCATACTTCAGCGTCTCGTTGCTGCGCAGGCGTGTGCCCACAGCCAGCATGGCATCGCAGCGCTGGTAAAAGGCTTCGACAGGTTTTTGGATGTTGTAGGCGCCCAGCGAGGCCGGATCGTCTTCAGGCACAATGCCGCGCCCCTGACCCGTGCTGACAATGCCAAAGCCCATGGCCTTGAGGCGTCGCACGGCAGCACCGGCATGGCGTGCACCACCACCCAGCCACAGCAGCGGGCGGCGGGCCTGCGCCAGCGTGTCGGCCAGCGCGTCCAGCGCAGTCTCGCTCGGAGCCAGAACTGCCACCGGCAGCGGCGACCAGTCGGCAGGCATATCGATCACGCTTTGCTGGATGTCGATGGGAATCTCGACACTCACCGGCCCGGTGGGTGCGGTCATCGCGGCCTGTACGGCTGCTTTCAAGGTGGACAGGCAGGTTTCGGCGCTGCGCACCCGAAATGCAGCCTTGGAGACGGCACCCAGCATGGTGAGCTGGTCTGGCGCCTCGTGGATGTACGACAGCTTCTGGTCGAGGTACTGGGTCTCGATCTGGCCGGTGATGTGCAGCAACGGGGTGCCTGCGGTGTAGGCCTCCACCAGGCTGCCTGCGATATTGCCTGCTGCCGGGCCGGTGCTGGTGATGCACACGCCCAGACTGGAAGTGGAACGGGCACAGGCGTCCGCCATGTTGCCAGCGCCTGCCTCGCCACGCGCCATCACGAAGCGCACCTTGCCGCGCGCGAACATCGCGTCGAGGATCGGCATGTTGTGGATGGAAATCACCCCGAACGCAGCCTTCACGCCGCAGTGCTCGAGAAATTCGGCAACGGCGGCGCCGACAGTGATTTGTGGTGCGGTAGATGTCATGGTCTTGTCAGATCCGTATTAGTGATAGCAGGCGCTGCGCATGCCACCGGCGCAGTTCATCGGTGGGACGCCAAGCAAGGGCCGCCCCGCAGCGAGGGCGTCGTCTCCCTCCCGCGAAGCGAGAGAGGGGAAAGCGGCGTCAGCCGCACAGGGGGTGTTACGCATGTCTGGAAAGACCTCCGGAAACATCGATATGGCTGCCCGTCGTGTATGACGACAGGGGGCTGGCAAGAAAGGTGATGGCCTGCGCGGCCTCACGGGGCAGGCCCAGGCGTGCCAGCGGAATGGATTTTTTGGCGGCGAGTGCGCCGGTCCAGGCAGCCCAGTCCTGCGACTTGTCTTCGCGCGCCTCGAAGCGGCGGCGCCATTGGCCCGACTCGATCAGGCCGACCAGGATGCCGTTGACGCGCACGCCCTGCGGGGCAAATTCGGTGGCCATGGACCGCACCAGGTTCTTGAGGCCAGCACGCGCAGCCGATGTAGCCACCATGTGCGGCTCGGGCTGGGAAGCCAGCAGCGAATTCACGCAGACGATGGCGGCGTCGCGCCCTTGGGCCGATTGCTGCTGCAACTGGGGCAGAAAGGCCCGCGTGGGATGGATGACCGAGAAGAATTTCAGGTGCAGTTCCTGGCTCCAGGCTTCGTCAGTGGTGTCGGCAAAGGTCGACACACGGCCCTGGCCCGCGTTGTTGATCAGGATGCTTGCCGTGCCCAGGACCTGCTGCGCCTGGGCCGCAAAGCGCTGTACGTCTTCTGCATTCAGCACGTCGCAGACGGCAGCCAGCAGACGGGCCTTGGGGTGGCGCTCGCGCAGGGCAGCTTCGGCAGTGCGCAGGCGCTCCTCGTTGCGCCCGCAGAAGGCCACGGCAGCGCCCTGCTCCAGCAGCAGCTCCACTGTCGCCAGGCCAATACCGGACGATCCGCCAGTGACCACCGCCACCACATCCTTGATCTGGAAAGCACTCATTTGCAATATTCCTTCAATGTCCCGGCATGGACAGAACCCGGGCACCGGCTTGTGCCTCACGGCGGTAGTTCAGCAGGCCCGAGAGCTCATCGGCTGCTGCACATACACGCTCGGCGACGCCTGCTGCCTTGGCCTGACCCGCATGCGGTGACGGAATCGTGGAGCCCAGCGCAGCCACGATGCGACCGCTGTGGTCACGCACGGGCGCCGCGACGGTGGAGATCGAGGTTTCGTAAAAGCCCTCACCGAAGACGTAGCCGCGCTCGCGGTCGACCTCGATCAGGTTGAACAGGTCGAGCGCGGTTCTGGGGGTGTTCGGCGAGAACGCTTCCAGATGCTCTTCCGGGTAGAGCGCGCGCAGTTCCGCCAATGAAAAGTCCAGGAGCAGCACACGGCCGAAAACCGTGCCGTGCGCCGCCAGCCGGGTGCCTACGTGCACGGCGCTGGCCAGAGGCCGCGGCGGCGTGACCTTGGCGACGTAGACAATCGAGCGGTTGTCTCGCACCACGATATTGCAGGGGTAGCTGATTTCGTCGCACAAGCGGGCGATGACAGGCTGGCCCAGCTCCGTCAGCTCCAGGGACGACAGGTACTCGAAGCCCAGGCGCAGCACGGCCATGCCGAGACGGTATTCGGTGCCGCCGTCGATGCGCTCCAGAAAGCCCATGCCTTCTAGCGTGTTGAGCATGCGGAACACCGTGGCACGGGGCAGCTCCAGTCGGCGCGCCAGCTCCGGGGCGCCCAGGGTGCGGCTGTCGCGGCCAAACTCCTGCAGCAGGCGCAATCCGCGCTCCAGCGCTGGCACCACGTACTTTTCAGAGCCGGTTTCGGAAGGGTTGGTCTGTGTCATTGCTGTATTCCTGGTTCAAAGTAAGAAGGCTCTATCTTCGATCCATTCGGCCACCGCGCCGGGTTTTTCAACCGGACTGGCATGGCCTGCATCAGCGATGCTGGAAAAAGGCACCTGCCAGGCTCCGGCCCAGCGGCGGCAGGCTGCAGGGGTGGTGACCACATCGTGCTCGCCACAAGCAATGTGCACAGGCACGGGCAGCGGCGCATGCCTGCCCAGGTCGCTGTCGCACAGCATGTTCACGGCCTGGCGGTAGCCGCCATCGTGCATGCGCGATGTGCTCCAGCGCACCCACTCGCGCGCCAGTGCGTCCGCGCCAGGACTGAGCAGTCGCTGGTCGATGCGTTGCGCAAGGCCCGCCACGCCCAGCGTGTCGAGCGAGGCATTGCGCTCGCTGCGCACCTTTTCGCGGGCAGCTACATCGTGCGAGCCATAGCCGCCAGCAGGGCTGAGCAATAGCACGCCTGCCAGCGCCTGGGGTGCGTATTGCGCAGCGCAGGCCGCTGCCATCAACGCCCCCAGGGAATGGCCCACCAGCACCACTGGGCCCCGCACCTCTGCGGCCAGCCAGGCGCCCAGACGTGCGGCATAGTCGGTATCGTGCGGATGGGTCTGCGGCAGGGCTGTGCTCGAACCATAGCCGGGCGCATCCCAGGCCAGCACGCGCCAGTCAGGGCGTAGCGCCAATGCCACATCCAGCCACGAGGCCGCCGACGAGCTGATGCCATGCAGCAGCACTACGGTCTGCGCGGCAACACCGGCGGCCGGGCGCTCGCGCACAGCCAGCTGCACGCCATCGGGCAGCGCTACCGAGCGCTGCGCGAACTGCGATTCCAGCTGTTGCGCCTTGCGCATGAGCGCTTCACTCCAGAGGGTGGCGGTGTCGGTGGTCATGGTGCAGGCCTTGCTGGATCAGCGCTTGATCTTGGCGAGCGGATGGTCGGCCGGGTAGGTCGGCGTGATCGGTTTCTTGGCGCCCAGCATCACGCACATCAGCGCGTCTTCGTCGCCAATGTTGATCTCTTCGCGGTACACACCCGGGGGCACCGAGATCACGTCGCGGTCGGTCATCACGGTCTCGAAGCGCTCGCCCTCGGGCGTGGTCAGCACCACCTTGAGCTTGCCGCGCATCAGGAAGAACACCTCTTCCACATCCACATGGATATGCGGCGGGCCTTCATTGCCAGCGGGGATCACCATCGTGGAGAAGGTGAAGTGCTCGGAGGGGATGGTGTTGCTGTCGGAGGCAACACCGGTGCCGCCAGTGCCGATGTAGCGCATCTGGCCACGGCGGTATTTGGGGTCGAAGTCGGCCTGGAACTTCAGCGCGTCGAAATCGTACTTGCGGGTGGAAAAGCGCGCGATGCGCGTCTCCATCCAGTCCTTGAGGCTTGCGCCTGCGGGACGATCCCAGGTGCGGGGAATATTCTGCTGTTCGCTCATGGTTCGCTCCTTGCGGTTAATTCATGACAAAGCCGCCATTGACGGCAAGAACCTGGCCCGTGACGAAGCGCGCCCCGTCCGACATGGCGTAGACCACAGCGCCCGCCACGTCCTCGGGCATCTGCTCACGCTGCAGTGCGCGTTGGTCGATGTAGAGCCGGTGGCGCGCCTCGGGCACGTACTGCGTGGCCTCCACCAGCACCAAGCCCGGCGCTACCGCATTGACCGTGATGCCATCGGCGCCCATCTCGCGCGCCATGGCATGCGTCATCGCAATCACTGCCCCCTTGCTGGCCACGTAGGCCATCAGGTTGGGCGCGCCCCACAACGCGGTGTCAGAGGCCAGATGCACAACAGCGCCACGGCCGCTTTCACGCAACGCGGGGCGGCAGGCGCGGGTCATCAGCCAGGTGCCGCGCACATTCACATCCATTACCTGGTCCCACTTGGCCAGTTCAATGTCGTCCATGCCCTTGCCGCCGGAATCGGTCACTGCCGCGTTGTTGACCAGGCCGTCCAGCCCGCCCAGTTCGCGCACCGCCTGCTCCGCGCATTGCTGCACCGAAGCTGGATCGGAGACATCGACGCGAATGCCAATGGCAGAAAAGCCACGCCCCTGCAGCGCAGCCACCGATTGCGGCAGCAGGTCTGCACGCAGATCGGCCAGCGCCACATGGGCGCCGTGCTCGCACAAGGCCTGTGCAAAAGCAAAGCCCAGGCCACGCGCGGCACCGGTCACCAGAATGCGACGGCCTTGCAATTGGCCAATTTGCGGCATGGGTGTGAGGTTCATGATTCGTTTCACCTAAGAAACAATGATTAATTCCTGAAACAACGCAAGTGTAGCGATCACTCCAGGGGGGTAACACAGAGGGGAAACCCTAGGAAATGGGCTCAATGGAGCGGAAAATGACGCGGAGCCTGGCCTCGTCGAATGCGGTAATGGCGATAGAAATCAGCCCGCAGACCGCACTGCGTATGCGCGATCCGCTATCGAATCAGGGTGATATGTCCGGGGCGCGCTGCCACCGGTCACCCATCAGGCCTGTTTGGGGCGAAGACACCACAGTGCCGTGGCAGCGGTGCTGGCAGCGGCCACCAGCACCCACAGCGCGCCCAGGTGCCAGCGCTCCAGCGCAAGGCCAAAGAGGAAAGGCGCGCTGGCTTGCGCCATGCGCGCTGGCACCATCAGCAAGCCTTGCCGCTGCCCATAGCCCTGCGCGCCGAACATGGCGAGCGGCAGGGTGCCGATGACCACCGTCATGATGCCGTTGCCCAGACCGAAGGCCACGGCATAGCCCCAGCCGCCAGCAGCTCCAAACCCCACCAGCACCAAGGCTGCCAGCGGGTAGCCCATGACCGCGATCCGCGCCGACCACAGCGGGTGCGCGCGGCGCAGGAATGCATAGTCGGCAATGCGGCCCGCCACCTGC
This sequence comes from Comamonas odontotermitis, assembly GCF_020080045.1. Classification (NCBI taxonomy): domain Bacteria; kingdom Pseudomonadati; phylum Pseudomonadota; class Betaproteobacteria; order Burkholderiales; family Comamonadaceae; genus Comamonas; species Comamonas odontotermitis. Next base: position 4,197,010 of record NZ_CP083451.1, read on the forward strand.
GCAGGCCCCACCAGCGCCGCAGCCGCGACGGCAGCCGTGGCGGTGGCGCCGCTCACGGCCAGCAGGCGCGGCAGGTGCGACATCATGGAAGTGCCGATGAACCACACGGAGGCAAATGTCAGCGCCAGCAGCGCCAGCGTGCCCAACTGGCCGCGCAGGGTCACCGATGGCGGCGGGCCGGAGGCCCTGGTGGCGTCATCCAACGCAGGCGCGGGCTCTATCGCCTGCCGGGGCTGGGCGCGCGGCAGCGTGGCATGCAGCGGCAACAGCACCAGCAACTGCACGCAGGCCCAGACCAGGCAGGCATCGCGCCACCCTACGGACTGCAACAGCCAGGTAGTGATGGGCCAGCTCACGGTGCTGGCAAAGCCGCCGAACAAGGTGATGCCCACAATCACACCGCGCGCTTCCTTACCGTAGAGGCGCACGGCAGTGGCAAACGCAGCCTCGTACAAGCCGGCACCCATGGCCAGCCCCAGCAGCAGCCAGGCGGCAAACAACTGGCCCGCCGTCTGCACACGGGACAGCAGCACCAGGCCCAGTGCGAACAGCACATTGGTCGCCATCAGCACTGGGCGCCCGCCCCAGCGGTCGATGAGCCGCCCCGCCACCGGGCCGGTGAAGGCCATCACCAGCAGCGCCAGCGAAAACGCCGCAAAGACATGGGATGCCGGCACGCCCAGGCTCCCGCCCATGGCGCCCGCGAGGATGGCCGGCAGGTAGAAGGCCGAACCCCACGACAGCATCTGCCCCACGCCCAGCTTGCAGGTGGTCAGCACCGGCCGCTCGGCACCGGGATTCGGCGAAGAAAGGGACATTGTCGGCATGGGGTTCATCAGACCAGCGCGCCATTGTGCTGGGCATGCCTGCCGCGCACAGTCACCCTGGCAACCGGGCCACGCGTTCAGGCCACGGGCAGACTCTGCAGAAGACTGCCCATGATGCGTTGCGCGTAGCGGCTCGATAGGGTGCTGATGAAACGAGGAAAATCCATGTGCGCGCTGTCGTCGGCGCGATCGGAGATGCTGCGCATGGCGGCGAACGGCACGGCGTGATCGGCGCAGACCTGGGCCACAGCAGCGCCTTCCATTTCCACCGCCAAGGCCTCCAGCCCTGCAGCCCGCAAACTGCCTTGCAAGACATGCACTTCGGCGGCACTGCTGACAAATCGGTCGCCGCTGACGATCAGGCCCTCATGCATGCGCGGAGCGGGAAGGCCCAGTTCGGCAGTCCACGCGGCGGCATCGCCCTCCACACAGCGCTGCACAGCCCGGGCCAGTCGCGCACTCCATACGGCATCGCAGTCAAAGCGCGCCCGGCCATAGCCTGGCGCCTCGTAGCGCGGGAAGATCGGCGAGGCGTCCATGTCGTGCTGCGCATAGCTGCTGGCCACGACCACGTCGCCCACCTGCACGCCTTCGCCCAGACCGCCGGCCACGCCGGTAAACACGATGGCCCGCACGCCAAAGCGTTCGATCAGGGTGGCAGCCGTGCTGGCCGCAGCCACCTTGCCAATGCCCGAGAGCGCCAGCACCACGGCATGGCCATGCAGCTTGCCATGCGTATAGCGGCGGCTGGCATGGTCGGTGATGGACGAGTCTGTCAACAGGTTGGCAATGCCTGCCTGCTCTTGCGGCAGGGCGCTGAGGATGGCGATGGTCACGTCAGGGTGTGGAATCGGCAAAAAACAAGCGGAGATTGTCGCCGCAATCTCCGCTTTGCCATTGGCCTTGCTCGCTTGAACCCGGGGCCTTAGGCCTTGGTGGCTTCGTCGCGCAGTTCGCGGCGCAGTATCTTGCCCACAGGGGTCTTGGGCAGGGCATCGCGAAAATCGATGTACTTGGGCCGTTTGTAGCCGGTCAACCGCTCGGCGCAGAAGGCACGCAGTTGCGCCTCGGTCAAGTCAGGCGACTTGCGCACCACCACCAGCTTGATGGCCTCGCCCGTCTTCTCGTCCGGCACGCCCACCGCCGCGCATTCGGCCACGCCCGGGCAGGCTGCGGCAACATCTTCCACCTCGTTCGGGTAGACGTTGAAGCCGCTCACCAGCACCATGTCCTTCTTGCGATCCACGATGCGGAACATGCCATCGGCCTCCATGATGCCGATGTCGCCGCTGCGAAAGAAACCGTCTTCGGTCATGGCTTTGGCGGTCTCGTCCGGGCGCTGCCAGTATCCGGCCATCACCTGGGGGCCACGAATGCAGACTTCACCCCGCTCGCCCTGGGCCACCGGATAGCCCAGGTCATCCAGAATCGCCAGATCGGTGCCCGGCATCGGGTAGCCGATGGAGCCCGACGATTCCTTGCCGGTACCAACGATGTTGCAACTGGCCACGGGGCTGGTTTCCGACAGGCCGTAGCCTTCGACAATCGGCTGGCCGGTGCGCTGCAGCCAGCGCTCGGCCACGGCATGCTGCACAGCGGCGCCGCCACCCACCACCACACGCAGGTTCTTCCAGTTCACCTTGTCGAAATCGGGGTGGTTCATCAGTCCGTTGAACAGGGTGTTGACGGCTGGCAAGGTATGGAATTCATACTTGCCCAGCTCGCCCAGCACCGCCTTCATGTCGCGCGGATTGGGAATCAGCAGCACCTGGTGGCCCAGGCGCATCGACAGCAGAAAGCAGACCGTGAACGCGAAGATATGGTAGAGCGGCAGCGCGCATACACACAGCGGCTGCTCGCCCGCAGGGATGGTCTTGAGCGCAGGACCATACCAGGCCTGCACCTGCATGACATTGGAGCCCAGGTTGCGGTGCAGCAGCACGGCGCCCTTGGCCACGCCGGTGGTGCCTCCGGTGTACTGCAGTGCAGCGATGTCGTCCGCACCCACATCCACGGGCGAGAACTGGTGGCGTTCGCCTTCGCGCAGCGCATCATTGAAGGCAATGCTGCGATCGATCTGGAACGGCGGCACCAGTTTCTTGCTGTGGCGCACCACCCAGTTGACGATATTGCCTTTGAGAAACCCCAGCATATCGCCCATGCTGCAGACAATGACCTTGTCGAGCTGGCGGTGGGCCGGGCAGTTCTGCACCGTGGCGCCAAAGTTCTCCAGCACGATCATCAGCTTGGCGCCGCTGTCCTTGAGCTGGTGGTCCAGCTCGGACGAGGTGTAGAGCGGATTGACATTGACCACAACCAGCCCGGCGCGCAATACCGCCGCCACAGCCACCGCATACTGCGGCACATTGGGCATCATCAGTGCCACCCGGTCGCCCTTGACCAATGACAAGGTCTGCAGATAGGCCGCCAGCGCCGTACTGTATTGGTCGAGCTGGCGGTAGCTGAAGGTCGCCCCCATGAGATGCAGCGCCGTGCGGTCTGCGTATTGGATGAATGCCTGGTTCAGCAATTGCACCAGGGTGGGCACATGGTCCCGGTCAATGTCCTTTGGCATTTCGGCCGGATAGGCCGCCAGCCAGGGGCGTTCTGTCATGCACAAGTCTCCTGCGGATGCGGTTTCCCCACACCGTTTTTGAATGGTATCGGCCCTATTGTGCGGAGTTTGCAGCGCCTGCGGGTCTGGATATACCCTGAATCAGACGAAAAAAAAGGCTATGTCTCCGTTAAGTGTTGAACTCTGCAGGCTTGCGCCCGGTCTAATTAACATCCATGTAGGACCGTTTGGAGACTTCAATGGACTCACGCACCTTCGGATGGCTGCTCACTCGATTGCAGCACCTCACGCCCGAGCAACGCATGGCGATTGAGCGCGCGCTGCATCAGCAGTGCGGCCCTGAGCAAGCGCACGAGATCATCCAGTCTCGTCTGGAGGGCGACGCCCATCAATGTCCGCACTGCGCGGGCACCGAACTGTACCGCCATGGTCAGGCGCACGGCTTGCCGCGCTACCGTTGTGTGGCTTGCGGCAAGACCTTCAATGCACTGACGGGTACGCCCTTGGCACGCTTGAGACTCAAATCCAAGTGGCTGGACTATCTGCAATGCATGCTCCAATCCCAGACCATCCGGCAGGCGGCGCGCACCACCGGTGTGCATCGCAATACCAGCTTTCGCTGGCGTCACCGCTTCCTGCAATGGCTCAAGGATGACCGCCCCGCCCACCTGAGCGGTATTACCGAGGTCGATGAGACGTATCTGCTCGAATCCCACAAGGGGGAGCGCTCGTTGAGGAGAGCCGCTCGCAGGCGCGGTGGATCGGCGAGCAAGCGGGGGCTGTCCAAGGAGCACGTGTGCGTGCTGATCGCACGTGATCGCATGGGTCAAACGCTGGATTTTGTGACTGGCAATGGCTCGGTGAGCAAGGCACAGTTGCGTGAACATCTGCAGCCGGTGCTCTATGAGGACGCACTGCTGGTTAGCGACTCCAATGCGGCGTATCGCTACTTCGCGGCAGACGCCAGCATCACGCATGAAGCGGTCAACCTGTCCGCAGGGGTTCGCACCAGGGGCGCATTCCATGTGCAGAACGTCAATGCGTATCACAGCCGCCTGCGCCAATGGCTCTACAGATTCCACGGTGTGGCCACCCGTTATCTGCCCAACTACCTGGGCTGGCGCCGCGCACTGGACGCCCATCGCCTGTCAACCCCGCAAGCCATGCTCCTCGCGGCTATCGGCGTTTTTCCACACTCAACGGAGACATAGCCAAAAAAAATGCCATGGTTTGCGCCATGGCATTTTTTGAAGCGGTGGGGCCACCCCTTGCGCCGCAACTGCGTTACGGCTTGGCTGGCGATTCACCCTCGGATGCAGGAGCATCCTTCTTGAACGTGTCCTTGCTGATCAGCACATCCGAATCCACGGTTCTGGTTTCGTAATAAGGCTTGGTGTCGATGTCGTAGGGGAACGGCGGCACGTTCATCACCCCATTGATATAACCCGTGCTTTGCCGCACGGACAGCGCCAGATCCTGCGACCAGTCCACCAACGGACGGCCGGCAGCCAGAAAATCAACGCTGTTGCGTGTCTGCGGGCGTACCAGGCGATGGTCTGCCAGCACCTGCACCTCTACATAGCCGCCATTGCTGGTGGTGTACTGGTAGGAGACATAGGACACCGGCCGGGCAAAGAAGATGCCAGCCGCCTCCAGGCGCGTGGCCATAGCCGGATCGTTTGCAGCCAGCCAGTCCGTGCTGTTGGCCGTCCGCTTGATGCGCAGGCAGTCCACACGGCCCACGTTCAGGCCTTGCGTGCGCTCCACCAGCACGCCCTTCTGCTTAGGGCAATCTTCGGTCCAGACCGTGTTGCGGTTGTCCAGGCTGTCCACATTGGAGCGCACCGACATCACCCCCACCAGCTCACCGAGCGTGGTGCGCATCTGCCAGAGCTTGGCGGTCAAGGGCTTGTCCTTGGACAGGTCTGCGGGCAGCACGTTCAGGACTTCGCTGTCCGTGCCCCAGTACTTCCATTGCAGGTCGGGGTTGCTGTCGAGCGACACCTGGGTGCGCCCCACCTGCGCTGTATTGGGCGACAGCGGTGCGCAGGCGGTCAACAGCACAACAGCAGCGCTGCAGGCCAGCAAGACCATGGAAGGAGAGCGGACAGCGGAAAAAGGCATAGAACGGATCCAGAAGGCGGCGGCAGCCAAGGCACTGCCAAGCTCCGCATCATAGCAAGAGCGCCCCGAATTCTGACCGCCCCGCCCCGGGCGAATCTGGAGACATTGGCATGACATGTTTCCAGATGTATTCACCCCGCATCTGCGCCAGCCCAATGCCAGCGCCAGGCACCGGGCTGCAGCGGTTTTCAGTCCTCGCGGCAGACGTCTGGCAGGTAGCGCTCTGCCTTGCCTTCCGCCACGCAGTGCCATTGCACCTTGCCGTCATCATCGACCGATGGCGTCATGCCCAGGCGGCCAAAGCGGGTGATGGCCGTGAGCGACATGTCGCTGCTGTCATAGCTGAGGCTGGCGGCCAGTTGCGCAGGCACTGCTGCTTCTGCCAAGGTGTCGGGCACTTCTTCCTTTTGCTCGTAGTAGCGTGCCAGTGCATTGCGCGCCTGCTCGGCCTGGTTCCACTCCTTGCTGAAGGCTTCCTTGCCTTTCTTCTCCTGCATGCCCTGCATCAGCATGTCGGTCAGGCCGCCACCAGCGCCGCCCATGGCACCCGCGCCTTTCATGGCCGGAACGGCAATGGCAGCCAGGATGCCAACAATGGCCACCACGATGATGATGCCGGCAAATGCGCCGCCAGCACGCCCACCATATGGAACGAACAGCGCAAAAAGATAGCTGAACCAGTTACGGCCCGGCATCTTGGTGCCCGGGCTGATCATGCGCGCCACGCGCTTGGTGAGCCAGGGGTAGCCGCTCAGAAGCTCATGCAGGTCGGGAAGGAAGCCACGGTTTTTCATGGTCTGGCGCGCATACTGCACCAGATTGATGTTCTTCCACTTTTCGGCGCCAGCAGCCAGTACCGACAGCGCACGCGCCGCCGATTCGGGGTTGTCGCAGCAGGCACGGCCATGCATGTCGCAGGTGTATTCCTGCGCGCGCGAATAGGCGGCACCGATCAGCGGCAGCCAGAGCACCGGCATGCGCCAGAAGTGGCCGGTCAAGTGGCCCTGCTTGATGTGGCCCAGTTCGTGGCCAAAGTAGAAGTTGATGCCATCGGGCTGGCCGCGCATCGCGTCCAGCGTGTCGGTAAGCACGATGACGAAGTTGCGGCCCAGAAAGCGCGTGGCAAATGCGTTCATGATGCCGTCGCCTTGCAGGATGTAGACCTCGGGCGGTTCCGTCATGCCCAGCTTCTTGCAGCACTGCAGGTACTGCAGGTACAGCTCGGGGAACTGCTCGTCCGACAGCCGCACGCCGGTGCCGCGCAGCCAGGCGATGAGGCCCGATTGCGCAAACAGGTAGAAGATGAAGCCGAACAGCAGGTAGATCAGCGCCGTGCCAAGGGTCGCGAGAATGATCACCAGCCAGGCAATCAAACCCAGCACCAGGGTGATCAGGCCCAGTGATTTCTCGCGCGGGTACACCAAGTCCGCCATATGTGTCTCCTTTGTAAAGATGCGCCATCATGCATCAAGTTACAAAAGGTAGGATAAGGCGATGCAGCGGCGTTGCACCGCAACAACTGTCAGGTTCGTGAAAGCTCGCGCAAGGTCACCAGTTCCTCAGCCATGGTGGGGTGAATGCCGATCGTCTGGTCAAACACCGCCTTGGTGGCGCCCGCCTTCATCGCCACGGCAAAGCCCTGGGCGATTTCGCCGGCATCGGCCCCCACCACATGCAGGCCGACCACGCGGTCGCTTGCATCATCGACCACCAGCTTGACCAGGCTGCGTTCGCTGCTGCCCGACAAGGTATGGCGCAGCGGCTTGAAGTCGCTGCGGTAGACACGGATCTTGCCGCAACGCTCCCGCGCCTGAGCTTCCGACAGGCCCACCGTGCCGATCTGCGGGTGGGTGAACACCGCCGTTGGAATATTGCCGTAGTCCATCACCCGCGCCTCCTGGCCTGGCACCGGGCCCAGCACATGGTCCACCCAGGCCATGGCCTCGGCCAGCGCCACGGGCGTGAGCTCCATCCGCCCCACCACATCGCCCAGGGCATGCACGCTGGGCAGGTTGGTGGTGAAGTGTTCATCAACCACAATGGCACCGTTCTTTGACTGCGCAATGCCCAGCGCCTCCAGCCCCAGCCCAGCCACATGGGGCTTGCGGCCCGTGGCGTACAGTACCTGGTCAGCGCGCAGCATGCTGCCGTCGTTCAGATGCACCACGCGCGCGCCTCCCGCAGCACCTGCAGCCTCTGCGGTGATGCGCGCCACATCGGTTTTCACGCGCACATCCACACCGGCCTTGCGCATTTCATCGGCCACAAAAGCACGCACCTCGTCGTCGAAACCACGCAGAATCTGCTCTCCGCGGTACAGCAAGGTCACCTCCACGCCCAGGCCGTGAAAGATGCTTGCCATTTCGCAACCGATGTAACCACCACCCACCACCACCATGCAGCGCGGCAGCACGGGCAAGTCGAACACGTCGTCAGACACGATGGCCCATTCCTTGCCATCCACATCCGGCAACGCAGGGGTGCCGCCGGTGGCGATCAGGATATGGGCGGCCGTGAGGCGCCGCACTTCCACACCGTTCTGGGACACCACCACGGTATGCGCATCGGCGAGGCGGCCATGGCCACTCAACCGCTCTACCTGGGCGCCGGTCATCAGGCCTTCGTAGATGCCGTTGAGGCGGGTGATTTCCTTCGCGCGCGCGGCCTTGAGCTGCGCCCAATCCAGCCTGATGCCTTCCGGCATCTGCCAGCCGTAGCCCCGGGCTTCGGCGAAAGCATCGTGGTAGCCCGCCGCGTAGCTGTAGAGCTTTTTCGGAATGCAACCCACATTGACACAGGTTCCGCCCATGGCGCCCGATTCAACCATCGCCACCCGGGCGCCGCGCTTGGCAGCCATGCGCGCGGCACGCACGCCGCCTGAGCCGCCGCCGACGACGATCACATCAAAATTCCATTCGTGCTGGGGCAGCATGGGCCGTACTCCTTGCGTTTTTGTATGACCGCCCCATTCTGGCAAAAGAGCGCGCCACTCTGCCTGCAAGCCGTGCAAAGCGCCTGCCGGTGCGGGGGCATCTCCGAAACGCACACCTCTGCGCGGCGTGATGTGTTGGGGCGCCCGCCGCCGGGCCCATGGCCTCGGCGCAACTGGCAGCGGCCAAAAAAACCTGCAGCATGCTGCAGGTTTGGTGGCTTTCAGGCCCCTGGCGCCCATCTCATATGCGCCAGCAGCTATGAAAAAAATAGTATTTACTTGACCAGCTGGGCCAGCTCGCCACCGGCGTACTTCTTGGCCATCTGTTCCAGGCTGTAGCCCTTGATCTTGGCGCCCTGGCCTTCGCAGCCAAACTCGATGTAACGGGTCTTGCACACCAGCTTGGCGGCTTCGCGGGCGGGCTTGAGCCATTCGCGAGCGTCGAACTTGTCGGGGTTCTCCGCCATGAATTTGCGCACGGCGCCGGTCATCGCCAGGCGGATGTCGGTATCGATATTGATCTTGCGCACACCGTACTTGATGGCTTCCTGGATTTCCTCGACGGGCACGCCGTAGGTTTCCTTCATCTTGCCGCCGTACTGGTTGATGATGGCCAGCAGCTCCTGCGGCACCGACGAGGAACCGTGCATCACCAGGTGGGTGTTGGGAATGCGGGCGTTGATTTCCTTGACGCGGGAAATCGCCAGGATGTCGCCCGTGGGCTTGCGCGAGAACTTGTAGGCGCCGTGGCTGGTGCCGATGGCGATGGCCAGCGCGTCCAGCTGCGTGGCCTTCACGAACACGGCCGCTTCCTCCGGGTCGGTCAGCATCTGGCTGTGGTCCAGCTTGCCCACGGCGCCAATGCCGTCTTCCTCACCAGCGTCGCCGGTTTCCAGGTTGCCCAGGCAGCCGAGCTCGCCTTCCACGGTAGCGCCTACCTTGTGCGCCATGGCGACGACCTTCTGGGTCACGTCCACGTTGTAGTCAAAGGACGACGGCGTCTTGCCGTCGCTCATCAGCGAGCCATCCATCATCACCGAGCCAAAGCCCAGGTTCAGCGCGCCCTGGCAGATCTCGGGCGTGGTGCCATGGTCCTGATGCATGACCAGGGGGATGTGGGGGTACATCTCGGCCGCAGCCTGGATCAGGTGCTTGATGAAGGGCTCGCCAGCGTACTTGCGGGCGCCGGCGCTGGCCTGCAGGATCACGGGCGCGCCGACTTCGTCAGCTGCCGACATCACGGCCTGGACCTGTTCGAGGTTGTTCACGTTGAAGGCGGGGATGCCATAGCCGTTTTCGGCAGCATGGTCCAGCATTTCGCGCATCGAGATCAAAGGCATGGTCGTCGGGTCCGTTCTAATACAAAGAAAAAGCGCTGCAGCCGCTGCTGCAGCACCCTCGATTTATTTACGCATTGCCAGCACCACCCCGCAAAACGCAGGATTTGCGAAAAGACAAAGGGCCGGCAGGCAAGGCTCGGCGGCGTCTCAAGGCGGTTTCAGCAACTCCAGGCGGCAACCAACAGGCCTGTAAAGGCAGAAAAAGGCCGGTAACCGCTTGGTAACTGCCTATTTTAACAAGCTCAGGCGGCCGGTATCGCCGGCATACCGAGGCGATAGCAAGTGGTATAGGGTGCGGGAGCCGCCGTTTGCCCGAAACTGCCATGGTGCAAGGCCATGATGCGCTGGGTGATTTCATGGCCCAGGTGCAGGCTGTCCACGGGCTCCGCAGCGGCGGTCTGCCCGGTGCGACCGCCATCGTCGCACACCTGGAGCCAGCAATGGCCGCCCTCCGCAGCGTCGTCCAGGCCGCCCTGCACCTCGATCTGCGTGCCGGGTGGCGTGTGGCGCAAGGCGTTTTCCACCAGATTGCGCAAAGCCACCTCCAGCAGCACGGCATGGCCGCTCACCCACAAGGCGTCGGGCATTTCCACAGCCAGACTGCCGCCATGCTGCCAGGCAGCCTGCGCATATTCGGCCGCCACGGTGCGCGCCAGTTGCGCCACATCGACGGGCCGGGCCTGCTGTGTCAGCGCCACCCGGCTGCTGCGTGCCAGCGCGAGAATCTGGTTCAGCACATGGCCTGCGCGCAAGGCATCGCTGCGGATGCGCTCCACCGCCTGCGCCTGCTGCGGCTGCGGCAGCCCTCCCTGCAGGGCCTGGGCGTGCAGGCTGATCGATGCGAGCGGCGTGCGCAACTCGTGCGCCACCTCATTGGCGAGTTTGCGCTCGTGCTCCATGGCCTCGTCGTTGCGGTCGAGCAAGGTGTTGATGGAGTACGTGACCGCACGGAATTCCTGCCAGTCATGGCCGGTGGACAGGCGCTGGCCCTGCTCGGGCTGCAGCGCTTCCACATCCCTGGACAGCTGGTGCAGCGGCCTGAGACCGGCGCGTATCGTCAGCCCCAGCACCAGAGTGACCACCGGCAGCAGCCACAGGCCGGGCAGCACCATCTGGCCCGCAATGTCGTCGGCCAGATCGTCGCGCTCCTGCAGGGCCACCATCACCGTCACCTTGCGGGTGTGCTCGGCGTTCCATTGGGTAAAGGTGCGCCACGACTGCTTTTTCTCGCCCAACTGCGCATCGAAGAAACCTTCGCGCTCATCAGCGAACTTCAGCCGGGGCGCGCTGCCCACATTGAGCAGCATATTGCCCTGGTCGTCCCACAACTGCATGCTCATGGACTGCTGGTAATCGTGGGCGCGCAGGCCGGGCAGCGCCACTCGCGGCGTCGTCTTGCCCTGGGCAAAGGCGTCGGAGACTGGCAGGTTCAGCACCAGGGCCGCCACGCTGGCGAGATGGCCATCAGTCAACTCATCGGCCTCTTCCACGCCTGCCTGGTAGCCCCAGAATACGAAGCTGGCCCACACCACCACCAGCGCCCCCAGTATCCATACCTGCAGACGCGTCTGCAGGCGCGGCAGCCGCTGCGATGCGGCAGATGCATTCATGCCCCGGCATCCTGCGGCATGAAGTAGCCCACGCCGCGCATCGTCTGAATGTAGTCTGCGCCCAGTTTCTTGCGCAGGTGGTGGATGTGCACCTCGACCGCATTGCTCTCGATCGATGCATCAAAGCTGTAGAGCTTTTCTTCAAGTTGCTGGCGCGAAAGCACCCGGCCATGGGCCTGCAGCAAGATGAGCAAAATTGCGTAGGCGCGCGGCGACATCTCCACCAGCGCACCTTGGAGGCGCACCTGGTGCTGCGCTGGGTCCAGCACCATGTCGCGGTAATGGATCAGCGGGTTGGCGCGTCCGGCTGCGCGGCGCACCAAGGCCCGCAGGCGGGCTTGCAGTTCCTGGGCATCGAATGGCTTGGAGAGATAATCGTCCGCCCCCAGATCCAGCCCTTCGATGCGGTCATGTACGCCATCGCGCGCCGTCAGAATGATGACGGGCGTTGCCGGATCGGGCAGGGCCTTGGCCAGGCCTGTGGGTGCCGGCGCGTTGCGCAGCCGCTGCAGCAGGCCGGTGCCATCGCCATCGGGCAGGCCCAGGTCCAGCAGCAGCGCATCAAAGCCTTCCGTGGTCAGCGCCGTCCAGGCTGCGGCAATGCTGCTGCACAAGTCCACGGCATGGCCGCGCTGCTGCAGGTTGGCCTTGAGCCCCTCGGCAATGCCGGCATCGTCTTCAACCAGAAGTATTCGCATGCCAGCCATTGTGCATGAGGGCGCCCCGCTTCTACATTAAGAAATGCTTAAGCGCAGCCGCGCATGCTGCATGCCATGCAATCGTCTCCGCGTCTTCCGCTTCCCGCCAACGCCAGTTCCACCCCCACCACCCGCTGGATCGTCATCTCACTGATCGGTTTCGTGCTGGCCTCCTTCTGGGATCTGGCCGGGCAGGATGTCGCCATGGCCCGCTGGTGGGGTACGGCCCAGGGCTTTGCACTGCGTGACAACCCTTTTCTGGTGAACTACATGCACGAGGTGATGCGCATGCTCGGCTGGATCATGGTTGTCGTCCTCAGTATTGGCGTGTGGTTGCCTTTTGGCGCATTGCGCCGTTTGCCCACGGCCCGGCGTGTGCAATTGGTGGTAGGCATTCTGATCGCGCTGGCCGCGGTAGCCATCGTCAAGCGCAGCAGCGCCACCAGTTGCCCCTGGGATCTGCAGCTGTTTGGTGGTGTGGCCGATTACGTGTCGCACTGGCGCTGGGGCGTGCGTGATGGCGGTGGCGGCCACTGCTTTCCTGCTGGCCATGCAGCCGCTGGCTTTGCCTTTTTGGGCGGCTACTTTGCGCTGTACCGCGATGCCCCGCGTGCTGCGCGCTGGTGGCTGGCGGTGGTTCTGGTGGTGGGCTTCGCCCTTGGCATCGGCCAGCAGATGCGCGGCGCCCACTACATGAGCCACACCCTGTGGACCGCCTGGCTGTGCTGGACGGCCGGCCTCGCCGTGGATGCAATTGTGCAGCGGCACAAGGCGATGCATGCTTGACACAGAATGCTACTTTTTTGATAGCATTCGATGCTTATTCCAAGGATCCAAAACGGTATCTTCTACACTAGTTTCTGCACTCGCGGTCCGTCACCCGGTTTTCCATAAGAAAAAGCCTCTGGCGCCTGCATGGCAAGCGCCAGAAGCTCATTTTTCGATGGCAAAAATCCCGATGCCCGGTATCACACCACCCGGGAGATCTTCATCATGTTCGTGCCACCGGGCGAGCCCATGGGTTCGCCGCAGGTGATGGCGTAGATATCGCCACTTTGCACAATGCCACGCGCCTTGAGGTGCACCTCGGCCTGGCCCAGAGCCGTATCGCGGTCGGCGCTGGTATCCATCAGCAGCGGACGGACGTTGCGGTACAGCGCCATCTTGCGCTGCGTGGCCACCTTGGGGGTAAGCGCGTAGATCGGGATCTGCGTGCGGTGGCGGCTCATCCACAGCGCCGTGGAGCCGCTGTCGGTCATGGCCACCAGGGCCTTGGCGCCCAGGTGCGTGGCGGTGAAGAGCGCGCCCAGCGCAATGCTCTGGTCGATACGCTGGAAGGTCTTGCCGACGAAGTCGGTGTCTGCCGCCCAGTCGGCCGAAGCCTCTGCGGCAGCGCAGATGGCAACCATCTCCTGCACGGTTTCCAGCGGGAACTTGCCAGCTGCCGTCTCGGCGCTCAGCATCACTGCGTCGGTACCGTCGAGCACGGCGTTGGCCACGTCGCTCACCTCGGCGCGCGTAGGCACGGGGTTGGTGATCATGCTCTCCATCATCTGGGTGGCGGTGATGACGACCTTGTCCATCTCGCGCGCCAGGCTGATCATCTTCTTTTGCAGCGCAGGCACGGCGGCATGGCCCACTTCCACGGCCAGATCACCACGCGCCACCATGATGCCGTCGGAGACACGCAGAATGTCTTCGAGGTGCGGAATGGCTTCGGCGCGCTCGATCTTGGCAATCAGGCCGGGGCGGTGGCGGTATTCGGCTGCAGCCACCATGCACAGCTGGCGCGCCATTTCCATGTCGGTTGCTGTCTTGGGGAAGCTGACGGCCACATAGTCGGCCTGGAAGCTCATCGCAGTCTTGATGTCTTCCATGTCCTTGGCCGTGAGCGCTGGCGCCGTCAGGCCTCCGCCCTTCTTGTTGATGCCCTTGTTGTTGGACAACTCGCCACCGAGCTTGACCGTGGTGTGGACAGCATCGCCGCGCACACTGTCCACCGTCAGCACGATCAGGCCGTCGTTCAACAGCAGCACATCGCCCGGTCTCACATCGCGCGGCAGTTCCTTGTAATCCAGGCCCACGCCGTTGATATCGCCAGGCTCGGTACGGCTGGCATCGAGCACGAACTTGGCGCCCGGCTCCAGCATCACCTTGCCTTCTGCAAACTTGCCGACACGGATCTTGGGGCCCTGCAGATCGGCCATGATGGCCACTTCACGGCCGGCACGCTGCGCCGCATCGCGCACCATGCGGGCACGGTCCACATGGTCCTGCGCCTTGCCGTGGCTGAAATTGAGGCGCACCACATTCACGCCCGAACGGATCATCTCTTCCAGCAGCGCCGGATCGCTGGAGGCTGGGCCTAAGGTGGCAACAATCTTGGTGGCGCGGCGAATCTTGGGGGAAGCCATGGATGTTTTCCTGAGCGTTGTGTTTGTCTCAAACGGGAAGCGGCAACTGTTTCATGTAACTGTATACAGCTTCATTCTGTAATCGAGTTTCCATTCTGACACCAAAGTCACGGTTTGCGGTTACCAACGGGTTTCATTCGATGTGCACCTGCACAATTGATGTACTTTGGCCACGTTGCAAGAAAAAACGCCTGCTGATGCAGGCGTGGCATACGCAGAAAGCTACATTTTCAATAGCATTTTGCGTGTGCTTCATATATTTACAGGTCTGCCGGGGCTGGCGCGCCATCGCGCATCAAGGCCTCGATCTCATCGGCTGCCACCGGCACGCCGCGCGTCAGAAGCTCGCAACCCGTTTCGGTGATCAGCGCGTCATCTTCGATGCGGATGCCGATGTTGTGGAACTGCTCGGGCACACCCTCGGCCGGGCGTACATAGATACCAGGCTCGATGGTGGAGACCATGCCCGCGCGCAGGATGCGGCTGGGGCGGTTGATGATCAGCTCGCCCGAGAGCGGATCGCGCCGCTCGCTGATGTGCCCCACCTCGCTCGGCTCCACATAGTTGCCGCAGTCATGCACATCCATGCCCATCCAGTGGCCGGTACGGTGCATGTAGAACTGGAAGTAATTGCGGTTCTCGATCACGTCCTGCACACTGCCGACCTTGTTGCCGTCCAGCAGGCCCAGGTCCAGCATGCCCTGCGCCAGCACCGCCACCGTGGCGTCATGCATGTCATTGAAGCGCTTGCCAGGCACGGCAAGTGCAATGGCGGCATCCTGGCTGGCCAGTACCAGGTCGTACAGCGCGCGCTGCGGGCCGCTGAATCTGCCATTGGCCGGAAAGGTGCGGGTGATGTCGCTGGCGTAGCCGTCGAGCTCACAGCCGGCATCGATCAGCACCAGATCACCGCTTCTGACGGGCGCGGCATCCGCACGGTAGTGCAGCACGCAGGCATTGGCCCCTGCCGCCACGATGGAGCCGTACGCCGGGTACTGCGAACCGTGCTCGCGAAAGGCCTGCAGCAGCTCGGCATCCAGGTGGTACTCACGCACATCCTTGCCTGCGCGCAGCATGCGTGCAGAGCGCTGCATGGCCAGCACATGGGCGCGCGCACTGATGGCACCTGCGCGGCGCAGGATGGCGATTTCGTGCGCATCCTTGATGAGGCGCATCTCGTCCAGGATCGCACACAGGTCACGCTGCTGCTCGGGCACCAAGGCGCCATAGCGGGTACGGGCGCGCACGGCATTGAGCCACTTGGCAACCACGCCTTCGAGCCCCGGGTGGATGGCAAACGGATACCACACCACCGTGCGGTTTTCCAGCATCTTGGCCATGCGTGCATCCTGCTCCGTGATGGCAAAGGCTTCGCTCACACCCAGCGCTGGCACGGCGGCATCGGGCCCCAGGCGGTAGCCATCCCAGATTTCGCGCGCCAGATCCTTGGGCGCACAGAACAGGGTGCTTTTTCCATCAGCCGTGATCACCAGCGTTGCGTGCGGCTCGGTAAAACCCGTCAGGTAGTAGAAATAGCTGTCGTGGCGATACAGGTAGTCGCTGTCGCGGTTGCGCGGGTGTTCCGGCGCCGTAGGAATGATGGCAATGCCACCCTCGCCCAACTGGCGGGCGACCTGGGCGCGGCGCTCGGCATAGATGGCTTGGGCGGGGATGGCGGGGACGTTGTTGTTCTGCATGGTTCTATCCTAGCGCTGCTCCCAAAGCCCTGCAGCCATAACGCTGCCTCGCCTGCGGAAATTGGGGTAAACACCATCACTCATAATTTGATAGCTATCCGCACCCCATACACAAGCGCCAGCTTTGGTATTGACCCTAAAAACCGCACACTGGCAGCGTGCCCCATTCGACTTCACCCATAATGCGCGCATGCCCCACCGCTGGAAACCCAATGTCACCGTGGCCGCCATTATCGAGCGTGATGGCCGCTTTTTACTGGTAGAAGAAGACACTTCGGACGGTGTTCGCCTGAACAACCCTGCCGGGCATCTGGACCCTGGTGAGTCGCCCATCCAGGCCTGCGCGCGCGAGGTGCTGGAAGAGACCGCATTCGATTTCAAGCCCACGGCGCTGCTGGGCGTCTATATGAATCGCTTTGTCCGCACCAAGACCGGCACGGACACGACCTATATGCGCTTTTCCTTCACCGGCACCCTGGGCGCCTTCCACGAAGGCCAGCCGCTGGACGATGGTATTCGCCGCACGGTGTGGATGACCCAGGACGAGATACAGGCCGCCCATGATGCAGGTCAATTACGCAGCCCGCTGGTGCTGCAGTCATTGAACGATTACCTGGCCGGGCAGCGCTTTCCGCTGGGGCTGATCTACACCGATGCGTCGGTACTGGTAGAGCCGGAGACGGGCGCTTAAAACGTGTTGACGATCTCCTGACGCCAGCACTGCCGCGCAGGCGATAGCGCGGCATGCCGCCTCGTGGCAATGTGGACGCCTCACAACGAGGAGACGACACCGTGCCACGCCAACACCCTGCCTTCCCTTCCTCCATACCGCGCCGCGCGCGGCTTCTGGCACTGCCACTTGCTGCCGCGCTTGTGGCTACAGGTTGCAGCTCGCTGGGAACCGCTCCCACCTCGCAGAGCCAGGCCAAGATCGCCGGGCTGGAAAAACCGGCTGAAGTGCTGATCGACCAATGGGGCGTGCCGCACATCTATGCCGGCACCACCTACGACGCCTTTGTGGTGCAGGGCTACATGGCCGCCCGCGACCGGCTGTGGCAGATGGATCTGTGGCGCAAGCGCGGCCTGGGCGAAATGGCCCGGGACTTTGGCCCGGCCTGGGTCGAGAGCGACAAGGCGGCGCGGGCCGTGCTCTTTCGCGGAGACATGTACCGCGAATGGCTGGCCTATGGCTCGGACTCCAAGCGAGTGGCCGAAGCCTTTGTCGCAGGGGTGAATGCCTTTGTGGCGCAGACCCAGGCAGACCCCAGCCTGCTGCCGGAGGAGTTCAAACTGCTGGGCTACCAGCCCGCCAAATGGGCCGCAGAAGACACGGTGCGCATCCGCCACCACGGTCTCACGCTGAACTTCACCGGTGAGGTGGATCGCGCCCAGGCCTTTTGCGATGGCAAGCAGAACGGCGCCCGCGTGGACTGGCTGCGCCGCGAACTGGTGCCTGATGTGAAACCGCAGATCCCAGAGGGGCTGGAAGTGTGCGGCCTGCCCGGCAAGGAGCTCAAGCGCGCCTATGCCCTCGCCACTGCCAGCCCGCGCTTTACCAAGGAAAACGTCAAGGTTTCCGCACAGGATATGGCCCCCGAACAGCTGCTGGCCCTGTCCGAATCCACTCTGAACCAGCCCGATGCCAACACCCTGGCCAGCTATGGCAGCAACAACTGGACCATTGCGCCCGGCATGACCACGACCGGCCGCCCCATTCTGGCCAACGACCCGCACCGCGCGCACGGCGCGCCCAGCCTGCGCTACATCTCGCACA